>JBHEKR010000128.1:0-20596 GCA_041859365.1 Candidatus Hydrogenedentales bacterium
GGTGGGCAGTTGATGCGGATGGAGGGCAGGCCCTTGTTGTGGCTGGCGCCGATACCTGCGGAGACGTTGATGCGGGTTTGGCCCACTTCCCGAAAACCACGGGACCACGCTCTGGGGGCGTTGCTGGAGGTGGCCAGCGCGCCAATCCATGGGAGGCGCACCTGGCCGCCGTGGGTGTGGCCCGCGAGACACAGATCGATGGGCTGGTCCGTGAGGCGGGTGAGATAGTCCGGACGGTGTCCCATGACAATATTGAGTGCATCGGGCGGGCTCGTAGCGAGCCACTTGGACACTTCGCTCCCTGGCACGGCCCCGTGTCGAAACGAGTGGGCATGGGCCAGACCGAGGAGTCGAATATGGAAGCCATTCGCGCGAATGCCCACCGCCTCGGAATTGAGGAAGCGAAGGCCGCCAAGTTGTCTGGGTTGGATATGGGCGAGACCGGTGTCGGATTCGCCTTCCACCGCGTACATGCCCAGGGGCGGATTCAGCGTGGCGAATAGTGTCGCAAGTTTGGGCAGTTCGCTCTGACGCGTCAAGTCACCGAGAGGCTGGAGCAGGTCGCCGGTGTGGACGATCAGGTCCGGGCTCAGGTCCCGGATTCGTGCGAAGACCTTTTCTTCATAGGCACCGATTCCACCGGACTGGATATCGGACATGTGGAGCAGGGTGAAGGACTTCGTGACCTTGTCGGAGTGAATGGTCACTTCATGAACCTGAAGGTTGTGTGGTTCGATGTGGGTGGCGTAGACGCGCAGGGAGAAAAGGGACAGGGCGAGCGCCATCCAGATCCACGTGACGCTCCGGCGTGGCGCGCGGATGATCGTTCGGCGCACGGCACACAGAATGAAGATGGACGGGAACAGAAGGGTGTTCGTGTCGTAGGCGAGGCGAATGACCCAGTCCGTGTGGAGGAGTCGGAAGAACAGCAGAACGAAAAGGGAGACGTTCGTGCCGAGAAACAGGGCAGGCAGGGCGATGGCCCTAAGTCGACCCCAGGCGTGTTGCCTGAACTTGGGGATCGCCATTGCTCGGAAGTCGCACGTTTTGATGGTTGTTGCGCGCAGTGTCATAATTCGGAAACACCCTTGTTTTTGGCATAAGTACTTTTCATTATAAAGTGAAGGGTGCGGGAAGTCAAGTTGTTGCATGGTCGTTCCGGACGGTCCCGAATGGCACTAACCCAAGGGCCAATAGACGCCCCAAAATAGCGAAATGTACAAACGCTGAGAGGCAGACTCTGGGGGCAACATCGCGGGGGGGGGGGGGACTGGCGTGAAACCTTGGACTTGCAACGCGAAATGTGTGGTGTGTGTTAAATCTTGAAGCTCGCCGATAGTCCCATCACCCGCAAGTTACCGGCGGCTCCAGGCGGCCCGCGTGCGGGTGGCACCCGGCGTTAAACTCTTGAAACGGGGGAGGGGCCCGCCGTGATTGTTCGGGTCGAACGCGTTATTACCCTGGGACAGGCCCGCGCGTATTGGTGAACTTCGTTCGTCGATGGACGTTTTGTAGTACCTGGGGTGCTTCGCAAGTACAGGGAGCACGGGCGCGGGTCCGTCCCCACAGTCTCCAAGTCCGGGCACGTTGACGCCCGCGGCCTCGTACTCGTTGAGCTTGTTGCGCGAGTGCGACCGCAAACGGAGAGGGAGAAGACGTCGGCCGCCCGACCAGCCGGGTGAGGGTCATCTCCGGGGGCAATTGATGCGGATGGAGGACAGGTGGATCGGACTGCCGCGAAGCCAAAGCTGCGATTGGGGCGTTGTCTGGTGGTGGCGGCGCGGTCGGCCAACCGTATCCCAATGACGCGAGGCGCGAACGGAGACGGTTGAATAAAGAATGGTAGTCTCACAGAGTATGAAAGCAGTTCCACCAATTGCGATTTCGCTGGCAGAAACTTATACTTCGGCGACAAACGCTGACTTGCCACAACCAAGGGGTTGCCAGAATGCTCTACATGAGGAGAATCGTCACGCTCGTCGTGCTGATTCTGGTCGGCGCCAGCGCGGGCCAGACGCCACAGCGTAGCGCCAGCACAGCGGTGGGCCGGAGCCTGCCGATCCGCATAGACAGAATTGAGTTTCGTCCGGCGCGCTGGGAAACCGAGGCCTTGCGCGAAATGGAGCAGGACAAGCCGAATCGCGGGGGCCTGATCCACGTGTACCTCACCAATGTGAGCGAACGTGAACGCAGCCTGAGATTCTACCGGCTCAATGGCAAGGACGAGTCCCACTGGCTGCTTGGGCGTTTCCTGGCGTGGCACCGCTGGTACGACCGGGGCCTTGCTCCCGGCGAGTCAACCGTGCTCGAAATCAACGCGGTGAGCGACGAGTTCGCCGAGGGGAAGTCCCTGGATTTCTCGATCGTGGATGATACCTGGATGCCCGTGGGCCGAGGTGAGACTACTCTGCGTTCCGATCCGGTGCGCGTCTCCTCCATCGTCATGCCCCAGAATCTTTCCGAACTTGTCTTCCACGCACGCTACAACGGCACGGAATCGATCCGGTTCACGTCCGCCGAAGTGGTGGGCCATGGGGCCACCGCACTCGCATGGACCAGTCCGGGCGGCGCGGGCCCCGCGCATACCATTGGCCGACTCACCCTGGCCCAGCCGATGGCGCCCTCGGAGTTGCTCGTACTCCGCATCGGCGTGGAAGAAGATGGCCAGGAACGCTTCATCTACGCCCATCGCCGGGCGCATACCAGCCTTTTTCCGATTGGCGCCTGGAGCGGGGACAAGGACACCTATGGCGACCAGCGTCGCATCCATATCGATACGCTCGTGGAAGGGGGCACCCGGGAGAGTCCCTTCTATGCCGAGCTGGCCGGGAAATATGGACTTCGCTCCATGGTGCATGCGAGCGGCGTCGGCCCGTCGCTCGACACCCTCCGCAGTCTGGGTGAGCACCCGGCGGTTTCCTGCTGGATGCTCCAGGACGAGCCCGACTGGTCCATCCTGCCTTCGGACATGCTGATGAAAGACGAGAGCACGAAAGAGATCAATCGCACGGTGCCGACGATGATCACGCTGTGTCGCAATGTGAAGTTCTTCGAGTACGCCTCCATTCCCGACATCCCCTGCCACGACCATTATTGCGTGGGCGCCCCCACGAGTAGCGTCTGGCCCCATGTGTATGGGACCCAATTGGAAGAAACAGGCTACTACACGCGGGACCTGAAGGAAGCGTCGGAGCCGAAACCGATTTGGGTCTGGTCACAGGGAATCGGGAGTTGGACCGAGCGACCGAAACGCTACTGTCCCACACCGGACGAGATCGCGGCCCAGCTCATGTTCAATATTGGTCGCGGCGCCAAGGGCATCCTCTGGTTCAACTACAGCGTGAAAGAAGCTGAGCGATTTCCAGATGCGGTTGAGGCCATGCGCGATTGGGGCAGGGTGCTCCGCGTCGTGCGGGATGACCTCCTGATCGCCGATCCCATCGCATTGAAGATCCAAAGCCCGGAAAAGCTGGATGTGGCACCGCTGGTGACCGAGGATCGTCTGTTTCTCTGCCTCACGAATCAGAACTA
This sequence comes from Candidatus Hydrogenedentales bacterium, assembly GCA_041859365.1. Taxonomy (GTDB): domain Bacteria; phylum Hydrogenedentota; class Hydrogenedentia; order Hydrogenedentales; family JAEUWI01; genus JAEUWI01. The sequence goes on from JBHEKR010000128.1 coordinate 3,532, forward strand.
TGAAATTCACCCCGAGGCCTATCCCTTTACAGCCCATGAGAACGTCCACATCGAAACGACGCTTCCGTCTTGGATTGCGCCCCAGGCCGTCGTGGCGGTATCGCCGGGTGGCATTCGCCCGCTGAACTTCGAGAGAGCGGAGGATTCCGTCCGAATCGACGTGGGCTCGGTGCGCGTCTGCGAACTCATCGTGCTACAGAACGACCCCGTTTCCGAGGCTCGCTATCGCGAGTCCTACAACGCCATCCTGGCCGACGAGTCGGCGGAATTCGAGTGAGCCATGAAAGAAGTCAATTGCCGAAAGTACTGTGATGTACAGCGGATCTGGTTCAGCGTTGCCGGGACCGTCCTGGCTGTTTCAATCTGGGGCGGCGGCCTGGTGATGGCCGAGCCCGCCACAGTGGAGCAGTGGATAACCACAGCGGACCTGCGGCAGAAGCTCTCGCCCGGCCCGGCGCTCACCCTCCAAGTTGGAGATGAGACCGGCGAAGCCCGTATCGTCATCGACACCACAACAACCTACCAGACCATGCTTGGCATGGGTGCTTCACTGGAGCACAGCACCTGCGCCAATCTCTGGCGCCTGTCGCCGGAAAAGCGGGCGGCCGTTGTGGAGAGCCTCGTCTCGCCCCAAGAGGGCATCGGTATGAGCACCATGCGCATCTGCATCGGCACGCCCGATTTCACGGGCGAGCCGTGGTACACCTACAACGATATGCCACCTGGCGAGAAGGACCCTGATCTCAAGCATTTTTCTATCGAGAAGGATCGGGCCTACATTCTACCCGTACTCAAGCTTGCCAGAGAGAAGAACCCCGACCTCCTGTTCTACGCCTCCCCCTGGAGTCCGCCGGGCTGGATGAAGACGGGCGATGATCACATCGGCGGCCACCTTTATCCCCGTTACTACAGCGTCTATGCCAGGTACTTCGTGAAGTTTCTTCAGGCCTACAGGGAAGAGGGGCTCGCCGTTCATGCCGTGACCGTGCAGAACGAGCCCGGCGTCAACAAACGCGACGACGTCCGGAGCTGGTGGTATCCATCGTGTCAGTGGTCCCTCGTGGAAGACGAAGACACCTGGTGGCCCGTTGATCGCACCATCATGGGCCATCCCGAGCGGGACTTCATCCGTGATCACCTTGGTCCCGCCTTCGAAGCCGCCGGCCTCGACACCGAGATCTGGTGTTTCGACCACAATTTCAACAATGCGACCTACCCGCGAAACATCCTGAAGGACCCCGCCGCCGCGAAGTATGTCGACGGCGTCGCTTTTCACCCCTATGTGGGCGAACCTCAGTCCATGGGCGAACTCGCCCGCGAGTTTCCGGAAAAGCCCGTCTACATCACGGAAGGCTCGGTCTATGGCATCCCGGGGGCGCGCGAAATTATCGCCTTTCTGCGCAACGGCGCCGCCATGTACAACGCCTGGGTCACCATGATCGATTCAACGGGCGAGCCCAACAACGGGCCCTTCGAGGCGACAGATACCTGCATCGTGCTTGATGCGGACACCCTCGAAGTGCGTTACAACTTTGACTATTACATGTACGGTCAGTTTATGAAGTTCATCCAGCGCGGCGCAGTCCGGCTGGATTCCGGCGCGGCTGCGGGCGAGATCGACCACATCGCCTTCCGGAATCCCGATGGGATGATCGTGCTGGTCGTGGTGAATCATTCGGAGGCTGCCCGGGACATTGCCGTGTCCGAGTCCTCACGGGTGTTCAGAGCGAACCTGCCGGCCCAGTCCGTTGCCACGTATCGGCTGCCAAAGGCCTGATGGCAGCGTCTCGCCAACGACAAGATGGGCGCATTCAGAGGGGGGATGTGACTGACCCTGGAGAGGCAATGAAGATGTTCAGGAACAAGCGTGGCAGCGCGGATGCTGTTGGCTGCGAGAAGGAGTTGGTATTGGCTTCGGAGGCAGCGGAGACCCCACGTGTCGTGCAAGGAATGAATCTTGCCGTTCGAACCGCCTTGCTCGGGTTCATTTGCCTCTCGGGGCTGCTGGCTCAGGCCGAGGAGACTGTAGACGTGGAAGTAACAGCGCGCGCGGCGGAGATCAGGGCCAATGCAGGCCGCCTGAGTGAGCAGGTGCGGCGCGAGCTGCCGGAACCCAGGAAGATTTCCCGCGCGGAACCTTTCGTCTTCAGGGCGGGGGCTGCGGAGGTGGACATTACGCCCAGGGAGCCGATCTATCTGGACGGCTACTGGAACCATCGACTTTCCACGGGGGTCCATTCTCCGTTGCACGCGAGAGCGATAGTGCTCGACGATGGGCGGACACGGATTGCCTTCGTAATCCTAGATCTTATCGCCTTTTTCAATGAATGGGTCCGGGAAACGAGAACGATGCAGGATGCCGTGCCGCCGGAGAACGTCACGATTTGCACCACCCATACCCACTCTTCACCCTGCCTGCTCGGGGTCTTTGGCCCGCCCGGCGAGGCGGTGAACATGGAATATGTCAACTGGGTGAAGCGGCAGACGGCGGAGGCCATTAAGCAGGCCGCCGCGAGCCTGAAACCCGCTCGGGCGGGTTTCGCCCACACGGAACTCCCCGTCAAGGACGGGGAGATCGTCGGAGTCGCGGTCAACTGGCACAATCCTGGCGTTGTGGAGCCGGGATTGCCCATCATGCGCCTGGAAGAGCTGGAAACGGGAAAAGCCATCGCGACTATGATCAATTTTGGCAATCACCCGGACGTGCTTGGCGACCAGTCCACGAAAGTGTCGGCCGATTGCTTTCACTACATCTACGAAAATGTCAGCGAAAAGTTTGGCGGTGTGACGTTGGTGTTCAATCGGGCGGTTGGCGGTGTCGAGCCGATCGGGCAGGGCGAGAATGACATGGACCTGGCCGAAGAGCACATGAAACGCATTGGTCGAGTTGTATCGGACAATGTCGCGAAAGCCATGAACACGCTAGCGTGGGTGGAGTCACCGAGCGTGAGTGTTCGCCGGATCGAGTGTCTCTTTCCTATTCTGTCGGAGTGGATGATCGATGCATCGGCAAAGGGAATGCTGCCCGTAAAGGTGAGAGCCGACGGGGGAACCCTCAGCGAAATGGCGCTCTTCGAAGTGGGCCCCGCGCAGATCCTTACGGCCCCGGGGGAAGTGCATCCCGAGGTGGCGTTCAAACTTCTCGACATGATGAAAGGGAACTACCGCTTCGTGTTCTCGTTGGCGGACGATGAAGTTGGCTACATCGTTCCGGCGGAGTTGTATAATCCGGAGGGCATCCAAGAGATGCTCTCCACAGGAGCGGACAACGAGCGGGTGGTCCTCAACGCGGCGGCCAATCTGCTTGGAGTGGACGGATATCTCGAGCCGGAGTGTATCCAAGGCATGAAATCGCGACTCGCTGAGTAGGGTTTTCTCGCGGCGACGTCTTTGTATCTCTTCGCGCGCAAAGCGTGCCGGACCTGCCGTTGCGAAGCTGAATTGAAATCCAATCGATATCTGGCTGTTCCAGACGTTTCATACGGGAGAGGAAGCTCAAGTAATGCACAGCTTTGGGACACCATCGATTCAGTATGCCTCACTGGAGTCGCTTCAGGAGACGGGATCAGCCGACGTCGTAACCAGTACCGGCATTATGAACGCCCTCGCCGGTCGGCTTCCCGGAGCTCCCGCGACCCTGCACATCGTCACCGAGGCGAGCCTTTCCCATTGGGAGATGTTGCTGCATAAAGTTCGGGGCGAGATCGTCTACGCCATAGGAGGCGGGCTTGCGGTGGATGCCGCCAAGTATGTGGCCGCAAAGGTGAACTGTCCCCTGGTATGCGTTCCGACGGCTATCTCGGTTGATGCATTCTTGACTTGGGCGTCGGGATACCGCGAGGGCGGTTGTGTGCGATACATCGAAACCAAGCCCCCCGACAGGGTTGTGGTCGACCTGGACCTTATTGCATCCGGGCCTCAATCGATTCGGTCCGCGGGAGTTACGGATGTGTTGTCCATTGCCACGGGGCGATGGGATTGGAAGTTCGCCGACCTGGCCAGTCGCAATCCCGAGCACATGGCGTATGACGCTTCAATCGACAAGATAGCCGCCGTCATCGAGGGGGCATGTCTGGCGTGCGCCGCATCCGCCGGACGGGGCGAGCCTTCTGGCCTGCGTAGGCTTCTGGAGTGTCTGGCCATGGAGGTCCAACTCTGCAATCTCATCGGTCACTCCAGACCGGAGGAGGGGAGCGAACACTACTTTGCCTACGCCGCCGAAAGTGTTCTTGGAAAGGGTCTGCCACACGGTGATTTGGTTGGGCCGGGGATCCTTATTATGGCCTTTCTCCAGGGGCAGGATATTGTCCCCTTGAAAGAGGCGATGCAGGCTGCGAATGTGCCTCTTACTACTATTCCGATGGCGAAGGTTCGGGAGATACTCCACCTGCTTCCGGAATATTGCCAGCGACATTCCCTGCCGTATGGTATCGCGCATACATTGACTCACAGGCAGGTGGATGATTTGGACCCGACGATTCTGGCGTGACGTGAGCTGTGATGGCAATCTCAGATTGGCCACGAACGATTGGACTGAGCGAGCGCCTCGATTGGATTCATAACGCTGCTGCTTGCACGGGTTGATTGCGATCGGGCACTTCGGTTCTTGCTTTGGCGCGACGTGTGCAGGAGGCTGTCAGGCCCGAAGTGCGCATGGACTCGGGAGCATCCGTGCGGCCAGGCCCGGAGACTGGCGGGCGATTGCGTTGTGCCATTTGGGTCCGTTGGACTCAAGTCACATGGTGGATTCAGGCCGATGCCTGCGGTGCGCGCGACTACTAGACGCCGGTGCCCTGATGGGACCGGAGTTCGCCAAGGCGCTTCTAAAAGAAAAGTCGCCGGGAAGGAGGACTTCCCGGCGAAAATGCTTGTGAGTTTGCGTCTTCAGCCGGCCGTTCCGACGTTCATGCTGGTATAGCGCACGAAGTTCTCCGAAAGCGGGAAATGAGCGGGATTGGTTGCCGGGTACTTCACGAATTCCACATGTCCCTCCATGAGCAGTATATTTGCGCCACCCGGTACGTGGGTGAAGGATGAGCTGCTGATTCCGCCGCCCAGCTTTGAAGCGGCGCGATCGAGCATCACTGGTACCGTGCTCTGGGCCTTAGAGGAGGCACCGGCATTGTTGATGTCCGTAATGAGGAAACGCTCAACCCCTTCCCTGAGATGCATGGCTCGTACGCTGGTCGCGCCCGTGGGCAGCGGGGTAACGAGATTGATGTTCAGGTCCTTTTCGATCCAGTTTCCGATGTACGTAATCGTGGGATTCGGCGCGTTCTGATTGTCGTCCAAGATGCCCTTGAACATCTGTGCATTGGCGATGTCCGCAAACCATTCGGCCTGGAACACTTTGGGAAGATACATGTAGCCCGGGTAGTTTGCGACAAAGTATTTGCCGTTGGTGCAGGGGCTTTGGGAATTATCCCAGTCGATGGTTCCATACTCGCCAGTAGCCGTATCAACCACGGTCAGGAAGTAGCTGTATTTCTCGTGGCAGTACTGGTCATTCGGCGCTTCCGGATAGGAGAGCGTGAAATCGGACCAGCCCGTGCGATTACCAGCACTTGGGCAACGATTAATATTAAGATCCGTCAGATACTCTGGATAGATTGCTTTTCCGCGAGGCCCGGTTCCCATGGGCCAAATGGAGAAGTCTGGTACCGCCGCCGCGATCAGACTGGCGTCGTTGACATTCCAGTAGTCAATATCTGGCCATTTTTCACCCTTGGACTCGTTGGCGTACATCTTGAGTACCAGACCCCACTGCTTGAGGTTATTCTGGCAACTTGCCCGCCGTGCCGCCTCGCGCGCGCGGGCGAGCGCCGGAAGCAGAATTGCCGCCAGGATTCCGATGATGGCGATCACCACCAGCAGTTCGATCAGCGTAAAGCCTCTCTTTCTCATAACTTGTTCTCCTCTTCTTGGGTTGATGATTCCTGAAAGCCAAAAGGGTATTCGGTCGGGCTTGAAGGTATTAAACAACGCTAACGCCTTTCTTGCAATTGTTGGATCTACTCTGTATATTTGTGAAGCTATTATGACTTCCGAGCTAGAATCGATGAATATTGAGTTTTTTGGCACTTAAGTTGTTGCTACAATTTGTTTTATACTTTGTGGTGTATGGCCTCCATCAGCGGGAGGCTCTGATAGGACCACAACCTTCGACTCGCTTAAGAGGAATCTGCCCGGTGGGAAAGTCAGCCAATCAGAGATGCTTCGGCGATGTTATGAAATGGTCCGATCGCTGCCGAGAGCACTTCTTCCCATGGCGTTCCAAATCTTCAGGTGATGGAAAGGGTGCGAAGATCGCGGAGGCGGGTATTACGGAGGCCTGGCCCGGATACGAGTTGGAGCGCAGCGCACCGCGGTATCATCTTCTGGTCTACCCGATTGAGGGTTCAGGGAATGTCTGTACGGCAAAACAGACGTGCACAGTCTCACGCGAGCAGGTGCTGATCGTGCCCGCCGGTACCCCTTTTGGGTATCACCCCCTCCGAAGTCGATGGCACTTTCTCTGGTTTCACCTGGGCATGGACAATGGCTGGGAGCCCGTTCAATTGAATCGTGTTGTTGTTCGCAAGACAGCCCAGACGGGGCCGCTGGGGCGCCTCATGGAGGATTTTTTGCGGGAGTCTCGGGGGCGAGGTCCCACCGCCGAGAAGGCGGCGGCGCTATACTCGGAGCTCATCCTCCTTTATATAAGACGGGAGCTTGGTCAGTACGAAGAAGAGACGGACACGGGCTTTCAGACCCTTCTCCAGCATATCTGGCACAAAGTGAACCGGGACTTGAAACGCGCATGGACGGTGGAGAGTCTCGCTGACGAGATGGGCATGTCCACCTCTCATTTTCACCGACTGGTTCGCGAGACCCAGCGTGTTTCCCCGATGAAGATGGTCACACGCCTTCGCATGGAGCGGGCCCAGGAATTGCTGATAATGCATGACGTCCCTATCAATGTGATATCCGAGCAGGTGGGCTATCATAACCCCTACGCTTTTGCTGTTGCCTTCAAGCGTTTCTCCGGTGTTACGCCCGGCGAGTTCCGCAAACGGCGCTAATCAGTTTCCATCTGGTACAAAGTGGATCAGGGTCATCTCCGGCGGGCAGTTGATGCGAATGGAGGGCAGGCCGTGGGCGTGTTCGGCGCCAATTCCGGCGGATACGTTTAGACGCGTGCGGCCCACTTCCCTGAAGCCCCGGGCCCAGTCTCGGGGAATGCGGGTGAAGGTGATCAGGGGGCCGACGAAGGGGAGAAAAATGGATTCGGCGTCCGCCTCACTAAATCCGACGCCATTGTCGCGGATAAAGTAGACCGTCCCGGTGGCGGCCTGTTCAAACCCCAGATGTATCGTAGACACGTCGCGTGTCCGGGTATATTTCAACGCGTTGGCCATCAGATTCACCAGCACATGCTTGAGGAGCGTACGATCCGCCAAAGCTGGCGGCAGAGCATCCACCGTGAAGTTTATGCTGCGGCCCTCCTGATCGTCTTGCAGCTCACGGAGTGCCTCGTGCGCGAGGTGCACCGGATCGACGCGACGCTTTCGGATGGGCTCGCGCTTTACTTTGGAGAATATCAGAAGCAGCTCTATAAGATTGGACATTTCCTCCGTACTGTCCAGAATCAAGCCGATTTTTTCGATGGCGCCAACCGGCAAGTGCAACCCGTGCTCTTCAAGCAAGAGATGAGCGATTTTGTTCATAAAGCGCAAGGGGGTTCGCATGTCATGCGATGCGGAATGGGTGAAGGAGTCCAGTTCACGATTTATGGATTGCAACTCGTTCGAATTATGCAGAAGATCCGCATTCAATGCCCGAACTTGATGCAAGGCCTCAACTTCATTCGTAATGTCGGAAAACTCAACAAGAACCATACAGGGTAAGTCTTCATGGAAGTGGACGCGGCGTGCGCTGAGAAGGAGATAATTTGGGGCAAGCTCGGGAACGACGCTCTTCACGCGTATCGTCTCCACATGCCCCTCCTGGCTGGCAACCCGGCGAAGTCTGGACCTCAGCTTTTTCATTCCTTTGCTGCCCGGCAGCAATTCCTCGATCGGCTTTCCCTTCAGATCCTCTCTTGGGATGGGCAGCAATTGATAGGCGGCCCTGTTGGCCGTGACCGCCCGGAGCGACAGGTCGAGGACGAGAATCGCTTCCGACAGGGTGTTGAGAACAGCTTCCGCGATATGCATAGCCAGCCTCCTGCCCTTTGCCTGATCCGTGAGAGCGCCGCCCGGAGCTCTTTGCATGAGTATACTGAAAATGAGGATGTGAATGTGGTTTATTCTTTACTAAAGCGGCGGGTTATGTAAAGGCAGACTTAAGGTCCCCTGTTTTTCGGCGCAGGCATGTCGGAAAAGGCCGCTTTTACGGGTGAAACGCGCTGCAGTCAGTCCAGAGGTCTAAGCGACTCACGATTCGTATGCAGCCAAATCTTGGCTGCGATACCGGTCACCGCGCTAACCCGGGACCGATCAGTTTTACCGTTTCATTACTTTTGATTAACCTCAATTTAAGTCTGGATTGCGATACTGTGATCTATCCGAAAGACCATTGTCCGATACGAACGGAAAGTCCTTGAGCCGGCCGATGTGAAGGTTGTTTTCGCGGTGCCAGTCCGATACTGAGCAGACTTGGGAAAATTAGTTGAGGAGGAAGCACAACATGATGAATCGCACAAATGTGGGCACCCGTTATGGCGTCGAGATTAAGGGTCCAACCCTTCATATGGAATGCGAGGCGTTGGATCAGGTTCTCGCGTTGCTGGAATTACACACGGGCGTTGTTCGTGTTTTTGACCGACATAGCCAGCAATTGGTCGCGGATGGCACGATTCAAGATGCCCGGGAGTCGCTGGACGCGATAGCGGGACGCACGCAGACAATGAAGCAACACGTAGACCGGCGGGCTGATCACCGACCGGCCGCGGACGGCGACTTTCACCGGGAAGTACCTGAGCCGCAGGGGCCAGGCGAACATTCCATCGACATTCCGATCTCTGGAGCCCTGAATATAGCCTCGGCGTACTATATCGCCGATCTTGGCGGCGTCACGCGATCGCGGGATCGAAGCGGAAGAGAAGCGTACCTCCGCTCAATGGCGGGCCGGGAGCGGTCGGAGCCGGGGACTACGTGATACCGGGTGTGTCCGGCCTCCCTACAGTCTCGTCTGTCGAAGCCATTCGAGAAAAGCGCGTTCCTCCGCGTCAAACTGCGCGAAGAGTCGGCCCTCGTCGGAGCGCAAGTCGAAGGATCGGCGGGGGCGCTCGTCCTCCTCGGTGCGGGTGCCGCCATTGTGAAAGCACCAACCCGCCGCTCCAGCCGCACGGGCCCCTTCCAGATCATTCTGAAACTCCTTCGCGTCGGGCTGCCAGTCCGCGTAGCCCCGGCGGAATGGCTCCTGGTGATGAACAGGGACCGGGCGAATCGCAGCGGCCGCGTTGAGGAGCGCGGTGGTTCGGGCGCCGGTTTCCGCCGCCGAGCCCGCGTAGCGTCCGCGATGGGGTGTCAGGAAATCGACGTGACCCTCGGACAGATAATTGGCCACGTCGTCGTCGGCGATGTCACCACCCTGAGATGCCGTACACAGGCGTCCAGGGTCGATCTCGTTTACACGGGCAATGAGCGTGGCGACTTCCTCCATGGGGACGTGGCGCGCATCGCCGATGTTTCGCTCGTTGCCCACGTCGATGTAGACGTTTCGATGGGACTTCAGCGCGCGGGTGATGGCCTCGGTCACGGCGAGGTGCTCGTCGAAGTTGCGTGGAACGCCCTCTTGTTCCCCGCGATGGAGCGTCACATCCACGACCATCCCACGCTGGCCCGCGAGGGTGCAGAGGCGCGTGAGCCGGTTGAGATAAGGGCCGTGGGGCGAACCGTCCCGATTCACGGCGCAAAAGTTGTTGTCGTAAGCGCTCCAGGTGGCCCAGACCCGGACCCAATTGAAGCCGTGTTGCTTCATCGTGTCCAGGTCCTCCGCGAGTACCGCTTCGTCTTCAATCGCGAGCGCGCCGTAGTAGCTGATGCCGAGAAGAAAGGTGGGCGTGCCGTCGAGGGTGAAGCGGGTGCCTTCGATACCGAGCACCGGGCCCTGCGCGGCGGCAAGACAGGATAGGAGGAGGACGATGGTGGACATGGCGGAGCCCTTTGGGGTTGGGGGGAGTATAGCAGGGTGCGGGGATGGGGCGTCTTGATCGTTCGGGTCGCTTGCGCTATTCCCCCGGGACAGGCCCGCGCTTTGGGGTGGGCCTTGCTTGTCGTGGTAATGCGTTGCGGCGTTTGGGTTGCCCCGCGAATGCGGGGTGCACGGGTGCGGGTCCTCCCCTTGGGTCCGTCTCCTCAGTCCCTGGGGCCGGGGACGTCGATGCCGGCGGCTTGGTATTCGTTGAGCTTGTTGCGCAGGGTGCGGACGCTTATGCCGAGGAGTTCGGAGGCGCGGGTACGGTTTTGCTGGCAATGTTCAAGGGTGCTGAAGATGAGGCGTTGCTCCATCTCGGCGACCGTAGTGCCCGCGGGCAGGGCCGTCGGGGCACTTTCTTGAATCAGGCTGGCGGTATTGAACTGGAAATCCCGGGGCGTAAGCCATTTTTCCACCGACAGAACGACGGCCCGCTCGATGGCGTTCTGCAATTCGCGGATGTTGCCGGGCCAGTTGTAGGCGAGGAGCGCGGTGCGGGCTTCGTCGGTGAAACCCTGAATCTGCTTGCCGTTTTCCGTGTTGAACTTGCGGAGGAAGTGATCCGCCAGATTGGGGATGTCCTCTTTGCGATCACGGAGGGGCGGCAGTTGAAGGGTGATGACATTGAGTCGGAAAAATAGGTCCTCGCGGAATTTTCCGGCGGCGACGGCTTCTTCGAGGTTTCGGTTGGAGGTGGCCACAATGCGGGTGTCCACGGGGATAGTGGTGGAGCCGCCGACGCGTTCGATCTCACGCTCCTGCAGGGCGCGCAGCAGTTTCGCCTGGAGTTCCACGTTGATTTCGCTCACCTCGTCGAGGAGGAGTGTTCCGCCGTCGGCGAGCTCGAAGCGGCCGATTTTTCGGTCGTGCGCGCCAGTGAAGGCCCCTTTTTCATGGCCGAATAGCTCGCTTTCCAAGATGCCGGCGGAGAGGGCCGCGCAGTTTACTTTGATGAAGGGCTTGTTCGCGCGGCTGCCACCGTGGTGGATGGCGCGGGCCACGAGTTCCTTGCCTGTGCCGCTTGCACCGCGAATGAGCACGGTGGCGCGGCTGTTGGTCACTTTCTGGATGTCCTCCTGAACCCGGCGCATGAGGGGGCTTGCGCCGATCATGGAGCCTCCGTCGAAGCGCACGTTGAGCTCTTCGCGGAGGTACTGGTTCTCCCGGGTGAGGCGGCTGAGCTCCAGGGCCCGCGTGACGGCCACTTCGAGCACGTCCGGCGAGAAGGGCTTGAGAATATAGTCGGTCGCGCCGCCTTTGAGGGCGCTGATGGCGGTCTCGATGGTGGCGTAGGCGGTCATGACGATGACCCGCGTCTGGGGGTGCTTCGCCAGGATCTCCCGGAGCACTGCGATGCCGTCCATGGGGGTCATCTTCAGGTCGGTCACGACCACATCGTGCTGGTGGGCGTCGAAGAGCGCCACGCCGTCCGCGCCGTTGCCGGCGGTATCCACCTGGTAGCCCGCGCGCTGGAGGGCTTCCTCCACGTATTCGCGCATCAGGGGCTCATCGTCGACAACGAGAATGCGGTATTTGGAACGGGGCGTGTTCATGCTCTCCCTTTACTCGGCTCTGGAAAGTTGGATGGCAATGCGCGTGCCCTTGCCCGGCTCACTGTCGGCCGACAGGACGCCGCCGTGGCCATCGACGATCTTCTGAGAAACCGCCATGCCCAATCCGGTGCCCTTTTCCTTCGTGGTGTAGAAGGGCGAAAAAATCTGCTTCAGTTCTTTCTCGTTCATACCGCAACCCGTGTCCTGGACGACCAAGTGGACGAGATTTCCGTCGGCTTCGGCGCTGACGCGGATTTCGCCCCGTCCCGTGATACTCTGAACGGCGTTCATCAAGACGTTCATGAGCACTTGCCGGATCTTGTCGGCGTCCGCGAGGATGCGCAGGTCGAGGTCCACTTCGGTGAAAATGGTGATGCGGCTTGGGTCGTACTCCATGTATCGGAGAGCGGCCTGGGCGATGGCGGCGCAGGAGGTGGGCACGAGCTTGAGTTCCACAGGGCGTGTGTATTCAAGAAGTCCACTGACGACTTTTTCCAGGCTGCTGGTTCCGGTCAGGATTTTCTGGACCAGGCGGTGGCGCGGGTCGTCCTCGGGCGTATCCTGGGCGAGGAAGGTGGCGAAACCCCGGATGCCCCCGAGGGGATTGCGAATCTCGTGGGCCACGGTGGCCGCCATCTCGCCGATGGCGGCAAGGCGATCAATCTGTCGGACCTGCTCGCGCAAGGCGCTCAATTCGCTCAAGTCCTGAAAGGTCTTTACGAATCCCAGGCGGTTGCCGTCACGGTCGGCGATGGTCGAGTCCTTTTCGCTGACGGGGACGCGGCGTCCGCTCCGGGCCTGCAATTCCATGGCGCCCGGCATGGCGGGCGCGGCGAAGGAGCGCCCGAAGACGGAGGGGAAGGGCCGTCCCACAACGTCCTGGGCCTCAAATCCTAGCACGCTGCTGGCGGCGCGGTTGAAGCGGGTGATGGTTTCGGACATGTCCACGGCGATCACGCCATCGGAGATGCTCTCCAGCAGGTTGGAGAGATAGTCTGTGGTGAGGGCGAGCTGGAGGTTCTTGGTTGCCAGTTCCTGGTCCAGGTCGGTCACCCGTTGCTGGAGATGGCGATAGGCCTCCTCCATACTTGCGGTGGTCTTGGTGAAGAGATCCACAGCCTGGGCCAGGGCTTCTACGTCGGATTGTGGTGGTTTCATGCGCGCTTTCGGCCCCGGGGGGCCGGTGGTCAGGCTTTCTTGTCGACAAAACCGGGGGACACCAGTGCCCCCGGTCGGTAGATATTGACAGAGCGGCGACCCCGGCGCAAGTCGTTGAGGGCTTGGTGGTTTCGCATTTTCTTCTGCTGGGCCGCGTGTTCGGCATTTGCGTAGCGGATTTTGACGTCTTCGAGCAGGGCCTGGGCCTCCGCTGAGTGGCGCATGATCGCCTCGCGAGCGTCTGGGGCAATGTCTATGGTTTCACGCCACTCGTGGAGCAATCCGTTGTACTCCCTGGCCATATTGCGGGCTTCCCGCTCACGGCGAAGTTGAATCCGCGCCGCCTCGTCCAGGTCGGCGGTGTCCGGCATGTTGCAGAAGGCATCCAACTCGTCGATGACGGAACGGGACCACGCGATTTGGCGGGTCAGAAAATCGTGTATGCGGTAGGGCAGCGGATGGGTGGGCATGGCTCAGCCGGTGCGCGTTGCGGCCTGGGCCGTCTTCTCGGGCGGCGGCGGCATCTCGATGCCTCGCTGGCGTTGCTCCAGGCGGGCGAGTCCGGCTTTGACGGCGGCTTCGCCGGCCCAACTGGAGTCGGAGGCGGCGATTTTATCGTAAAGCGCCACGCAGCCTTCATAATCGGCGAGACGGAGCAAGGCATTGGCCCGTTGATAGCGGGCCCAGTCCGGGTGAGTGCGGACACCGGCCACGGTTTCGGCGGCCTTCAATCCGACTTCCTCGGCCATGGCATAGGCAAACTCCGCCGTGCGGTAGTCTTCCTTGTCGTAGAGATAATCTCCCCAGGCGATGGCGGCGTCCACCAGATAGGGTCTGTCCGAGGGTTTGGACTCCACGGCGGCCTTCAACTCCATGACCAGTCGCCGGGCCGCCGCCGGGCGACCGGTGGCGAGGTACGTATCGAGGAGGAGCTGGTCGGCCTCGCGGGTGCGGGCTTCCGGATAGTTGAAATGGGCCTCCTCCATTTTTTCCAGGCCGCGTTGTGGGGCCACGGCCAGGAGCGCGTTCCCCTCTTTCATGAGTAGACTGAAGGCTACGGGTTCCGGGAGCAGGTTGAAATCGATTTTTTCGATGGCGTTTTGCGCCGACTCCAAGTCTCCCGCTTGAAGGAGGTTGAGGGCCGTACTGGCCAGCACCTCGGGCGACGTGGCCTGCTGGGCGATTTCCTTGCCCATGGCTCGGACGTGGTCGCTGAGCCCGAGATCCTGGTAGATTGCCTGCATCGCCTGGAGGGCCGACAGCATATGTTCCGTGCCGCGTGTCGCCGCCTGGAGGGCTTCCAGATCGTCCAGGGCCCCTTCCGCGTCGCCTTCGCTGTATCGCAACTGGGCGGCTTCGATGCCCCCCGCCAGGGCCGCCTGGGAACCCCCGTAGTTGGCCTTGATGCGCGCATAGATCTTCGCGGCCTCTTCGGGCATGTTGGCCGTCCGATAGTAGCGCGCCGCGGTAAGGAGGAGATTGGGGTCCGCCGCACCAGCGTCATCCGCCGCAACGAGGGAAGTGGCGGCCGCCAGGGGATTTCCACTCAGCCCCAGCAACTCCCCTGTATTGCGCTGCACGTCGGGGTTGGCCGGATACTCCATGGAGGCTCGCTGCGCGATTTTGACCGCCTTGTCCCGCTCCCCGAGGGAATCCAGCACCTGGGAGTACTCGATATAGGCGCGGGGCGTAACGGAGCCCGGCTCAAAAATATTGAGCAGGTCGTTGAGGGTGTCCCGGGCTTCATTCAGCCTCCCCGCTTTCGCGTAGGATTGGGCGAGCAGTAGATAGACTTCGTCATTTCCCTCGGTCGTGGTCGTGGTTTCGAGCCGCTTGGTCAATTGCATGATGGCCTGATCATACGCGCCGGTATCATAGGCCAGTTTTCCCAGACGCAGGAAAGCCTGGGCGCCCAGTCCGGAGTCCGGCTCCGACTCGGCAATACGTACAAAGGTGGACCGGGCATCCGCCTCATTACCAGCAATCAGGTTTGCGTCACCGACGGCGAGAATCGCTTCTCCGGCCCAGGGCGAAGCGGGAAAACGGCGCAAGAGGTCCTGCGCGTAGATTGCGGAGGTGAGGGGATCCTTCTGGGCGAGGGCGAGCTTAGACGCGTCGATCAGCATCTTGTCGAGGCCTGGCGCTTCGGCGTACTGGTCGAAAATCTTGTTGTAAATGTCGAGTGAGGTCCGGGGCGCATCGTCCTTGAACATCGCTGCGCGCCAGCCCAGAGCCTCCGGCGCGCGCGCGTGGGCAGGGGCCTGGGCAACAGTCTCTTCGATGAGCGCGCTTAACTGGTCGAATTCATCGGAACCATACTCGCCCCGGCTCGAACGGTACTTGGCTTCGAGGAGGACGTAGAGGGCGTCATTTCGCGCCGCTCCGGGCATGGACCGCGCCACAGGGAGTTCCAGCTCCGCGATCGCCGCGGTGTAGTCCCCCCGGGCCACTTCTTCTCGTGCGCGTTCCAGCGCCACTTCCAGTTCCGCGCCCGCCTGGGGTCGCACATCTTCCATGATGATCTGGCGGTTCAGATGGAGGAGCACCCCCGTGCTCAGGGCCGCCAGTCCGCCGATCAACAGGGACGCCGCGATTCGGGCGCTGTTTTCGCGCAGGAACGCCATCGCCGGGCTGGGCGGCCGGACGGTCTTTTCCCGCGCCTGAATTTCCGACAGCAGATCGGGCGCGGGCGGGTTGCGCGTCGCGGCCTGCGCCGCTGAAATCGCTTCTTCGAGTGCCCGTTGCTTGGCCTGGCCTCGGGCCCGATCCTGCTGGCGAGATTCCTCAATCAGGCGGTCCAGATCGCTCTGGGACAGCAACTCGGGACCGGAGTCAGAGGCTGTGGCGGCTGCGGCGAAGTTTTCCGATCCGATCTCACTTGTCGATGCGGGCGCTGCCGATCCCGTGGACTGGGCCTGCGCGTTGGCAATGAGCGCATCGATCATGTCCTGAGAAATTTCACTCAGTTCATCATCGTCGTCGCCAGCTTCGGAGAAGGCATTATCGGTCGCGGCCAGGCCGCCGGAGAGCGCCGCGCCACTGTCGAGGTCGGCCATCAGGGAGTCAATGCTCGACTGGCTCAGTGAAACATCATCGTCGTAGGCACCGTCGGAAGACAGGATCGGGGCGTCGAGCGCGCTGCTGTCCAGGAGCTGTTCTTCGCCTCGTCCCGACAGGAGCGCATCGATATTGGCCTGGTCCAGGGGGCCGTCGTCTGCTTTCGCGAGGGGAGCGCCTGTTGCCTGGTCAAAAAGTCCCTCCAGATCTTCATCGGAAAGCGATGCGACGGAATGGTCGGCGGGTCCAGACGTGTTTGCACCCGCGAACAGGGCGTCGAGGTCGTCCTGCGACAGGGCTTGGGAGGGCTCGGCGGTTCCGCTTCCGGTGTTCGGCGTCGATTGGGCGCCGGATGCGGCATCAATAAGCGCATCGAGATCGTCCTGCGTGAGGGCCACCGGGCGGTCGGCCGCAGTGCTTCCGGGAGGGGGCGAGGTGTTCTTTCCTGAAGCGGCATCAAGCAGGGCATCCAGATCGTCCTGAGGTATGGCATGCCGCGCTTCGGGTGGCGATGGCTGGTTGTTCAGCAGCGCATCCAGATCGGCCTGGGTGAGGGGACCGGAATTCTCTGTTGTCGCGGAGGTCGGCTCGATTGCGGAGTGAGCTTCCAGGCTCCCGAGCAGTGCGTCCAAGTCGTCTTGTGCAAGTGTTCCTTCGCTTGCTTTCTGCGGTACGGCGGGCGTTGTCGACTTCGCGTCGAGATTGCCCAGCAGTGCGTCCAGATCGTCTTGCGAAAGCGGGCCATCCAACTGGGGCGCGGGCTTGGGCTCGATTAGTGCCGCCTTCTCCAGACCCTGGACCAGGGCATCCAGATCGTCCTGTGACAGTGGAGCGTCCTCAGAGAAGGCTGTCGACGGAGTCGTCGTCGGCTGTGCTGCGAGGAGCGCATCAAGCTCCGCCTGTGACATGGGGGCGTCGTCCTCGGGCGCGCTGCTTTCAACGGGAGTAGACTGTCCAGCGAGGAGGGCATCAAGCTCCGCCTGTGACATGGGGGCGTCGTCCTCGGGCGGGCTGCTTTCGACGGGGGTAGACTGTCCAGCGAGGAGCGCATCAAGCTCCGCCTGCGACATGGGGGCGTCGTCCTCGGGCGGGCTGCTTTCGCCAGGGGGAGACTGTCC
>JBHEKR010000005.1:0-2900 GCA_041859365.1 Candidatus Hydrogenedentales bacterium
CCCACCGTATCCCTGACCGCTACCGTCGGAATGCGGCCCACAGAAGCTAAATCCTCATCTGTGAGCGCGTCACTGGGCAGAAAATCGGGCAGATGTCAAACAGTTTCCGCGAGGTGCGCTAAGGGCGACGGCCTCGCAAGCGAGGAGCGACGGTAATGGTACCAGCTGCCGCGTTTCGGGAATCTCCAACTCTGCTCAAAGTCGTGGTATGTCGGGAATAGTTAGGCACGGTGCGCCGGGCTCATAACGAGGTCTGAGCCGGTAGATTACATCCCGTTCAATGCACTCGACGTTGACCGCTTGGTCGAGCACAACCGTTTTACCTGTCAGCGCCTGCGTGAAGAACTGACATACGTATAGCTGACCATTCATTGCGCCCTTCCCAAACACTTCATGGTCTTCGTCCTTCTTTCCAAGCGGCCCCATGCTGGTTAGGTCCACATACTTAGCGTGGGGTGCGAGCGGTTGCGTGGTACCGAGACCTAGAGCTGCTGCACCTGCCGGACGGGCGTCAGTGGATCGGATTAGTACATTATCGTCTCGGTTTTGTGTAACGAATGTCCGCTCGCGAATCGCCAGCGGTTCGAGCCATGATGAGTGGCCAATGTCGTCGGCGTCGGGTTCTGAGAATAACACCGACGAAAACAGTGCCGATCCGTCAGGCCAGTGCCCATCCTGTAGGGTGTGTTGTACGACGATTGATCCCATACTGTGAATGAGCAGCGCGGGTCGTGCGATTCCTGGATTGGCGGTCTCAAATTGCTGCAACGCTACCAACGTGGTTCCAAGAGCCAAGCCACCGGCCGATGTATGACTCAGCGGGACCTCCCGGTCGAACAGGTTCAGTCCATGGAACGCCGAGTTCCAATTGAACATCAAAACACGTACGTCGTAACCTCGTTCGATCTTGTGGACTGCCATACCTTTTGTAAAGGTTCCGCCTATCAGGCTTTTACCCGGTTCCTTTCCGCGACCATGGACGAAAAGCACGATCGGCTTTCCCGTTGCGCTCAGTTGCGCAAGAACGTAGGGTAATTGATGGATTCGCCAAGCCCGAGCATCCGATGTGTATAAGGGCGTCGACGCGTCAAATTCAATTTTCGCCATAGGTATTCCTCTGATCGGAACGCCCTTGCGAGCGTCCCAGGTCTACAATTCTCAACAGCGCGTTGTCTGGCCAGCGGGCTGCTGACGAACCAACTTATAGCACATGAGTGCCATCGGGGGCGGCGACTACTTTGCCGCTCTTAATGCTTTGCAAGAGATGGGGAAGAATTGGGCTCGAGTTCCCAGTTATCTCTCCTCCCACGAGTGCCGCCTTAGCATCGGCATCACGATTGTCCGTCAGGAAATAGCTGTGACCGGCCTTATGGTCAAGGTCGTGATTGAACCGGTCGCAATCTATGCGGTACACATTTCCTCTAGTCCTCTCTGGCCTATCCGGACCATTATCACCAAGCCTTGAGGTGGTGATCCCCCGGAAGGCGTTAGCAGCCACGCTCTCCCGCATCCTTTTGTCGTCGCCAGCATAATATACTGACACATTCCGGGACGCCGATGAGATAAATCGTCCCGGTTGATCGTCTTCCAGTGCGTTGCTTGGGATATCTGCTGCGATCAAGAAGGCATTTCGGAACATGAACGGCACGCCATCATTACCGAAGTTCGTCGCCCAATAGTATAATGTGTTCATCGCAACGCGGTTGCCCATAGAGTGAGCGAGGATATTCAGCCTCTTGAGGCAGCGCGTGTCCCTTTGAGCAGTTTCTTGTTGCCACGCCATGAAACGGGATAATACGCGAGCAAAAACAATGCCGCTCATGTCTGCAGCATCTTGATCGCCCCAATATTTTTTTAGTGGTGTGTCCGTATCTTCAATACATGGCCAAACAACGGTGACCACCTCAACCGCGTGTGGATCTTCCTTGTCTAGCAAACGCTGTAACAGGTGGCCCTTCCCAATAGCTGAAGAAGGTACGTTATTGTAGCCATGTACATACAGAAGGATGCTCTCCTTTTTAATACCCTTCAGCTCTTTTAGAAAGTCATCGCTCATTATCTCGACGAAGCCTTCATCGCGAACGTTTTCATCGGGAATGCTCTCGCAATAAAACAGGCTATTCGAAGCGTCTGACTTGCGATCATCAAAGCGCACGCGTCTGCCAACAGTTGAGACGACCCCTTCATCCGGCACTCGGTTCGTGATAAAAAGCATGGCGTTTCCTTTCGCTAAGAAGCAGGCTGTTGTGGCTCGCCTATACGGGGCCCCATGAGAAAACTAAATCGGGCAACCGTGGAGAGAACTACGAGTCCGTTCGTACGCCAAGTACCGCGGAAACATAGTTAATTGGGGAATGATCTGAAAGATCGCGGACGGCGAGATTGCCCGTCCGCCAGCTCTTTGTGGTGAGATAAGCGAGCCGCGCCGCGGCTCTGTCTTCCTGAATCGTCAGATCGGAAGGAGCGGCCGACACGACCCCATTTCGATCAATGTATTTCAGGCCCTGAACATGGGCATATCCGATAGCCTGCGGCGGAAGTTCCGTCACGAGATCGCAACAATCGACGTAACGCGTGACATGTCGTCCATTGAAGGCGGAGACGAAGGAGCGGTCTCCAACACGCGGTGATCCGAAGTTAACCAGCCTCGCCGTTGGCTGCAGTTCAGACGCAAGCGTAGCCAATGCCGCCCCCAGACTATGCCCCGTAATCCAGACCTCCTTCGCAGTCACTTGAGCCAGCCAGGACTCGATCTCCTCCCATACGCCTTCGAGCGCATTTCGGAAGCCCAAATGAACCTTTCCGTGGCCGCGCCAATCGACAAGCATGAATTCTGCATCTACTCCGAGGTCGGACGGGTCGTCTGGTTGGGTTCCTCGAAAAGCTATAAACGCAGTGGA
>JBHEKR010000054.1:0-6311 GCA_041859365.1 Candidatus Hydrogenedentales bacterium
TTGAAGAGGCAGCCCGCGATGGCGATGGTCCACTGGACGGCGAAGAGGCTCCAGCCCCAGGGTCCCCGCAGGTTGACGAGGAGGAAGGGGGTGTAGGTGCCCGCGATCAATAGATAGATGGAGCAGTGGTCTATCTTTCGGAAGAGGCGTTTCAGCTTGGGCTGGGGAAAGGCGTGGTAGAGAGTGGAGGCGAGATACATAAGGACGAGGGTGGTGCCGAAGATACTGACGCTTACGGTGCACCAGGGGTCGGCCGCCATGGTGGCATAGACCACGAGCATGGTGAGGGCTGCGACGCTCAGGAGGGCGCCGATGCCGTGGGTGACGCTGTTGGCGATTTCTTCGCCGAGGGAATATTCAGATTCAGAGGACATGGAATTCTCACTTTTTCGGGCCATCTAGCGGCTATAGATATGGTACGTGACATGGTGCAGGATAGCAAGCTTGAGCGACTGCTCCGGGTCGGCCGTCGGGGCATATCGGGGATTCAGACTATACCGTTCGGGGCGAGATTAGTGACAGGGGCGGGGTTGAGCCGGGTTGGCGGCCACAGGGCTCTCGTTGGGCGGTGATCTCGCGTGGGGGCAGGCGGTTTACGGGGGGGGGGCGTGCAAATTCCTGCTCAGCGAACACATTCGCCATGAGCGTATGTGTTCAAATTGGAGACCCGCTGGGTAGCGACCTGGCTGCCTGTGTGCGTTCGGTCTAGTCGTAAGCAATTGTAATTAAATGGCTTGATGAACTCACCAAAATCCGCGCCGTCGTTGGCATAACTTATGCCTATATAGGTCAGGCGAGCACAAAGCCCGCCGATGGAAGGGCCCAAAAGGCCCAACGAAAGACTGGATCATGTTCGCCAACCACAGACACCACCAAGACGCCGGGCCTTTCAGACCGACCCACTGTCCTGATGTAGCGTGGTCCAGCGCCAATCCACCGGCTGTTTGCACGATGGCCCAGCCCCTGCTTCCCGACGACGAGGCAACCTGGTTAACACTCCCGTGTACCCGTGTTACAGCCGGATTCCATCGCTCCCCGCAATCGCACGGTTCACGTGCGATTAGACTCACTGCCTGGGGGTCTGCCCGTTCACTGCTGCCCAACCTACCAGATAGGCAGACCCCACCTTCTTCCGCGCTGACGTCCAGCCAGACCTCAGCATAGACACACCGGAAGAAGCTGAAACCGACCGAGTGGTTGCAACGACCGTTCGGTCGGTTTATCCTTTTTGGGGAGGGACGTACCGCCGCCAGTTGGCCTGCCGGATCGATGAAGACGCGGCATTCACGGGCATTTTGACGAATCACCGTGCACGCCCACGCGGCGGCATGTCCCCGTGGACGCTGGAAGCAAGACTCGAACGTTAAGGCGAGGTTTAGTTGCGTCTTTGTGGACGCGTGAGTCCTGTCGCGTCGCTGGTTCGCGTTATCCCACCCATCCTCTGGGACAGGCGCGCGCATTCGGGTTGCTGTGCATCGTCGCGGAGTCGAGAAGCGTTGCCGCATCCCTGGATTCAGCCGGGTGATGAGCGTGCGCGAGTCCGTCCCCGAGGGGTCAGGGCTTGGTTTCCGCGGCGGCGGTCTCGGCGGCATTGGAGAGGGATATTTTTTCTATCTTGGCCGACCGGGCAAAGTCCATCACGTCGGTCGTGCGATAGAGGGGCGCACCGGGATCGACTTCGAGCAGAATGCCGTCGGGGTGGGAAGCGGCCTCCGCCAGGATGCGCTGCTTCATCAGGTCGTTGTCCAGCACCTCGTCGCCAATGCGGTAGGCCCCCGTGGCGTCGATATTCACCGTGATTGCCTTGGGCTCTTCCTGGGATTCGCTTGGCGCGTCTTCACCGCCGGACACCGACGTGGATACACCCGTGGTCTGTAGCAGGGGATTAACCACGATCATGATGATGAGCAACACGAGGAAAACGTCCGTCAGGGGCGTGATATTAATTTCGCCGATGACCTTCTGCTTGCCGGTTTTCATGGGGTGATTGCCTCGATGGATGCGTGGGTTACGGTGCGGGAGCCGCGACGGGCGCAGTAGCCGCACCGGGAGCGCCCGCCGGATCGCGGGTAAGCTCGCCCGAGATGAATACATTCTGATAGCCCACGTTCTGGGCCGCCTCCATGACGAACATGACTTTCCCGCTCTGGGCGTCCTTGTCGCCCCGGATCACGAGGTTCTTCGGCTCGACTGCGGGCAGCAGCGTGGTCAGAAAGGCCTCCATGCCGTTCTCCAGAATGGGCTGGCCATTCGAGAAGAACTCGCCGCTGCTCTTGATCTCGATGAGCGGCCACTTCTCGTCGATCATCATCGACTGGGACATGGTGGGGGCCTTGATCTCGCGCTGCTGGTTGGTGACCGGGGCCGCGATGATGATGACCACCAGCAGCACCAGAAACACGTCCGTCAGGGGCGTGATATTGATATCCGAAAAGGTGGCGTTCTTGCCGGAGGCCGCCATGTCAGATTTCCCAGGCCTGATCCAGGCGGTGCTTGGTGCCGTGGGTGGCCGGGCCGTGGGGGTGGCCACCGGGCTTCACGCTCATGCAGATCAACTTGACGACCTCGAAGTCGGCTACGATATTGTCGGCCACGGCGTGGAGATAGTTGTTCATGGCCACCGCCAGAATGGCGACCAGCAGGCCGAAGGCCGTGGCGATCAGGGCTGAGCCAATGCCAAACATGATCTCGGCGGAATTGCTGCCGCCCGTGGACTGGGCCATGGTGCCGAAGGTGAGCAGAATGCGGGCCACGGTGCCAAAGAGGCCGAGGTACGGGCAGATGGTGGCGATGGTGCCCAGCCAGGCGAGACCGCGATGGAGATCGCGGGACGCGAGGGAGGCGCGCACTTCATACAGGGGTTCAAAGCTCTCGGGGTGCTCCGCCATGATCCCCGCGCCTTCGGCGGCCAAGTGGGGAATCAGGCCCTGCTTCCGCTCGGCCAGCTTCCGCGCATCGGGCAGGCTGCGGAGAATAGCGGCCTGGAAGGCATCAATAAATTCGCCCACACCCGCGCGATTCCGCTTGTAGAAGCGCATGCGCTCGATACTGACGGCCAGGGCGATGATCGAGCAAAGCAAAATAGGCGCGAGCACGGGCCAGTCGTGAATGATGGCGAACTTATATAAATCCATGGAATCGAATCCTTTAGCGTACCTGGGAGCGGGAAATTCTGGCCATGCCCTGTTTAATCCCGCGCGGGCAACGCAGGTTTCACGGCGGCGGAGATCGAGACGGGGCGGGCTCGGTCCAAACGCGATATATCCGACCAGAGACGTTCCTGGAGCCCTCGTTGGCTGCATTTTACGGCATTGGGGGGATAGACTACAAATTGGGGTACGTCGGCCCAGGGATCGCCACGGGATGTGGTTGGGGCTGGGGAAGGGGTCGTAACGCGCCTGTAGGCGCCAAAGGCAAGCGGTCGCATTGTCTCGGATCTTCATCTTGCGTGTTGAGGGCGCCCCCGTTCAACGGCCATAATGGCGATCCGCTTTGACCGAAGGAGGCCCCCGCGTCATGAACACATGCTTTGCCCGAATACTCCATGCTCTCGTCCTCGCCGCCGCGCTGCTCACCGCTGTTGCCGCCCGCGCCGAACTCAACCTTTACGTCTCGCCCTCGGGCAATGACGCCTGGTCCGGCGCGCTGGCCGATCCGAATGCCGAGGGCGCCGATGGCCCCGTGAAAACGGTGCAGCGTGCGCGCGACCTGATCCGCGAGCGACGAAACACCTCAGGCCTTACCAACCCGGTAAACGTCCATCTGCGCGGCGGGGTCTATTCCATCGCCGAGGCGATCACCTTTACGCCGAAAGACTCGGGCACGGCGAAGGCCCCCATAACCTATCGCGCCTATGCGGGGGAGACGCCCATCATCTCGGGTGGCCTTTCGGTGACCGGTTGGACCCAGGAGGGCAACCTCTGGGTGGCCGATGTGCCCGCCGAGGCCGCCGTGAAGGATTTCCACGAGCTGTGGGTGGGCGATGCGCGGCGCACGCCCGCGCGCACGCCGAACCAGACCCACCCAGCGGGCGATGAGCCGCTGGACAGCGAATTCTTCTACACCACCGGTCCCGTGATGGAAACGGGCGCGGACGGCAAGGAAGTCGCCAGCTCCACGAAGTTCAAATTCAATCCCGAGCAACTTCAGCGCTGGGAGTCGGTGAATGATTCCATTTTCGTTGTGTTTCACTCCTGGGCCACGTCACTCCTGTGCGTGAAGAACATCGACTGGGAGAAAAGCGAGATCGAGTTCACCGGGCCGGGCCGCTGGCCCTTCACCCAGTGGCAGAAAGAGCAGCGCTATTACGTGGAGCACCTCTTCGAAGCGCTGGACGCGCCCGGCGAGTGGTATCTGAATCGAAAGACGAACAAGCTCTACTACATGCCCGTGGAGGGCGAAGTGCTGGAGGGCTTTTCGGCCACGATCCCCCAGGCGCGTCAGTTGATTGTGCTCCAAGGCGATCCCGCAACGAATCAGTTTGTGGATCATCTTCAGTTCATCGGACTCGATCTGCGCCACTGCGAGTATCCCATTGCGCCGGAGGGCCACAGCGACTCTCAGGCAGCGTTCCGCGTGAGCGGAGCTTTTGAAAGCACCGGGGCGCGGCATGGCGTCGTTGAGAACTGCCGCATCGCCAACGTGGGCAACTACGGTATATGGCTTCATGCCGGCTCACAGCACTGGACCGTGCGTGGCAACGAACTCACCGATCTCGGGGCCGGTGGCGTGCGCATCGGCGAGGGCGGCTCCCCCGCGAGCCCGGCTTTCGCGGCGGATCGCAATGTCGTCGACAATAACTTTCTTCACGATGGCGGGCGCGTGTGGCGCGAGGCCGTGGGCGTATGGATCGGTCGCGCATCGTACAACGAAGTGACGCACAACGAGATTGCCGACTTCCGCTACACGGGCGTATCGGTCGGCTGGTCCTGGGGCTACGATCCCAGCTCGGCCCACCACAACAAGATCAACTACAACCACATTCACAACATTGGCCGGAGCCAGCTCAACGACATGGGCGGCGTGTACCTGCTGGGGATCGCGCCCGGCACCGAGGTGAAGAACAACCTTATCCACGACGTGATCTCCCACCCCGCGCTCTACGGCGGCTGGGGCCTCTACACCGACGAGGGCAGCTCGGAGGTCGTGCTGGAAAATAACGTGGTGTACAACACGCGCACCGGCGGCTTCCACCAGCACTATGGGAAAGACAACCGGGTTGTGAACAATATCTTCGCTTACTCCCACACGCCCAACATCATCCGCACGCGGGACGAGGAACACAACTCCTTCTTCTTCGAGCGCAACATCGTGCTCTTCAACAACGGACAGTTGCTCGGCAGCAGTTGGAAGAACAACAACTTCACGATGGACAACAACACCTACTGGGACACGAGCGGGCGCCCGGTTACCTTCAAGGAGAAGAGCTTCACCGAGTGGCAGGCGGCGGGCCACGATCGCCACAGCATCATTGCTGACCCCATGTTCGTCGATGCGGAGTCGGGCGATTTCACATTGCGCCCCGAATCCCCCGCGCGGGCCCTGGGCTTCAAGCCCATCGATCTCAGCGAGGTGGGCCTCTACGGCGATCCGGCCTGGGTGGAAAAGCCGAAGCAGATCAAGCGCCCGCCCTTCATGCCGCCCCTCTCGAAGCAGCCGAAGATCGAGTCGGTGGCGAAAATCTGGGATGCGGGTGAACACAATGCCTTCACCGATATCCTTCGACACGGCGACTACTTCTACGTGACCCACCGCGAAGCCACGGGCCACGTGGGCGGCGACGGCCAGATCCGCATCATCCGCTCAACGGATGGCGCGACCTGGGAGTCCTGCGGGCTGATCGCGGAAGCGGGCATCGACCTGCGCGATCCCAAACTCTCCATCACGCCTGACAAGCGCCTCATGGTCAACATGGGCGGTTCGATTTACGAAGGCGGAGAGACGTTGAAGGGCCGCCGTCCGCGCGTGGCCTTTTCAAGCGATGGCACCACGTGGAGCGCGCCGGAAAAAGTCTGCGCCGAGGGCGACTGGCTCTGGCGCGTCACCTGGTACAAAGGCACGGCTTACGGCGTCTCTTACAACAACGATCCGGCCATCCCAACTGAAAACCGGTTTCGCCTCTTTGTGAGCAAGGACGGTATCAACTACAAAATCCGCACACCGCTGAACATCACCGGTCGGCCGAACGAAACCACGCTGCAATTCATGCCCGATGGCACCATGATGGCCCTCGTACGGCGCGAGGAAGAAAACAAGATGGGCTGGATCGGCACGAGCCCATACCCCTACACCGACTGGACCTGGAACGAAAC
>JBHEKR010000232.1:0-16439 GCA_041859365.1 Candidatus Hydrogenedentales bacterium
ACGCTTCTAACTTGATCATAAAAAGCTGGAGTTTGCCATCTGAAAACTCAACCACCTCGGTGGCGCCTGTTTGCTTAAGTAGTGAAATAATCTCTTGAGCCGCAATATCTTCCGGCGAAACAAGGGCATCAATTCCCAGTAGAGGAAGCGTTCGGGCAGGTCGTGATCCGTGTAAAGAAGCGCTGGTGTGACGTCGACCCCATCTACCGGGACAGGTACGCGTGTTTCTGCGAGGCTTGCCGCGGTTGGAAGGAAGTCTGCGAAATACCAGACGGTTTGACTCTCGGCACCGGCCGGCACCTTGTCCGGCCAGCGGACGATCATGGGACAACGGATGCCGCCCTCGTACAACGAAAACTTCTTGTCGCGCAAGGGACCGCAACTGTCGAAAATCCCCTCCCAACCTTTGGCTGAGCCGTTGTCGGAAGTAAAGAAGACAATCGTTTTGCGATCAAGATCCAGCTCCTTTAGCAAAGCCAT
This sequence comes from Candidatus Hydrogenedentales bacterium, assembly GCA_041859365.1. GTDB lineage: Bacteria > Hydrogenedentota > Hydrogenedentia > Hydrogenedentales > JAEUWI01 > JAEUWI01. The sequence continues at coordinate 481 of JBHEKR010000232.1, forward strand.
GATCTGTCCCACATGCTTGTCCATCCGGGTGACCATGGCCGCATACGCCTTCGCATCTTCAGGCCAGGGCTCATCCGCATAAGCTCCCAAATCCGGAACCTCGAGGTTTTTGTGCGGTATCGTTGTGGCTACACAGAGGAAGAAAGGACTGGCCTGGTTTTTGCGGATGAAGTCCAGGCTGAATTCCGAGAACAGATCCGCGGAGTAAACAGTGCGCCGGCCGTTCAAGTTTCCCTCGATGGTTTGCCGTTCCTTGTTGCGCCAGAGGTAATCGGTGTAGTAGTCGGCCGCATGGCTCTGATTCAGATAGCCAAACCACTCATCGAATCCGTGGTCATTGGGAAGCCCTGTCGAGTCGGGCTCGCCAAGACCCCATTTCCCGGTAATACCCGTGGCGTATCCCGCCTGTTTCAAAAGAGTTGCCACGGTTACATCGTCGGCTTTGAGAGGAACCCGGTTCGCCTCGCCGTCGTGCAGGGGCGCGTTCTGGGCGTGATTGCCGCGCACGGTGGCATGGCCCGTATGTTTGCCTGTCATCAGCACGCACCTGCTCGGCGCACACATCGGGGCGCCCGCATAGCATTGCGTGAAACGCGTACCCTCGGCCGCCAACTGGTTAATGTTGGGCGTCTGAATTCGCTCTTGACCGTAACAGCCCAGATCCGCATAGCCCAGATCATCGGCCATGATAACGATGATATTGGGCCGATTTTCCGCGCGGCCTGTGTCGTCGTCAGCCATCACCTGAACCATCGGGACGCCCAGCATGACGGCTGACGTTTTTATAAAGTGTCGTCTGTCCAATCTCAACTCCTATTGGTCCAACTGCTTGGACACATCTCAGCGGTCAAGGCCAAGTCCCGACTACAACACAATTCTCCAGGATCTGGAACGGCGGTACCGCTGAGTTGCCATCGCGACAAGCGCCGAAGTTCATTTCTCCCCGCTGAATATCGCAAACTCGCGTTACTCTGGCGCGGTTCAGTCTTCCGAGAACAAGCCGTGGTAGCGGCCCATCCAGTAGGGTAAAAGGTAAGTTGCACCCGACTCCTCGATCAATCCGTCCACATCGCCTCCGTCAGGCTCAAAAGGGTCGTTGTTCCATTTTTCGAAATTGCGCTCGTCGGCTGGAAGGCATTCGCGCAACATCGGACGGTCAAATCGGTTGCTTCGAGGATCGAAGGAGACATCCGCACGGTGGCTGTTTTCCATGCGCCAATTGCGGCGATCCTCGGGGATTTCCATCAGGTTTTGGATCGCTCCGTCGATATCCGCATGATTCGGGTCTATGGTTGCGTAGACAAACGTGAAAAAACTGGGACGTTCTGGTTCTTCGGCCAGCCAATGGCGCCGCACCCCCTGATGCAGTTTCATTCGGATCTTCGGATCCTTCTCAAGCTGGAGGATCGGATACCACGCACAGAAACCGAGTTGGTCGTCTGAATGGTTGGATTCGTCCGGAAACAGCTTTTTTGTCGTGAGGATGTTGCTTAAGTAATCGTGCTCTTGCATGAGTTTTAGATAGTGCTCCTGATACTTCTGATCGCCTGTGATGTGGTGTGTTACTTTAAGAAACGAGGTGATCTGCAGCGCGTTCAGGCCGTTCTCAAGGTAGTGCCAGGGGTCTTCATTTAGAATCTCCGGATTCCAGAAGCCCCAGACCGTGCGTTCTCCGTCCACGTCGATGAGTTGGTAGTTGTTCTTCAGTAGGTAGTCGGTCATCTGACGCACTTGATGAATGAGGAGTTCTCGTTCTGCCGGATCGTGCCGGGCGATGTGTTCCCAGTAGGCGTAGAAGGCCATGTAATGGCCGCAATACTCGTCCGACGACGTATCGCCTCGCCAATAGAGTTCGCCGTCAGGGCCAGGGTGCCATTCTTCGTTTTTCTTCTTGCGCTTCGTCTCAAGGTCTTCTACTGGGAGCACGCTCCGTGCGGGCAGGCCTGGAATCCCACTGGCATTCTGAAGCATGTACAGCGCGTGCATGCCCGTGCGAGCCGACTCTTTGTGTGCGGGATCCCCGGTAGTTGCATAGGCCAGGCTGAGCGCGGTGATATGATAGGCCGTCCATAGACCATCGTTGGGCCCCGACGGAATCGTGAAGCGGGAAAGGTCTTTCGGATCCTCAAGCTCGCAGGCCGCCACCAGGCCCAGTCGGCGGTGGCGCTTTTCGACCAGCGCCTCGATGTTGTCGGCCTTCTGCCGCAACGTCCCGGTCACGACGTTGATGGTGCTCATACCGGATGAAGTGGCCACGTATACCGTCCGACCATCCGAGGAAAGTGCCAGATTCTTCACCCCGTCATCCGGAAGATAGCGAGGACCCGCACGGTAGAACCACTGACGTCCCTCGGCGTTCGGCCGGTAGTGGATGAGGCCGCGGCTTGTGCCGATCCAAAGGTTGTCGTCTGGATCGACGGCAATCGCAGTGATGTCTTCGTAAGGAAGGCCCTGACGCCCGCGGATGGCGTGCCAATTCCTTTCTGTGTCACGCATGCTGAGGCCCAGCGGCGTACCCACCCAGAGATTCCCGTTGACACCTGCGGCGAGGGCGGTGACTTTCGTTGCGAGCGGCCCGTCCACGCCGTAGTGGTCGTGCCGTTTCATCTCCGCGCCGGGCTCCCCGAAATACAGGCCATTATCCGTGGCGACCCAGCGGAGACCTCCCAGGTCCGCTACGCCGTTTACCTGGCTGCCGTCCGGCGATGGGACGGTTTCAGCGGTCATGTCGGGAACCGAAGGTCCCACGTCCCCCCTGACGTGTACGTCGAACGACGCGACGTGAACGGGCAGTTCCTTAGGTTCGCCCATCTCCAGCAACGGGGGCGCCATGTTGCGCGTCCGGTAATCCGGATTAAGCTCTGATTCGAGGCCCATCCAGTCTGTGCCGAAGGCACCGGCCGTTAGTACAAGGATTCCCAGCAGCGTCGTTCCGAACATTCTCTTGCTCTCCTCTCTACTCAGCCTGCGCGAGGTCCTTGCCGAAAGGTTCCTGGAACCGCCACGGCAACTGAGGCTCCACGCTTGGTCTACTTCCCTTCACTGGCCCATGCCTTCATCTGCGCGATGTTCTTTTGCATCGTCGCGATGTATTCAGGCTCGTCTTTGCGAGATCCCAGATACTCCGCCATATCGGCATCGTAGACGGCTTCGGTTTCCGGCGCTTGTCCCTGGTCGTTTGTCACGCGAATCCATGTGTCGAGGATTCCGCGAAATTCAGCAAGCGTTTGGGCGTGTGCCGGGTCTTCGGCCAAGTTGTTCAGTTCCCAGGGGTCGGTCTTGCGGTCATAGAGCTCTTCCCGCGGGCGGGGCACTGTGAAGAGCCGTTCAGCCGGGTGGCCGGACAGCTTGCCCTGCGCATGCAGCTCCCGCAGGCGAATCACGATTGGTTTGCCATCTTTGTACGCGTTGGGTTGCAAATGGGGGCGTTCCGGATACGAATTGCGGATGTAGGTAAATGTTCCTTTGCGTACACTGCGCATATGCTCGACCGTTTCGTCGCAGCGATCACGCGCCGAGACGACAAATTCTCTAGCGTGCACATCTGGACCGAACAACGGGCGCCCTTCCATATGTTCGGGTACTGCTACGCCTGCAAAGTGTAAGGACGTAGCCGCGATGTCAATTTGCGCCACCAGGTCATGACGAATTGTTTCCGCGGGAATGCGGTTGGGGGCCCAGACAACCAGGGGAATACGTGTTCCCTCTTCATAGAGGAATTGCTTGCCCCGGGCATGGCTGATTCCGTGATCGGTGGTGAAGAAAACGACGGTATTTTTTGATCGGCCGTCGGCTTCGAGACGCGCCATGATCCGGCCCACCTCCTCGTCGACGTACATCACCGAATTCAAATATGACGCCCAATTCTCGCGCATCACGGGGTCGTCTGGATAGTAGGGCGGCAACGAGACCGCATCCGGCGACACCGGATGATCCACGGTGGCCCTTCGGAACTTGCCGCCCTGTAATTGAAACTGCATGAAAACCGGCTGGTCTGGCGCGGCACCGCTATAATCGGCGCCATCGTAGAGATCCGCGGGATACTCGAAATTGTAGTCGGTCTTGCCAGGCTCCACAGCTTCGGAGCGTGAGCCGTTGCAGACGTAGTAGCCGGCGGCCTTGAAATACTCAGGGATTGGGCGTACCGGCGCGGGGAGATTGTGTTTGATCGCGCCGCGAAAACTGCGGTGGTTATGCGCCCCGATTGTCGTCTGGTACATACCGGTGATCAAGGCTGATCGGCTGGGGGAGCACACCGGGCAGGTCGTGTAGGTCGAGTCAAATACCACCCCTTCGCGTGCGAGCCGGTCCACGTGCGGTGTCTTGACCAGGGGCTCGCCTTGATAACCGAAGTGACACGACATGTCTTCCGCGACAATCCAAATAATGTTGGGGCGGGTCTGAGACTCGGCGGCATCGCTCTTCCGTCCGGCAAGCAACGACAGGGCCCCGGCGCCAGTGGTCTTCAAGAATGTTCGTCTACGCATGGCGTCAAGGTCCTTTCCAAGGCTTAATTTCAAACGGCAAACTCCAGGCTCTGCCGGGGCGACTCACAGAGGTCTGACTGATTGCGACGGTAATTTGTAAAACGTCCTTCTTGTAGAAAACGCCCAATTGTAATCAAGTAGGACAGGCAATGAAAGACTACGAGAGTTTATGCCACACGCGCTGGGATTGTAAATATCACGTGGTATTCATCCCAAAACGCCGGAGGACTGGGCTTGGATCAAGGAAAATCAGGCGCTATTGCGGGAACTTGGGCCTACCCTCGTCGAACTGGGTTACCTGGCACCCTGAGGGTGCACGGGCCGCGCTCCGAGGCTCCTGCGTCGCCACCGATTGCGCCGGGGTTTAAGGTGGGGCTTCCGATGGCCCTGCGGCCCAACCGAAGCTCTGGGAGAGCCCCCTCGGACTCGGAACCGCTCCGGTAGGGGGTGTAGCGGTTCTCCCCCTCCCCCACGCCTTGACTAAAAGTCACGCTCGCGTATCGTCGCCCCATAACCCTTCCAAAGTTGATGCTCTTTCAAAACCGAATACGCGTAGACGGGATACCCCCGTCTCTCATGCCTTATGGGAGACCGGTGGTGCAACACGGTTTTTCATTGGGATTTTCAACAACAAGGAGACAGGGTCATGGCCCATTTGACGCGGGCTCACAATGAGCTCTACCGGCGTTCGCCGGATGAACAGTACCCCACGCTGGAGGCGCTTGTAAGCCACTGCGAGGGACAGAAGCGATGGTCGGAGGAAAAGTGGAATCCGCCTTCCGGGATCCGTCCGGAGGTGGACGGCGACGCGCTCAACCTGCGCCTCGGCGAGGATGGCGTCTACCGCCTGAACGACTGGAGCTTCAGCCAGGTGTGCGCGCTGGCGAAGGTCAGCAAGGACACGGTGAATAAGCTCCGACCGGAAACGGCGGCCAAGGTGCTGCAGGAGACGCTGCCCGGCGGGTCACGGCCCATTCAGGCGATGACCATGGCGGACGGTATCCGTTCGATCCATGGCGCAACGTACACCCGCCTGCACAACGCCGATTTGCTCGGTGCGGTGCTGGACGTGGCGGGCGACTTCGCGCCACCGCAAGCGGCGGTCACGGGCGCGACGGGGCTCTATTGCGGGGAGCAGGACATGTTCTGCTTCCTGATCGATCCGACGGGCTGGACGGAGATCGACGGCGAGCCTTTTGCTCCCGGCTTTTTCCTGTGGAACTCGGAAGTGGGCAAGCGCTCTGTGGGCGTTCAGACCTTCTGGTTTCAGGCCATTTGCCGGAACCATATCGTCTGGGACGCCGTCGAGGTCGTGGAGTTCACGCGCAACCACACGGCGCGGGTGCATGAGTCGCTGGACGAGATCCGGCGGATCATTGATAACCTCGTGTGGAAGCGGGACGAACGGCGCGACGGCTTTGCCAAAGTGATTCGCAAGGCCATGCAGGAACGTCTCGGTGCGGATGCCGAGGAGGTGCTCAAGGCCCTGACAAGGAACGGCATTCCCCGGAACCTCGCCCACGAGGCCACGGAGATGGCCAAGGCCCAGGGCTGCTTCACCATCTTCGCGCTGGTGGACGCCCTCACCCGGATGGCGGGCAAACTGCCCAATGCGGGAGACCGCATCGAATTGGACACCAAAGCGGCGGGCCTCCTGGCCCTCGCCGCATAACCACCCCTCAACGAAAGGAGGCCGTCATGGCCAGCAGCAACAAGAAGACGACGGCGAACAAGCCCGTGGAAGAACTCCGCCTGGGCACCATCAAGGCCGCCATCTGGCAGAACGAATCCAAAAACGGGACGCGTTACAGCGTCCGGATCACGCGCCTCTACAAGGACGAAGACGAGTGGAAGACCTCCGACTCCTTCGGGCGCGACGAACTGCCTCTGGTCGCCAAGATAGCCGACCTGGCCCACACCTGGATCTTCCGCGCCAACCAGCGCTCGGAGGATGACGACGAATAGTAGTTGTTGATTGCGGCAGGGATTTTTTTTAAGGGTTCGATTGCACCACCGGGCCTCCCTGCCTTTTTATGTTGCTGCCACTCGCGTGCACAAACACGACCTAGACCCCTCTATCGCAGTGGCTGACCCCTTCCCTGTTGGACGAACAGCGGGATTGATGTCGGCGGGGTCATCGAGATGATCTCCCCGGGGAAGCTGAAATAGCCCGAGTCGCGCGGGTGCCGCCTGGGGACCAGCCAGACCTCACCGCGATGGTTGAGGTAGGTCGCGTTGAAATGATGGGCGGCATGAATCAGTGCGTCCACCTCCGGGAAGGCGGGAACATTGATGGCGGCGTCGGACCAGCTCGATACGGCGAGGGTACACCGCTCGCCCTCATGGAAGATGGACTTCTGCAGGTAGGGTGGCAGGGCCTCGCATTGACCGTGATCCATCATGATCCAGACCTGGGTCTGATTGCCTGCGTAAAGCTTCATGGAAAGGTAGGACGGCCACCAGCCCACGAGGTTGAGGGGCGGAAGCACCACGAAGAGCGACACGACGCTCAGAGCGAGTGGCGTGAGTCGTTTTGCGCTCAGGATGCCAGGAGCTTTCGCGTCGATGGCCACGAACAGGAGTATGGCGATCATGGCAACATTCCACGGCCAGACGACGAAATTCGCGGCATGACCCAGCGGGCCCATCACGAGCAGAATCAACAGGTGCATGAAGATGAGGCCCAGGGCGGCGAATGGCCGAAGCGATGAAAAGAGCAGGCCCATGGCGATGGATGCCTCCACGAAGGGCATGGCAAAGCCGACCTCGTTCAGCCAGATGGGTGGTGTGGGGGTAAACAGAAGCGGCCGCGCGAGATAGGGCACCAGCGATGAATGGAATCCTGGATTGACCTTATGCAGGCCACTCCAGAAATAGGTGCCGAAGAGGACGAGAAGGAATGCCAAACGGAAGGAGAAATTCCGTCGACCGAGGCACAACGCGGCCAGGAAGAACGTCAGCGTGTATTGATAGACCCAGGGCTGGAGCCGGTGCACATCGGCAGCGACGAGCGCCACCGTGGCCGCGATGGCGACCGTGAGCCAGGCAAGCGAAACGGGGCGAAAAGCCAGACTAAGGAGGGCGCAAGCGAGCAGAACGGGCAACAAGCAGATGGATATTCTGCTGTCCGCGAACAATACCGAGTCCGGCACCAGAAACTTGACGGCCGGGAAGGCCGGAAAATCTCGTCCGATATTGAACCAGAGCCGAAAGGAAATGAGAACGGCGGCCAGATAGCCGAGGGCAGAAATGCGGACCACAAGGGACAGGAAGGAATTCGGGGACTCCGGTTCAGTGACGTTCATCAGGCAAGGCTCCCAGTGCCGCGACATGCAGATCCGACATTTGCCCAAACGGATGCCGCCCCCTCCCTGGGCGAAGAGTGTACGGATGGATGAATCTTTCGCATACAGAACCCGACGAATCTCTACTCAAGAACCCGCACACCCCACTGAATGCACGGGTATGTGTTGGTGACAGCGGCGCATCAAGTCTCTTTCAAATCAAACTTGGCGCTGTCGTTCTCCATACTCTTTGTGAGCAACCCGGGACTTCAGTCGACAGCCTCATCTCGAACGGACATGGGTCCAGCCGACGGAATGGCGATGTCCCTCACCGCCATGGGCTTTCCTTCGGCTGTGCGAAAGCGCCACAGTTCCGTTCCAGTCGCGGGTAAATCGGCGGACAGGTACAGTCCATCAGGCCCGGCCACCATGGACTGAACGGCCAGCGCTTCCTGCGGAACGGATACAATATCGCGGACCATGTGGGTTCCGGTTTCCGTCCCGTCGCTCCGCCAAAGTTCCTCGCCATGAATACCGTCATCGGCGCGAAAGTAGAGAAGTCCCTCGTATCCGACCAGATCGCGGGGCGTGCTGGAAAGCGCTCCGGCTGCGATGTCTTTCACGACGTGGACGCTGCCGTCGGCTTCCATCACCCATAGCTCAATACCCGTACCTTCGAGCTCCGCGCAGAAGAACAACCGGCCATCCACCAACGTAAGTCGGTGGGGATTTGATGGTTGCTCACTCGCCAGTACCGTCCCCTCCTTCGTGCCATCGCTACGCCAGAGACGGGCCCCGGTGGGGCCACTTTCCGCCGCGAAATAGAGGAGAGCCCCTACTACGGTCAGATCCGCTGGTGAACTGCCGGTAGGACCTGGAAAGATGTCGCGAACAAGTTGGGTTCCGCTTTCGCTGCCGTCGCTAATCCACAGTTCGGCTCCGTGCTCAAGGTCGTTGGCCACGAAGAACAGTCCCATGCTACTGGGCGTTAAGCGCTGCGGCGCCGAGGATGGGTTGACACTTCCATCGGAATGAAGGTCCGCGAGTAACCGCGCCTTGCCGTCATTTCCTACGCACCAGAGTTCGCGCCCGTGGAGCGGGTCCGTCGCCGCAAACACAATACTTTCCCCGAGGAGCACCGTATGGTAGGGAAACGAACTTTCCGGCCCGGGGTAGATGTCGTAGGTCTGTTTCAGTCCCGCTCCATCGGGCGCGGCAAGAAAAAGTTCCTCGCCGATCTGATCATCCAGTGCGCTGAAATAGAGGCCCTGCGCCGAATGCGCACAAAGGGCGTATGGCGCGCCACTCTCCGGTCCCGGTAGAATGTCCGACACGAGCGCTGCTGAAGTGTAGGGCCGCCCGATGGTCCACAACTCCTTGCCCGATTCGGCGCCGGTCGCCGTAAAGAATACGCGATCACCCAATGCCACAAAGCCCTCGGGCGTCGAGTCCACTGCGCCAGGATTCACATCGAACACCATCCGCGTGACGTCCGGTAACGCAACACCGTTCGTCACCCAGGGCTCGTAGCCATTGATGTCGTTATTGGCACTGAAAAAGACGAGCGGATCCTCTCCCGGATTGGCGAGAACCGTAAACCCCTTCGGATCCCCATCCCTGGGACCGGGCGAAATGTCGCAAAGTAAAAACGTCACCTCAGCGGTTCCGCCGGATATGAAAAGCTCCTCGCCATCAACTCTGTTGGCGCTTCGGAACAGGAGCCTGTGACTATCCATCGCAAGGATTTCCTTAGCATGGGTATTCAATTGCTCCACCTCGATAACCACCTTGCCGTCTTGGTTGCACCGGGCAAGTATGGGGCCGCGCACGGGATGGTCGCCAGCGAAATAGAAGAACCCGTTGTTGATAATGCCGAAATTCCGGAAGGCGACCGTTGCACCTCCGTCGGTAGTCATTGGAAGGGGTACGGTGCCGGTCTCCGTCCCGTCGGTTTTCCACAGGGCGGCGCTTCCCGTGTTGACCCGAATGAATGCGACCCCATCGTCCCATATGCCGCAAAGTCCATCGAAAGCTTCGTTAAGGTCCTTGTTGAATTGCTTGATCCGATAGGTGCCCTCGCCCGTGCCGTCCGTCCGCCAGAGTTCGCTGCCGGTTTCCTCGGGATCGACGCGAAATAGCAGAACCTCCCGAAAGGCCGCGAACTTGCTAATGGTCGAACCCTTGCGTCCGGGGGTGATGTCTGCCACTAACTCCGCTTTGCCCTCAATATCGCAGCGCCACAGTTCCCGCCCGTGTACGCCGTCATCGGCGGAGAAGTAGACGTGCGCGCCAAGGACATGCAAGTCCTCTGGTTCCGAAGAGGGTGGCGTGTAAGCCGGCGCTGCGATGGATGGCAACCCGCTGAAGAATGCTAACGCAATCCAGATCCCTGCGATAGGTTGTGTTCGTCTCATGGCGTCAAGTTCTCAAAGTCCAGCATCAATCCGTGATCGACGGTGCCCAGCTCGTTGTATCCCCAAAATGTAGAGGTTTCCCCTGAATCCACCTGAACCAGGCGTGCGTTGATTCGCCATGGGCGGGCCGGTTGCGGCGTGGCCTCCGGCGCAAGGTTGGCCAGAGGAATGCGGATTTCGGTGGTCCATTCTTCACCGTTACGCACCGCAGCGATCTCCCAATCACATGCCCATGGCGCTTCGCGGTCTCCTTGCCGATGTAATGCCGTAATTGATCCATCCGGCAAGCGTGAAACAACCACATACTCTGGCTCCTGTTGCAGCGTTGGCGTGGACATGGCGAGGGCAATCTCCAATCTCCCGTCAGCGTTTGGAGCCTTCGCCCTCATCGCGATTACGACGGCATCGACCGACCACCGCGCAAGCACGGGGGATGCTGGTGAATCGCCCTCGGTGGCCCATGCGGCATCATTCAACGCGCCGTCGATCGAGATAGTCCCATCGATCGGCCCTGCCGCGATCCGGCCTGAAGCTATACCGGGCATTAATTGCTCGATTTCCGCCGTCCACGGCAGTCCGCGCACCAGGAGCTCGTGATAGAGCAGGCTTTGAACCGTTCGGTTCGCCTCCAGACGCTCCACGAATTCCTCCTGGTCGATGTTCGAAGCCGAGGGAGCCGCAATCACGTGGCTCGTCTGGGTCGCGCCATCGCGGACGTTTCTGCGTTCGAAAGCAAAGGAGAGACTGTCGCTCTCTGGAAGCGTGATTGCCGACCCGCTAAGCTCCCCATACCGCACGCTGCCGTTGAGCGGTGTCGTGTATTCGCCCCAGAATCCCTGGATCACGTATTGTCCAGACTCCGCGCCGGGCGTAAGGTTGAATGTGACAAGTTCTTGCTCACCCATCCCGATGATGTGTATTCCCCCACTTCCTTTGTCGCGCATTGCTCGCCAGAGCGCATCATCCGAAGATAACTCCCCCGCTACGACCGGCCGTAGAAATGTGGGGCCGTTTTTAGGTACCGAATTGACGGGCTTTACCGGTGTCCCGCCCTCATCGCGCCCGAACGGCATCGAGAAAACCCAGTAACTCGCTCCTGCCCCAACCAGTAGGACGGTGAACACCGAAGCCGCGCGCTTGAGGCGCGGCCACCAGGGCTTGAGGGCCGCAGAGCGGCGTTGGCGTCTGATGGCTACGGTAACCGTGCGCGCGGCCTCGCCTTCACGCACTTTCTGAAACTCCGGTGTGCGCTTGATGGTTTGCAGTATTTCATTCGCCACCGGCAGCGTTTCCGTCTGGCTTCCGTCCACCAATCGGTCGACTATCCTGGCCAGTTCAGCGGAGACCCCTGGATTCACCCCAGCGAGGGCCGGCAATGGTGCCGTGATGTGCTGGCGCATAATGGCCATGGGCGTTTCGCCGGGAAAGGCCGACTTGCCGGTAAGCAGCTCAAACAGGATCACGCCAACCGAGTACAGGTCCCACCCGGGCGACGGATCCGCGCCTTCCCACGCGGCGGGGGGCGCATAACTCGGGGTGCCCATGAAGAAGCCACTCGAAACCTTGCTCGCCACCGTGGCCCGCACGTGGCCGGCATAGGCCGTGGCAAGTCCGAAATCCACTATCTTTGCCGTGCCGACTTGATTAAGTAGAATATTGGCTGGCTTGATATCACGATGAATAATCCCGACGGCGTGACACGCGGCAAGGCCCTCCAGAATATCGGCCCCGATTCGCGCCACGACGGGCGGAGCGATCTGCGCGGAGCGGCCGAATCGATCAATGGAGAGACCGTCGACATACTCCATCTCGATCACATAGGTCTCGCCTATCTTTTCCAAGCCATGAACCACGACGACGTTCGGGTGGTACAGCGTCGAAATCAGGCTCGCTTCCCTGTGGAAACGCGCGACGAATGATTTGTCCCGATTGAGGTGCTCATTGAGCACCTTCAGAGCGACGGTCCGACTCAGGCGCAGGTCCTGGGCGAGATAGACGACCCCCATCCCGCCGCGACCCAGCTCCCTCTCAATCTTGTATTTGTCGGACTCAAGAACGAAAAAGTCCACCACATCACCCTCAACCCACGGCATAATTTCCCAAAATGTCCCCGGCTGCCACGTTGCACCCGCCTTGGGAACTATAGAGTAAAGTTGCGGACCAAGTACAGTTGATGAGAGAGTCGCGATGATCTGGAGTACAACACCGGGACGCAATTCCGCATCAACCCGGATTGAATTCTTACCCGCGCACGCGTTATATCTATTAGGGGAGCGGCAGAAAGTGGGAGATTATTCCTCGGTGTATATCTTACTTCGAAATTTGTCCGCCAATGGTTTCCGTTGGAAATTGGGCACGAAGCCCCTGGTCATCGGGCGCGGTCACGAATGTGACATCCGGGTATTCGATTCAGAGCTTTCCCGGCGACACGCCAAGGTGTGGCTGGATGGCGACGCGGCGTATTTTGAGGACCTCGGGTCGAGCAATGCGACCCTGTTGAATGGGAAGCCGAGCCTGCGGGGGAAGCTGGCCCCCGGCGACACGCTGGGTGCGGGCACCACTATCTTCCTCGTATCCGACAGTCCCGAGCTACTCGACCCGCCGCATTCGCTCGATCCAAAAGCCACCCCGATCACCTTATCGGCGCGGCTCGAATCCTATATGAGCCTGCCGGGCTCCAACGAGTGCGAGATTGCCACACACCGCACGGTCCACGAGCTCCACAACCTGTTTCAACTTGGGCGGGCCTTGGGTTCCGTGGAGTCCGTCCGCGAGTTGACCGACCTCCTCGAACTGACCTTGCGCGAGAAATTTGAGCCCCATAGCCTGTGGATCGCCTGGCGTTATGCGGATGATCAGCCCTTACTATTCGAATCCACCGGTGGGGCCAACTCAAAGGACAGCGCCCCGATAGATCTGCTGAACCGCGCACTCAATTCCCGTGAAGGGGTAGTCACACCGTCCGTGGCACGCGTTGGGGACCTCAAGATTCACCAGACCTTTCTCGCCGCACCGCTGGTCCATGCCGACCAGGCCCTGGGCGGATTTGCACTATGCGGACGCATGCCCGGTCGAATTTACGCGGAGGATGACCTGCACTATGCCCTGGGCATCGCTTCCATTGTTGCGCCCCATGTCCGGGCGGTGCGCCATGCGGAGCAGTTGCGCCGCGACAACCGTTTCCTGTTGGCGCGCGCGGACTTCGGATCGCAACTCCTGGGTGAGAGCGCACCGATTGCAGCGGCACGGACCAACCTTGCCCGCGCGGGGGCGAGCGCGCTGCCCGTCCTTCTGCTGGGTGAGACGGGGACGGGCAAAGAGATTGCGGCCCGGATGCTTCACGACGCAAGTCCACGCCGCGAAGGACCTTACGTCGTCGTAAACTGCGCCGCGATTCCGGATCACCTCTTTGAGAGCGAGTTTTTCGGCCATGAGGTCGGTGCCTTCACCGGGGCCACCGCGAAACGCATTGGCTATTTCGAGGAGGCCCATGGCGGCACCCTCTTTCTCGACGAAGTAGGCGATCTCTCCAAGGACAACCAGGCGCGTATCCTTCGCGCCATCGAAACCAATGCGTTCCGTCGCGTCGGCGGTGGCGCGCCCATCCAAGTCGATGTGCGGATCGTATCCGCCACGAACAAGCCCCTCAACAACGGCGACTTCCGACTCGACCTCCTCCACCGGCTCAACGGGATAACCATCGCCATGCCGCCCCTGCACGACCGCCTGGACGATATCCCCCGGCTTGTCGATCACTTCATCCAGGTCAGTTGCAGCCACGGCCCCACGCCGATCTCCGGCGTCCACCCGGATGCATTCCCCCACCTCCAGCAGCACGATTGGCCCGGCAACGTCCGCGAACTCAAGGCCCTCGTGGACCGCGCCATCGTCTTCGCCCAGGGGCCGGAATTGACCGTCGAAGACTTCCCCCTCGAACCGGTCGCCATCGCAATATCGCACACCAGCGATGTACAACCGCGCGACAACTGCAACACTTCCACCCTGCGATCACTGGCCGAAATTGAGCGGGATCACATCCTGCAGGTCCTCCAGGCCTGCAACGGCAACATCGCAGAGGCCGCCCGAACTCTCCAAATGAACCGCGCCACGCTCTACCGCCGCATCGCGGAATATGGCGTGTCGTAAGGGGTTAGGCACGCGCTGCGGCTGGATCCTCTCCCCCCTCACCCTTGGTCTGTGTCCCTCCCGCAAGGTGGTCGGCGGGCGCATCCGATCTTTTGGCCAGATAATTGCTTACCGCAGGCGCGCAATCGGGCGTGCTGAAGCATTGGGCAATCGTGCGTCTCGCTTCTCCGGTCCCTGATTCGTTTGCCGCAATACGTCGCTGAATGCCGCCGTGCGTGCGAAGGGAAGCAGCTATCTCAGCTTTGTGAGAGGGAGTCCTGAATGAAGTTCACCGCAGCAGTTATCCAAGCCTTTTTCCTGGTCGGATCCTTGGCGCTACTCGCAGGCTGTCCGCCGCGCGAGGTCGCGGTGCCCGATGTGCGCGGCCTGACCCAGGCGGCGGCGGAAGCTGCATTGGAAGGGGTCGGCCTTGAATTGGGCACGGTCTCCGAGGCCTTCAGCGAAACGGTTGCCATCAACCTGATCATCTCCCAGAGTCCCGCTTCCGGGGCCAGTGTCGAGCGGGGCTCCTCCGTCGCGATCACCGTTTCCCTCGGGCCAGATCCCAATCCCACCGTCGCCGTGCCCAATCTCGCGGGGCTGACCCGTGCCGAGGCGGAAACGGCGCTCACGGGAGCCGGTCTGACGCTGGGTACGGTGAGCGAAGCCTTCAGCGAAACCGTGGCCGCCGGGCTGGTGATGGCCCAGGATCCCGCAGCCGAGGCGGCTGTGACGCCGGGATCAGCCGTCGCGATTACCCTCTCCCTCGGGCCCGACACCGGCTCCACCGTCGCCGTCCCGGATCTTCTCGGTCTCACGCCCAGCGAAGCCGAAGCGGCCCTGACGGCGGCGGGCCTGACCCTTGGCACCACCAGTGAGGCCTTCAGCGAAACCGTAGCCCTGGGATTGGTCATGGCCCAGCATCCGGCAGCGGCCACCGTGGTTGCTACGGGCTCGCCCGTTGACCTCACGGTTTCACTCGGGCCCGACACGGGCACGGGAGTTACGGTCCCGGATTTACAAGGGCTTACGCAGGCCGAGGCGGAGACGGCCCTGGCCGCCGCCGGACTCACGTTGGGCGCGGTGAGCGAGGCCTTCAGCGAAGTGGCCGTGGGCCTGATTATCGATCAGAACCCCGCCGCCGCTTCGCAGGTTCCGCCGGATTCCTCGGTGTCGATTACGGTATCGCTCGGTCCCGACCCCGGTGGCGAAGGTGAAGGAGAGGGCGAAGGCGAGGGTGAAGGTGAAGGGCCACCCATTGTTATTGATTCCATTGTGCCCGCGCAGGGCTCCATCGCGGGCGGAGATTTGGTCACCATCACCGGAACCGGCTGCCTTGAAGGTACCACTCAGATAACCTTTGGCGGCATGCAGGCAACGGAAGTCACCCTGGTAAGCGGGGGCGCAGACGGCGCATTCACCCTGACCTGCATCACCCCTGCGCGGGCTGCTGGCGCGGTCAATGTACGCGTGCTGAACCTGTGTGCGAGCGCGCCCGGTGACGTGCTCGGCGGCTTCACCTATGTGGACGATGCCGTTCCCGGCATCACCGCCATCGAGTCCACCTCGCCCGCGAGCGGGGAGACGGGGGTCTCGCTCACCCGGGAGACCATCTTCCGCTTCAGCGCTCCGCTGGACCGTTCTTCCAT
>JBHEKR010000323.1:0-3955 GCA_041859365.1 Candidatus Hydrogenedentales bacterium
AAACCGAGGTTGGTAAATCCGCTGGCCGGCGTCACCGCACAAGAAAAGATCGTTGTTGCCGGGCGCGACCAGCGCGCGTAACAGGCGGAATTCGGCGGGACCGAAGTCCTGCGCCTCGTCGGCGATGACATGCCGGTAGGGCGGCGGCTGGTCGGCGAGTTCGGCGGCCAGGCGGAAGCACAAGCGATCCCAGGTCATGTAATGCTTCTCTTCCAGCACGGCCAACAACTCCGCAAATACCTTCCAGACTACCTGCCGTTGCCGGGCGGTCAGGCGCGTGCCGCGCCCTTTGCGGGAGGCGCGAAGATACGCATCCTCCTGATCGATGCCCCAAAAATTGACGATAGCTTCCCATTCCGCTCTAAGAAACGCGGAGGGATATTCGGCTACACCGGTCTTGGTGATAACGGCTTGCAGCAATTCGTTGAACCGCTGGGACTTGATGAAGGCAAACTTGCGCTTGAGCGTGTTGACCCACGTATCCCGCGCCAGCTTGTGGAGGTGAACGATGTCGATCCGGGCTTTTTCCGGGGCATCGGAACCGA
This sequence comes from Candidatus Hydrogenedentales bacterium, assembly GCA_041859365.1. GTDB lineage: Bacteria > Hydrogenedentota > Hydrogenedentia > Hydrogenedentales > JAEUWI01 > JAEUWI01. Next base: position 546 of record JBHEKR010000323.1, read on the forward strand.
GCAGCACATCGGCGTTCTGGCTCAGGCGCGCGGCGAGCGTCTTGGAAAAGGTGGTCAACAACACCCGCCCCTCGGGCGCGGAACGGGCCAGTGCTGCGGCTCGATGCAGGGCGACCACCGATTTACCGGTGCCGGCAGCTCCCGATACCCGCGCCGGTCCGCCGTAGCGTCGTTCGACCACGCCGCGCTGGGTCGGATGCAGAAAGACGATCCAGCGCTCCCAGGGATAGTCCAGCGCCTGGCGCAGTTCCTGTTGGTTGTCGATGACCCGAAAACGACGCTGGGCGTCGGGATGAGCGAAGGGCGTCTCGGCGACCGTCACGGGACGCGGCACCGGCTCGCCGCAGGCGAGTTTGAGCAGGCGCTCCGCCGCTTCCTGGGGCAACCGCGCCAACAACTCGTCAAGCTCGTCCTCGCTGACATGGCGCACCGCGTCCAGCCATTCCTCCGGCACGCCCAGCGCGAGCAGGTAGTCGCGGTCGTAATGGCCAAATAGCAACGGTTTCTCGCGCGGCACGTATTTGACGACTTCTTCCACCCGCTCCTGAATTTCAACGACCTGCGCGGCGCGAGTCCGCGGATGGACTTCAAAGCGCCGCTTCCGGCCCCAGCGGTACGCCTCTTCGTGCGGCGCGGCATAGCACAGCACCAGGTCATCGGCGTCGCGGTAGAGGATGATGCGCAAGTCGAGGTTGACCCGCGCCGACCAGAAATTTTGATCGATGGCGCGTTCCAGACGATGCAACTGAAAGCTGGGGTGCGCTGGCGCGAGCTGTAACTCGAACGCCGCCTGTTTGACCAGGGTCTGCGCTGGCGTCGCGAGACGGGCCAGGCTGTCGACGAAGGTGCTGGCGATAATGAAATTCATGGTGCGCTACCGCGAAAGCGCTCTGTGTTGGGTATTATGAATCGTTATCAATACATTGTAGCTGGCGAAGACCGATGCGTTCGGCGCTGCTGATGTACCGCATGAGCCTATTCCCTGAACACGGCTTCCAGGGTATCGGCGTCCAGCAACCGCTTGGCCCATCGTTCAAATTCTAGTGGGGTTCCTTCTTGCAATCTGGTTTCCACCCAAGGCGGTGGGTTGCCAAAACGTTGGTGCAATTGCCAGCGTAACGTCAGGGCGATGCCTTGTTGCATGCCTTGTTCGTGGCCGCGTCTCATGCCGATGCGTTCGGCGCTGCTGATGTACCGCATGTTCGTACTCTCCTCCAATCCATGAATCTCATCGAGAAAAGCGTTTTCCAGAGCCTCCGGCAGGGCCAGCAGCCAGTCGATGAACTCGTAAAGGTCCAGAACTTCCTGTTTGGTCCAACCCCGCTGGTAGAGTCGTCGGGTCAGGGCCAGTTTGCCGGCCAGCCGCTGTTGCAGGTCCTGCCGGGTCGCCTGCGCCAGCAGATGCGCCGCCGTCGCCAGAGCAAAGGGATTGGGGTCGGCCTCCAGTTCCGTCAACCAGCCTTGATAGTCCAGCAGTTTGACCACCGGAAACCGCAGTGTTAGCTCACACCCCCACAACCGACGTTCGTAATGATCGGGCCGCCACTTGGGCCGGTCGTCGGCCAACACCACCAGACTGGTCAACGGTAGACGGTACCGGTCAAACAGCCGGTAGTAGTAGATGAACATCCGCTCGGCAAAGTCGGTTTCATGTCCGGCCTGGATTTCGACATGCACCAGCACCCACATTTCCTGACCATCGCGCTGCCAGACTTTGACCAGTTTGTCGGCATAGCGGCGCTTTCCCTTGGCGCGGCGGCTGATCTTCTGCAACTCCTTGTCCAGGAACACGTAGTCGCGTTCCCAGGCGATCTCGGCAGCGATGGGTGGAAAGAACCAGGCCATAAACGCGGGAAAGTAGCGTTCCAGCAAGGTCTTCCACGGTGAATCAAAGTCGTCCGAGCGGTCGGGTGGCTTTCGGGGCGTTCGGGAGGGACGTGTCACCACGGTGCGGGAGCGCCTCCGATGTGAGCGGCGAAGGTCTTACCCTGCCGGGGCGTTGCTTGAGCCGAGTTTCGATTACCCAGCCATTTTAGCACCACCGTCAGTACCTGATTTCACATACAAGCGCCGCAATATCCACGAGGTGCTGGACATGACCGTCGAGGATGCGCTGACGTTTTATCAGGCGGTGCCGGCAATAGCGCGCAAGCTGCAAACCCTGGCCGACGTGGGACTGAGCTACATCAAGCTCGGCCAGAACGCGACGACGCTATCTGGCGGCGAAGCGCAGCGGGTGAAGCTGGCCCGCGAGTTGTCCAAGCGCGACACCGGCCAGACCTTGTACATCCTCGACGAACCGACCACCGGCCTGCACTTCCACGACATCGAGCAGTTGCTCAAGGTGCTGCACGAACTGCGGGATCAGGGCAACACGATGGTCGTCATCGAGCACAATCTGGACGTGATCAAGACCGCCGACTGGATCATTGACTTGGGGCCGGAAGGCGGCGGCGGTGGCGGGGAAGTGGTGGCGGTCGGCACGCCGGAACAGGTGGCGGCGCATCCGAGCAGCCATACCGGGCGGTTTTTAGCGCCGGTGTTGGGGCGGTAAACAGGATATGATTGAAAAAATAGCGAAACGAAATGAGCAAGAAATCTATTTCCGAAACCTTGGGCGATAGCCCACCGATCACACAAGCCGATATTGATAACGGCAAGCTGATTTTGCGGCAGCGAAAAGAAGGGCGGGTATTGCCTTTGAAACAGCGCGTCAATATTTATCTTGACCGCGAAATCATTGAGCATTTCAAGAAACGTGCTGGTGGGCGCGGTTATCAGACGCTCCTTAATGAGGCTTTGAAACGAGCTATCCAGCAAGACTGCTTGGAAGATACGTTGAGGCGAGTCATTCGAGAAGAATTACACAGCCGAACGCCTTGATTCCAAAGTTCAACTCCACGATAGATTTTTCGGCTATGGCGAACCGCTTGATGCCGATAGAGAAATCTCCATCACATGTACAGGGGGGAAGGCCGATAAGAAGCTATGACGATGAGCACATCTGAGCAGCCACACCGTGCGGTTTTTAGGGCCGGTATTGGGGCGGTCGGTTTTAATCGCTCGGTCGCCCATATCCATTTTGGGATCGAGTTTAGATCGGGCGCGTTTCTCAGCCACAGTACCAGTAAGTTGGGTAGTTCGGGTTCAGCGGTTCGATGATGAGATTGGCTCCCCGCAATTTTCCGACCTGTCGTGCCACATCATTGTCGAAGGGAAAGCCAGGCCGCGTTCCGAACGCCGTCCCCCAATAGCCAAAGCCCTGATCCAAACGGACCGACCAGCGTTCGTTGTCGCTCCAAGTTAATGCAAGTTTCCGAGCATGAGGCAACGTGCGGGAAGTCGTTTCATGCCATACGAATGTCGGCCAGCTTTCCTGAAACCACTGCTCGGCCACCTGCCGGCGGTCG
>JBHEKR010000126.1:0-17363 GCA_041859365.1 Candidatus Hydrogenedentales bacterium
TGCCTCACCCGTTGCAGGGTACGGCGGCGGTATTCAGATTCATGACGCCAGAGTGCCCTTTTTAAAGGCACGTAGCTGCATCGGGGCCCCGACCTGTTTCAAATTTCCGATAGGGCACCCACAGATTCTGACGAAGACCCAAAAAAACAAACGCATTTACGAATGCGAATTTGCCTGCCTGCGGAATCGCAGCTTGCGACGGGACGGGGCCGGGTTGCTATACTCGCGCCATGCGCATTGAAGACCACAAGGCCCTACGGCGAATGATCCTGGAACTCCTCTACCAGTCTTATCTGGACGACCCGCTCCGCATGGTCGAACCGGAGCTGTTTTTTGCCCATCCTCCCCTTGACCGCCACAACATCGTGCCGAACATGCACTATCTTGCGGACCGGAAGCTGGTGGAAATGATGATGGGGTACACGCCCCCCATGTTCTCGGCGGTGCGCATTACGGCAGCGGGTATCGATCTGGTGGAGCACCGCTTCGCCTTCAACCTGCAGTTTCCCCCGCTGCACGGTGGACCCGAGACGGAGATACCGGCGCTGGTGGAGCGACTGATCGAGGAATGCGATTTTCTCCCCCTGGAAGGGGTGGCGCGACGCCAGCTACTGGACGACGCGCTTCACCTCCGCGAGGAATTGAATCGACCGGCGGAACGATGGAGACCCGCTCTTGTCCGCGTTCTGCTCGAAGTGATCGAGGCGCACCGCGCTCAAGCCGACACGCCGCTGGACGTGCTTGAGCGCCTCAGCGCGGCCGTAGGCACCCAACTCGACGCACAAGCGAAACCCTGATCAGGCGGCGCGCCCGGTCAGGCTGCCGACCATCTGCTCGATCTTGGCCGCGTTTTCAACGAGCTCGGCCACGACGGTTGCGCAATGAGCTTCCGTCAGCCCCAGACGCGCCATGATTTCGGGAGACAGCTCCGGCGCACACCCGCTGCTCGCTTCACCAAGCCCCGCCTTATAGGTAAGAATGTTGGCCGCGGCGATGATATAGACCTGCTCCGGGTCGATCGTGGCGGCCGCGGGATCGTGGTGATACTTAATTGTCTCCACAACGCTTTCTGGAAGGTTCCAATATTCACCCAGTCGACCGCCCACGGTGGCGTGGTTCATGCCGAAAATGGCGAGTTCCGCGTCGGCGATAGAGCAGGGCTTCGCGTTGGCGTCGGCGACGGCATCGCGGAAGAATTCGGGGTAAAGCCAATCCAGGACGACCTTCCCGATATCGTGAAGGAGACCGGATTCAAAGCAGCCTTCCGTGTTTCGTTTCAGCAGCTTTGCGATTCGGTCCGCCGCGATGGCAACGGCGAGCGAATGGCGCCACAACTGTGGACGGTCGTATTTGGAGGGGACCGAGTCGAAGGCCTGAAACGCGGTGGCCGTCAGGGTTAGATTGCGCACCTCCAGGAAGCCGAGGACGACGATGGCCTGGGTGACGGTCTTAATCTGCCGGTAGAAACCGTAGTACGATGAGTTCACGAGCTTCAGCAGGGTTGCCGACAGACTCTGATCGGCGGCAATCAGACGACCGAGGTCGATGGCGGACGCGTCGGGGTCCGCCGCGGTGCTGAGAATCTTGCCCAGTACCGCCGGCAGGGTTGGGAGTTCCCGGATATTGAGCAGTGCTTCTTCTATATTGGGAGTTTTCACCAATGTGAATCCTTCTGGAGTTTCAATCGAGCGTTTCGCTATAGTCATAATACGTCATGGGCGAGATCGAAGCAAGCCTCTTTGCTCCCATGACGGCGCATGCCGCGTCGGGAGCGCGGTACGCCCCTAAGCGTGGTTTGGACGCTGGCAGCGCCCCACACCAGCCACGGGGCAACTTGACCGGCCTGGGGTCCCATGGCAATCGGCCCCGGACATCCGTAGTGCCATACGAAGGAGTACCCAGGACATGTCCACCTCAGAATCCAACATTCCCGCGATCGGCGCCAAGGCCCCCGCTTTCACCGCCATCAGCCACTCGGGCGAAAAAGTGCGCCTGAGCCAGTTCAAGGGAAAATATGTTGTGTTGTACTTCTATCCGAAGGATAACACGCCCGGATGCACGGTGGAAGCCCGTGAATTTCGGGATTCCATGGAAGATTTTCAAGCCGCGAATGCGGTGATACTGGGCGTGAGCCCCGACTCGCCCGCCACGCACTGTAAGTTTATCGAGCGCTTTGAACTTAACTTCACGCTACTGGCCGACGAGCGCCACGAGTTGGCGGAGGCCTTCGGCGTGTGGGTCGAAAAGAGCATGTATGGGAAAACCTTCGAGGGCATACAGCGCTCCACATTCCTCATCGGGCCGGACGGCTCCCTGGTCCATGCCTGGCCCAAGGTGAAGGCCGAGGGTCACGCGGAACAGGTGCTGAAGCATCTTGTCGGCCTCAAGGGCTGAAAAAAGCCCTCCGCAGGGTGCGGAGGGCAAGATTGGCATTGGATACACCGTGGCGTCACGGGTTCGCTCGGCAATACCCCGGATTCAGGGGGCTTCTGTTTCGGACGCGTGTTGCTGCCCAGTCTTCATGAGGGGCACGCGCGCCTGAAAGAACGTTTCCTGGATGGCGGAGAGGGATGCGGGTGGCCAGTTGTTGGCCTTAAGCAAGCCTTCGTAAATGGTCCAGCGATTGTTATTTTCGCTCATGACCACGAGGGCCTCTCGATCACGCTGTCCGCTGGTGGTCGCCTTCTTGTAGGCGCTGCTGCGCTGCACCGCAAGCAGTCCATTGCTTTCTTCGATACCGAAGCCACCGTCGAGAAACTCGGTCACGAGCGCATGGCGGATCGCGCGGGTGCGCACCGCCTGTCTGATCTCCGGCGTATCCACCACGACCCCACCGATGACATCCAGCGTGAAGTCTTCCCGGCCTTCCGCCACGATCTCCTCGATGACCACGGCCACCGTCTTCAGGTCATCAGCGGGCAGTGCCGAATAGTCGGGCTTCATACTGATAAACGCATTGGTGGTGCTGCATCCCGCCAGGACTGCGGTGGCGACAAAAAACGCGACTGCTTTTTTCATTTGCTTCCTTTTTCGGGTGCGAGCACCACTTGATTCTTTCCATTGCGCTTGGCCTGATAGAGTGCCTGATCGGCGGCGCGCAGCAGGTCCTCCGCATTCAGCATCACGTCATGCTCCAGTACACTGACCCCGGCGCTGATCGTAACACGGCGATCCTCGGGCACCTCGCGGAACGGAGAATTTGCGATGATAGCGCGGATGCGCTCGCCTTCGACTTCCGCGCCTTCCCTGCCGGTCTGGGGCATGATGACGACGAATTCCTCGCCGCCGTAGCGGGCGATGAGATCGCTCTTGCGCACGCATTTCAGGGTGCGCTCCGCGATTTCCTTCAACACCAGATCCCCCGTAAGGTGGCCGTAGGTGTCATTGAGCTTCTTGAAATCATCCACGTCAAATATCATGCAGGCCAGGGGAAGTCGATAGCGGCTCGCCCGGTCAAATTCTTTCTGCATGTGGTCCCGAAAATGGCGATGATTGTAAAGCCCGGTCAGGCCGTCGGTAATAGCGAGGCGTTCGAGACGCTCATTGGCCACCTGTATACTTTCGAAGAGCTGGGCGCGCTCGAGGGCATTGGAGGCGGCCTCGGCGACAATTTCGAAGAAGCTCACCTCGCGCGCGGTGAAGTTCCCCTCGAAGCGGGCGGCCCGCAGCAGCAGCGATCCGACGTGCTGGTCGAAGAGCACGATGGGTATTACGACGAGGCTGTTGATATTGGCCTGCTTGAGCTCCTGAACGAAGGGATCGGACGCCAGGGAGGTGCGGGCGTCGTTGACAAGTACCTTCTGGTGGGTGTTCATGCTGTGATGCAGTTCGGGATACTTGAAGAGCTCGATGGTCTTGTCGACCACGGAGGCGTCCTCGTGGGAGGCCATGACGTGGCCGTGGGGGTCGCCCCCCCAGATACGGACGATTGAACAACGGTCCGAACGCACAACTTTCGAAATATGCTCCACAAAAACGAACAGGATGTCGTGCGCCCGCCGCTTGGCCGAGATAGCTTTTAGTATCGCCAGTACGGAAAAGAGGTCCGCCTTATCCTTGGCAATACTCTCGTGCTGCACGGCCTGCACACGAGCGTGGGCCGCCATCAAATCCATGGCCAGTACGGACATTTCCTTGTCGGTAGGTTCCGTAATTTCGGCAACCGTCGAGGCAAGAACGCCGTCCCAACCGCCAATAGCCGCGAGGCAGTCAAGGAGTGCATCGGCATTGACGCGCTTCAGCGACCAGCCCCCGGTAAACCGGCCTTCGCCCACGTTGGAACCGAGCAAGGTCAGGGTGATGTGATTCGAAATGCAGACAAAGAGGCGGTCCGACGGCAGTACTGCCGAAGCCCGATCATGAACAAACGACCCGCTCGGAATGGCGGCGGAGAGGGTGGCTGTTTCGACCCACTGGGGTATGGTCATGCCGGTGTCGGCAATCAGATCCATGGTGGCCTCATCCCCTACCACGACGGCGGGCCCATTCGCACTTTCCGCCAGACGATTCAGAGACTCTTGAAGCAGGGTCAGGTAAACGGCGTGGTCATGGAGCGGAATGAAAGTCGAGAAGGAGGCGTTGTGAACGACGAGCAGGCGGTCTAGTAGCGGAGATTCCATATGCGCTTTGGAAGTACTTTCTTTTTATCGGGTAGCCTGGCCCCCGCAATCGCCGTATGCTGGCGGGATGTGCCGGGGATGGAGATTCATAAAACCTGCCCAAATGCCCTGTGGTCGTGATGGAAGTCTGCACCGGAGGCCAAGAATGACGAGACTCGATCCGTCATTACGTTCACTCGGCGCTATTTGAACTTCCCGCAACGACCATCGATGGCGACGCGCATAATTATCGTTTTCCCCGCCCCTATTGTCAAGGGAAGGGTTCAGGCCGGAGCGGCTTTTGAGTGGACCGACCAGTCAATCTTCTCGATCACTTCCACCGGGGTCGAGCGCACGATGAGGTCGAAGAGTTCTTCCGCCGCCTCGTTGCGAAGGCGCGGGCAACCATGGGACTTGTAGTAGCCGATGGTCTCCGGGGCGATCGTGCCGTGGATCCCCAGGTCGGTGGGCAAACCCTCCTCGGCAGGCACCATGGGCATCCAGCGGGTACCCAGCTCGTTGGCGGGGTCGTTGGGTGGCACGGGCGTTCCGTTGGGGCGAAACCAGGTGGGATCTTTCTGCTTGTTCCCAATAGTGTATTTGCCCAGAGTGGTCTCGTATCCGGGCATTCCCAGCCCGGTGGGATAGAGCTTGAAGGGCCCCTGGTTGTCCATCAAATAGAGTCGGCAGGTGCTGCGCTCGACGATGATGCGGAAGTCCTTGGGGGTGTGCTTCAGGCGTTGTCCGGGGTGGAGATTGCCCGCGTCGGCGATTCCATTGGCCCGCAGAAGCAAACCCTGGGTCGTGTTGAGCTTAATACCAATGCTGGTCATGGTGTCGCCCGACTCGACGATGTAGTACTTGCTTTCGGGGGTTTCGAGTTGGCCGAAGATCAGGGCAATATTAAGACGCCCCATTTCTTCGAGGGCCCGCATCCAAGTTTCGGAGTCTATTGGCGCATCGTTGAAGGCGCTGCGGTAGTAGTCGCGAGCGACAACGAGCTCCTGCTCCTTTTCGGCCAGTCGCCCCAGCCCGATCAGGGCGGGCGCCTGCAAGCCCTTGGGGGACGCCTTGATGATCTCTTCGTATTGCTTTCGCGCTTCCTGAATCCGCTCCTGCCGCTCCAGCGATTCGCCGAGGGCCGCGGCGAGCACGGGATAATCAGGGCTGTTGGGGAAGTCGGAGAGTGCGGTTTGCAGCAGTTCACCCGCAAGCGGCCATTCCCCCGCTTCGCGGGCGAGGTCGATGCGCATGCGAAGCAAGGCGTATCGCCGGTCCGGATTGCTCTCGGCGCCCAGCCCTTCATCGAGGAGCAGGGCGGCTGCGGCGACATCCCCCCCCTCGCGCTTTTGTTGCGCCTCGGCGAGAATGTCCCTGGGGGCCGCCCCCGGCACCCAGCCCTGCCAGAGCCCTTTTACATGGGGATAGGCCTGGTAGACCCCGATGAGAACCACGCAGACAATTCCCGCGCGTAGAAAATAGCGGAACATTCCCGGCTTGCTGGGCCGGTTTGGCGTATATTGAGATACCATGGGTACTACCAGCGGGTCAGATTCTGGACTCGGCCATTCTCGACAAATCCATCAGCATTTCGGTAACGGATTGATAGCGGCGATCAAGTGGGCGACGAAGTGCTTTGAGAATGATACGGTCCAAGAGTGGGGAAACTTCTTTGTTATAGGTCGATGGCGGCTCGAACTTGTATTTCCGGTCGCAGATCTGTTTTTGGATCGCCCGGGTGTCGTTGCCATCGCAGGGGTGGCGACCGGTAAACAATTCGTACATGGTAATACCGAACGAGAAGATATCGGAACGGGCGTCGAGTTTCTGCTTGGTCAACTGCTCGGGCGACATATAGAGGCGCGTGCCGCCGCTTTCCTTCATCCACCGTGTGCGCCAGTTGGCGTTGGACTTGGAGAGACCGAAGTCCACGATCTTTACCTGGGTTCCATCGCGCGAGAAGAGGAAGTTGGCGGGTTTGATATCGCGGTGAACGACATTGTTCTGGTGGAGGAAATCGAGCCCCTGACAGAGCCGGATACACAGATCGATCATCTGGGCCATGCTCAAGTCACGATCATGAATATGCTTTTTCAAGTCATAACCGTCGATGTACTCCATGAGAAGACAGCGGCGCTTGTTGCCGGCCCGGTCCTCCTGGATGACGATTTCCTTGTGCATCTTGATGATGGTCGGGTGGTTCAGTTCGGCCGCTATAAGGATTTCGCGACCGAGATAATCTCGCTTCTTCTTTCGCTTGTCCAAATCATAGCGCCGATCCAGCACCTTGATGGCGATGGTGCGGTCATTGGCGCGGTCGATGGCCTTGTACACGGTTCCCATACCGCCGCTGCCGATGGGCGCGATGATTTCATAGGGCCCGACGTGCGTCAACTCGAACTGAGACTCGTCCCCCGTTTCGAAGCCCGGTTTCCCGTCTCCGCCCGAGGAGGGGTTGTTCTCCGTTGCCAGTGCCTTTTTTCTTCTACCAAACCATCTCATAGGAGGCTCCCGATAATTTCCGGCCCGATCATAGGGGCATTCAGCACCCTAATTCAATGTCATGCCGCCCCACCCTTCCACGAAGCGACACCGGCCGGCACAGCCACCTCTTTCATGAGGTCGTTCAGCACCAGATCCGTCGTGACGCGGCGCAGACGACTTTCGGGATTGAGGATGAGTCGATGCTGCAGAACGGGCACCACGAGAACCTTGATGTCGTCCGGGATTACGTAGCTCCTCCCCTGCACCGCCGCCAGGGCCTGCGACGCGCGGAAGAGCATGAGGGAAGCCCGGGGACTCCCTCCCAGCGTGAGGTGCGTCGAATCCCGGGTGCGATTGACGAGCCGGACGATATAATCCCGCACTTTCTCGTGAACAAAAATCTCCTTGATAGACTGCTGCATGAGCTGAATAGTTTCAGCGTCGGTGACTGCCTGAAGCGAGTCGATGGGGTGCGAAACGCGCGTATTCTCAAGTATTTTGAGTTCCGCCATCATGTTGGGATAGCCAACGGAGAGGCGCATCATGAAGCGGTCCAACTGGGCTTCGGGCAGGGGAAAGGTGCCTTCGTGCTCGACCGGATTCTGCGTTGCGAAAACCGTGAAGGGCTGGGCGAGCTTGTAGGTGCGGCCATCCACGGAAACCTGGCCTTCCGCCATGGCTTCCAACAAGGCCGACTGGGTCCGGGGCGTGGCCCGGTTTATTTCGTCGGCCACCAGTACCTGAGAGAAAATCGGGCCGCGCCGAAACTCAAAATCCTGCCGCTGCTGGTTGTAGATGGAGACCCCGCTAATATCACTGGGAAGCAGGTCGGGGGTACACTGAATTCGACTGAACGAGCACCCGCTGGACACAGCGAAGGCCCGTGCCAGCATCGTTTTGGCGACACCCGGCACGTCTTCAAGCAACACGTGCCCCCCCGCCAGATAGGCGGCCAGGGCACTTTTTACGACCTGGGGCTTGTCGAGAATTACGCGCTCAACGTTGGCAATAAGATCTTTGATAACCTGTCGAAATCCGGCCACAATCAAACCCTTCCTGTGAAACAGTTTGGGAGGATAATACCTGGGTTGTCGTCGATAAGCAAACCGCAAGTTTTCACGGATCGACGTATTTTGCCGCGGTTGACAGACCTCGGAGTGGCTGCTATGCTGAATACAGGTATCTACGACTGAACATAGGCTCCGCAACCTTCCGGGGAGTTTTCCGATGCGTAACAGAAATTATAGCTTTTGCTGGATTGCCATGGCCGTGGTGGCACTGCCGGTGCTATGTCCGGCGGATGAGATTACGATCAAAGGCGTGCGTTACACCGATGTCTACATCCGTTCCACGGAGCAGATGTACTACATTCAGACGCCGGAGGATGGCAAGGTACTCTCCGCGCTTCGCGACGAAGTGTCCCTGGACACTGTCGTTATAACGGAAGATGCAGAAGCCCGGGCCGCGTTGCTGGACCGTTGGAAATCCAATAATGCCGGTGAAAAGCAGGCCGCCAAAGTCCGTGACGCCATGGCGGAAGCGGCCTCTTCCGAAGCGCAGGCGGCGTCGGCGCCCACAACGCTCCAGTTGCGCGGCACGGGCGTCGGGGCCGAGATGCGGGCCATGCGATCAAACGGCTATATACCCTACATCAAGCTGAAAGATGTACCGCTGGGTCAGGCGCTGGATGCGATTCTGCGCCCCCTTGGTCTCGACTACCAGATATATGGCGACATCGTGTACGTCAGCTCGCCGGAGCTACTACGGCGCGAGGCTCAGGGCGGCATGGTGACCCGCAGCTATACCTACAACGGGAACGACACGATGCACAAGATTGTGCTCCGGAATCAGTTTGGCGTCTCCTCCATCCCCCAGATGGGTGGCCTGGGCGGTGGCCAGTAGGGTTTCGGTGGCGGCTTTGGTGCACAGGGTGCGGCCGGCGGCCAGGGCGGTTTTGGCGGACAGGGAGGCTTTGGTGGTCAGGGCGGACAGGGAGGTTTCGGCGGCGGTCAGGGTGGAGGCTTTGGTGGCGGCGGCGGCGGCGGCGGTGGAAGCGATGTGACCGGCACCAGCAATATCAGCGATCTGTTTTCCACGATTGATGACCGCATGGTGGGAGAGGCTCCCGCACAGATTGGAAGCGGTTACTACTTCCAGGATTAATTCTGTTCATAATTCGACAGGCGCGGCCCCCCACGATGGAAGCCGCGCCTGTTTTTTTGCCTTACCAGCCCCGCTGCTTCATGGCATCCATGGATTCCCGGTCAGTCGCACGAGGCGGATCGACGGACAGGGCGGTAATCTCACGCCGCGCCTCCAGGGTCAGGCGGTGCTCCAGGCAGGTCAGGGTATTCTCGAACTGTTCGAGGCTGCGGGCGCCGAAGATGGCCGAGTTGATAAGGGGGTGGCTCATGACCCAGGCCAATGCCAGGGCGGCCGGGGCTATACCTTTTTCTTTCGCGTGGGCCACGAATTTCCGCGTGATTTCCACGTACTGGGGGTTGTCGTAGCGCTGGCGGTACATCTCAGCCTCATTAAGCCGACCGGAGCCGCCTTCGAGATATTTTCCCGTGAGGAGTCCTGCGGCCAGGGCATTGTAGGGGACGACGGCGAAGCCCTCATACTCGGCCATAGGCAGTATTTCTACTTCGACTTGGCGCTTCACCAGACTGTACATGGGCTGAACCACGGAAATGGGGGCAAAGCCTCGGGCCTCGGCGATGGCCTGGGCGCGCAGGGTCTGCCAGGCGGAAAAATTGGAGACGCCCGCGTAATGGACCTTGCCCTGCTCGATGAGGGTGTTGAGGGCGCTCATGGACTGTTCGAGGCAGGTGTTTTCGTCCCAGTGGTGCAGGTAGACGATATCGATGTAATCCGTCTGCAATCGCTTGAGGGACTTCTCGACCGAGCGAATGATGTTTCGACGGGAGAGGCCCTGATCATTAATTCCGCCGCCGCATGGAAAGTACACTTTGGAGGTGAGGACAATCTGGTCGCGGTGAGGACCGATCCAGCGACCTACGATTTCTTCCGTCTTGCCGAGATTGTAGTTGTGCGCCGCATCAAAAAAATTGATGCCCACTTCGAGGGCCCGTTCCATGAGGGCCTGGGAGGTTTTCTCGTCGGCCTCATTGCCGAAGGTCATGGTGCCCATGCACAGCTCGGAGACCAGCAGGCCGGTCTTTCCCAATCGATTGTATTCCATGGTGGTTCCTTTTATCGGTAAATCGGGCGCAACAAAATTGCAGTTCTTATGGGTCGCGGACAAGACGCTTCAACGGGGCGGTATTTGCGGGTTGTCCGCCGGGGCGCGCTATAGTACCATGGTCCTGGCGGGCGCATCACCCGCCGGCGGCTTTGGTCAGTGATCGCGGCGATGGGCGGGATATGGACACGAAATTTCTGGCAAACGACTATCTGGAAGCGCTGGCGTGGCGCGATACCCGCGCGGCGCGGACGGCTGAAACGGTGCCGGAGCGCGTGGTGCAGCAACTCTGGTATGACCGATCGCGGGACGCGGGTATGTTGACCACGGTCGAGGGGCACCAACTTGAGGTGGTGTCGCCGGGCTGGTGGAATTTCCGTGCGGGCCCTGATTTTCAGGGGGCGCAACTCCGGTTCAACGGGACGCTTTACACCGGCGATGTAGAGGTTCATCTGGATCAGGTCGCCTGGCGGCAACACGGCCATGATCGAGATCCCCGGTACAACAACGTGTTGCTTCATGTTCTGCTTAATACTCCAGCGAATTTCGTACCGGTATTGACCCAATCGGGCCGGCCCCTCCCCCACTTTCTCCTCGGCTTGCTTCCCGGTGTAAATGGAAGCGTGGCCCACCTCTTCGACGTGGAGGCGCATCCGGAACTTGCGCCGCGTACACACGGAAGCTGCAACCGCTTTTTTGCAGAGGGCGCGTCTGAAGCTCTGACTGGCTTTCTGCCGCTGGCGGGCGACTGGCGCATGCTGAATAAGGCGCGGCGCATGGAGGAGCAGGTCGCCGCACTTGGTCCGGATCAGGCGGCTTATGAGGCCATCTTCGGCGCACTGGGCTATCGCAGCTTCACGGCTCCTTTTCAACGGCTGGCCCGCGCCCTGCCCTACGAGCGTGCCGTTCAGTTAAGCCGACAGGAGCCCCACCTGCTGGAAGCGGCCCTGCTCCAACTCGCGGGATTGCTGCCCGAACCTGGGGCGCTCGAAGGCACACCGGTTCCGCATCTGGAACGACTCTGCGCCCTGCGGGAAGAGTACCTGCCCACGCTCCGCGCGCTACCCCTGGAATGGCCGCTGGCGGGTGTGCGCCCAAACAATTACCCAAGCCGCCGGATCGCAGGTGCGGCGGGCCTGATCGGACGCGTGGCCCGGGACGGGCTGGTCACCGCGCTCGAACGGCTGTGGCGGGAGCACGCCAAACCGACGACGCTGCGCAAGGCCTTTGAGGGGATTTTCCCCCGTCCATTGGGATTCTGGTCGCGCCACTATCGCTTCGACGGCCCCACCCTGGACAAAGCAACGGCGGTGGTGGGAACGGGACGTGTGCGCTCGATCATCGGGAACATCTTTGTACCCTTGGCGCTGGCGCGGGCACGGATGGCGGGTGATCAGAGCTGGGAGGAGCAGATCTTCGCGTTCTACCGCGGACTGCCCCTGGAGCCGGACAACCACGTCTACCAGCGAATGGCCCCGCGCGTGCTGGGCGACGCAAAGCTGCGGCTCAATTTCCGCCTGCAACAGGGGCTACTCCAGATGCACGAAGACTGGTGCCGAAACAATCCGAGTTGTCGGGACTGCGCCCTGCTGGCCTACCTGGAGCGGGGCGCGCGCACTTCGAGCACATAGTCCAGCGCGTGGACAATCATGGCAAACTGGAGGGCTACTTGCGGGGCCAGAGGCATGGTGGTCAAATTAAAGTTGGTGGCAAGGGCCGCCAGGGCTTCCGGCGCCCCTGCTGCACGGGCCGCTTCGAGGGCGTCGCGAAAGCGATAGAGAACCGGGTCTTGCAGATCGGGCGGAACGCCCAAAAGGAACAGGGGCAGTTCTGAAACCATGCAGAGGGGGTCATCTCCGGTCTTCATGGCCATTTCCATGGAACTCGGCAGGAATCTGGCCGCCATTTCGAGGTCGCCCAACTGGAGAAAGTGCTCCTTCATGGCGACGCTTGACGGGGTCGTGGAGAAGGCCTCGCCAATGCGGGAGAAGCCCTTTTCGCCCCTGCGGTCAAGCTCCATCAGCGGCAGCGCTTCGGCTCTACAAAGACCCGTGATAGATTTCATGAGTCCATCCGCGCGGGATGCCCAGGGCGCGTTGAGCAGGAACCACATGCCTTCGGCCCAGGCCATGCCATGAAGGGAGAAATGGGCGACGACCGGGCCATGATGCCAGAGGAAGGGAATGGCGGCGCGACACTCCGGCCGGGCCTCGGGGGATTCGGAGAAACCGAATTCTACATCGTCACCGGGCTGTTCCCGGACCGCATGGGCCAGGTAGGTTTCAAAATCGGGATGGACTGAAAACCAGGGGCGGTTCTGGTCTGCGCCGTCGGGATTCATCTGGGGCGCGACGCGAAACGTGAAGGCTTCGAGCAGGTGCGGCGCGTGGGCCCTCAAAAGTCGGGGCAGCGCCTGCGCGGTCATGGGGCCCACGGGTTCGTCCGCGTGACACCCCGCCGTGATGGAAACGAGCCGCGGGCCGGAGCCCGCCACGTAACCGAAGAGTGGTTGGCCTTTCCGGGATTCGCCGATTTTGCTAACGTGCAGACCGGGTTGTGCTTCCAAGTGGTCTCGCACAGCAACAGCGTCGCGAAAGGCGATGTCGTCCGGGTTCATCGCGATTCCGTGAAGGCTGTTCATACGCGGCATGACGATCTCTCTTGTTCTCTTCGTTTATGAAGCAGGTTTGGGCAGAGGGAGCTCGACGTTCATTGACGTTCCTCCCCCCACACGGGGCTCCATCCAGATGCGACCTTTGTGCTCGTGGGCAATGCCATAGGCGACACTCAGGCCCAGACCCATGCCCTCGCCAAAGGGGCGGGTCGAGAAGAAGGGATCGAAAATCTTGTAGCGCACCGTTTCCGGGATACCGGAACCGTTGTCCGCCACCTGAATGTGGATGGCCTCTTCGGTCACTCCGGTCATCACCCAGAGGTTGCGGCGCGATTCGGGCACTTCCAGCAGGGCCTGGTGGGCATTGTGCACAAGATTCAGGAAGAGGCGGCGGATGGCGTCGGGCTGGGCGAGTATGATGGGCACCGCACGGTCATAGTAGGCGTGAATCTTTATGTGATCAACACGCATCTGATAGGCGCGGAGCGAAACCACTTCCTCAACCAGGCTATTGAGGTTGACCGACTCCAGTTTCTTCCCGTAGCTCCGGGTGAACGTCAGCATGTTGGCAATGATCTTGGCGCAGCGGTCCGCCTCTTCGGCGATGAGGGCTGCGCGTTGTTTGCGTCTCGGCTCCATCTCCGAGGAAAGGAGCAACTCGGCATAGCCCAGGATCGCCGTCATGGGATTGTTAAGTTCATGGGCGATCCCGGCCACGACGTTGTCCATCGCGGCCAGCTTTTCGGCCTGAAGGCACTCGCGCTCAAGATTGACGCGTACTGTCAAGTCGGTCAGCAGAGCAAGCCAGGAGGCGCCGGAATCGTCCCCCTCGGGTAGGGGCAGGAAGGCGATCTCGACGGGGAGCTCCGCGCCAAACCGCGTGCTTGCCGTGTAGCTCCCGTCGAGCGGGTCACCAAACTCAGGAGAGATGAAGCGCGGCTCCAGACGGATCCCCTCTCCACCATCCGAGGCGTGAAGAACGAGCCCGATCAGGTCCTCGGACTTCCGCGCGCCAAAGAAGATCGCTGCTTTCCTGTTTGCCTGAAGAATTCGATAGGAATGGTCGAGCTGGAGCAGCCCCTGGGAACAGCTCTCAACAAGGATATCAGTATACCTGGCGGCCCAATGCGTCAACCCGCGTACTCCCTTAGCTTGACTGGTTTCCTTCCAGCAGAATGTCGACATTTCCTGCGCGGGCAAAGCCATAACGTGCAGGAAGGAGGTCACCCCCCGTGCCTCCATTCTATCGCCCCCGCACCGACGCTTCAATGCAAATCCACTACCACTCGGACTTCCACTCGCGCCAGAGCAGCAGGAGGAACTTGGAATCGCGGATGAGGTAGCGATGGGCCATGCGCGAGGGCTCCTGCAGGATGCGCCAGACCCACTCCAAGCCCAGCTTCTGCATCCAGACCGGTGCGCGCTGTATGGTACCGGCCACGAAATCAAAGGAAGCGCCCACGCCGAGAAAGAGCTTTGCCCCCGCCGCTTTATGGTGGCGCCAACTCCAGAGATCCTGCTTCGGGGCCCCCAGGGCGACAAAGCAGATATCGGCTCCGGATTCGCGCACGAGATCGATGACTTTCTGATTTTCCACGGGATTTTTTTCAAACCCGAGGGGGGGCGAATAGCTGCCCGCGACCTTAAGGCCGGGATACTTCTCGCCCAGCTTCTTGCCTGCTTTTTCGGCGACACCCTCTTTGGCCCCGAGCAGGTAGATGGAGTACCCTTTCTGCGCGGCATACTCGCTGAGCCAGTAGATCAGGTCCGATCCGCTAATCTTGGCCTTGAGTGGCTTCCCGAAGAGCCACCCCGCCCAGAGGATATACATGCCATCGACCAGGACCATGGACGCATCGAAATACGCCTGGCGGAAATCCGGGTTCTCGTCGAATTCGACGGCATGGTCCACGTTGGGCGTGACCACGAAGCCCTGTTCGCCCGCGTCGATGTGCTGGCCGATGGCGTCCAGCGTCTCCTGCAGGGAGATGTTATTCATCGGCATATTGAAAAGGGTCACCGTTTCGAGGCCACGCTGGGCGCATCGGGGCGAACTTGGGCCGTGACTGGCGGAATTACTCATGAAATCTGGTCTCATTTCTAACGATCTGTGCCGATCGGATTGGGTTCAGGTGCGCTCGGTGCTGCCCACCTCGCGGATAATATCAACAGTTAATTTTACGTTATCACGCCAGTTGTACAATTTCGCGCGCTGAAGCCCTCGTTCCACACATTGTGCGCGCAAGGCATCGTCGGTCAGAAGCCGCTCCATCCCGCGGGCCATGGAATTCACATCGTAGGGGTCAAACAATTCCGCGGCGTCTCCGGCGATTTCAGGAAGGCAGGAAATATTGGCGCAGGCCACCGGAATGCCACAGTTCATGGCCTCGACGATGGGAATGCCAAAACCCTCGAATAGCGAGGGAAAGACGAAGAGATCGGCACCGCGGTAAAGCGCCGGCAGGTCTGCGGAGGGGGCGAAACCGGTGAAAATGATACTCGAAGCGCTGGGTGATTTTTCCGCCGCCTTGTGCACTTCGTCCGCGCGACTCCAGTCGCTTCCGGCGAGCACGAGTTTGTGGGGAAGGCTGGTTTCCTGCTTGAGTTGGTTGAACGCTTCGATCAGGCGGATGTGATTCTTGCCGGGGTGATCAATGCGGGAAATATAGAGCAGGTAAGGCGCGTCCACCCCGTAGTTCTTTTCCACAATAGCCCGCGCCTCGTCTTTGTCACCCGGCTGGTAAGTCTCGTGGTCGACGCCGTTGTAGGTCACCGACACGCGGTCGGACGGAATGCCCGTATAGGAAACGATATCCTGCTTGCTCGTTTCACTGACGGTCAAGAGGTGGGTCTGCCGACGCAACAGCTTTGGGAGGACCCTGAGGTTATAAAAGGCGTGGATCGCGTCGTATTTGTCGGGCACGTGAAGGATACCCAGATCGTGACAGGTGGCCACGGTTGGGCATGGGAGGTTCCAGGGGAGTCGGCGGTTGCCCCCAGGAATGAAGACTACGTCGTAGCCATTTTTGCGGCACAAGCCCGGAAAGCCGATTTGGTGCCAGAGAATGTTTACGGTGGCCTTCCGCAGACGTTCTGACTGGACGATCGTGTTCAATCCGGGGTCATGATCGGTGTAGACTTTCTTCTCGTCCTCGTAGAGGATGACGTCAAACTGCATATCGGGGCCAAATTCGCGGCAGTACCTTAAAAATTGGATTATGTACTGGCTTACGCCGGATTTCCCGCCATCACCGCCGAAGGTCGTCACGAGGACTTTCATTCACTACACTCCATGGTATTAAGAGCGAGCACTACCCCCCGAAGATAGCGTCGCAGGCCAAGTTGGCTGGATCGTAAAGATTTGGTTAGAGAAATTCAATCAGTATATTGTTGACAGTTTACCACATTCGGTTCCGCGCTGCCTGGGAAGGCCCCATTTCGCGCCCGGTGCTTGTCGCTTACGCGGGCGGTGTGCTAGGCTTTGGCCTCGCCTATTTCGGGCGGATGCTCCTCCCGAACCTTTCCAAGGGATACCATGAACTACCTGAAACTCTTCGATTTAACGGGCAAGAATGCCGTTATTACCGGCGGCGGCGGCGTGCTGGGCGGCGCCATCGCCGAAGGCCTCGCCGCGGCGGGCGCCCGGGTGGCCGTGACCAGCCGAAACGTGGACAACGCACAGCGTATAGTGGACCGCATTACGGCCAAAGGCGGCGACGCCCGTGCCTATGCGCTGGATGTGCATTGCGCGGTGGTGACGGAAGACTGCAAGAGCGCCATATTGTCGGATTTCAGCCAGATCGATATCCTCGTCAATGGCGTGGGCGGCAATCTCAAAGAAGCCACCACTTCGCCGGATCAGAGCTTTTTCCAATTGCCCAATGATGCCTTCAACCGCGTCATGGACCTGAACCTGGCGGGCGGGGTCATCATCCCCACGCAGATCTTCGTGAAAGCCATGCTGTCTAATGAGAATGGCGGCAGCATTATCAATATCACCTCAATGAACGCCCTGCGCCCCCTCACCCGGATTCCGGGCTACAGCGCGGCGAAGGCGGCGGTGAGCAATTTCACCCAGTGGTTCGCTGTGCATATGGCGCAGGAATACAGTCCAAAGTTCCGCGTGAATGCCATCGCACCGGGCTTCTTCCTCACCGAGCAGAACCGCTTCCTCTTGACGGACGAGAAGACGGACGCGCCCACGCCCCGGGGCAAAACCATCATCGATCACACCCCCATGGGCCGCTATGGCGAGGCCGATGAACTGGTCGGGGCCGCCGTGTGGCTCGCCAGTGACGCGTCGCGCTTCGTGACGGGCACGATCATCCCGGTGGACGGTGGATTTTCTGCATTTTCTGGAGTGTAGTGCATCGAAGATACCCTTAAAGGTCACAGGGACATCAGAGACAGCAAGAACAACAGATGAATTGAAGCCCTGCTGTCGCTGTCGTCCCTGATGTCC
>JBHEKR010000170.1:0-5331 GCA_041859365.1 Candidatus Hydrogenedentales bacterium
CGCGCTGGCCACCTCCAGCAACGCCCCCAGAGCGTGGTCCCGTGGTTTTCGGGAAGTGGGCCAAACCCGCATCAACGTCTCCGCAGGTATCGGCGCCAGCCACAACAAGGGCCTGCCCTCCATCCGCATCAACTGCCCACCGGAGATGACCCTGATCCGGTTTGTGCCCGCGCCTTCCTCGACTCCGGCGCGATAGTCCGATAACCACGTCAAGGCCTTTGATTCCGAAATTCGCCGTACGCGCGCGCCTTCACCTTGTGAATATCCGTGCTATCCGTGTAATCCGTGGTCACTTACTGTTTACAATTCTTGACCACGGATTACACGGTTAGCACGGACACAAGAAAGCAACACAAGAAAGCAAACTTGTTACCCGCAAGCCGGAAATGCTACAACGCCATGCAACGTGCAAGGCTGCGGCGGGTCATTCCTCGCCGTATTTTGGAACAGGGGACTAATGAGCTACCGAACACTGAATCTGGGCAAGACGCAGGACACCCTGTCCACCCTCATTCGCCGGATTGAGGAGCGGTTCCCTACTTCGAGCCTCCTGTCGGTGGCCCGGGAGCTCCACACCATCGCTCTGGAAACGGAGTCCAGGGTCCAGTGGATTTCCACGCCGAATTATCTGCTCCGGGCTTCGGTCTCCGCACTGATCGTCGTCATCCTCGCCATCCTGGGCCTCAGCTTTACCAGCGTCGATTGGACCATCGGCACCTTTCCCATGGCGGAGTTTATCCAGGTGATGGAAGCGGGCTTCAACGATCTGCTCCTCATCGGCGCGGCCATCTTTTTTCTCACCAGCATCGAATCTCGCGTGAAGCGCGCGCGCACCCTCCAGTCGTTAAACGAGCTGCGCGCCATTGCCCACGTCATCGATATGCACCAGCTCACCAAAGATCCCACGGAGCTTCGGCGGACGAACAACGTCACGCCCTCCTCGCCCAAGCGTGACATGTCCCCTTTCGAACTGAACCGGTATCTCGACTATTGCAGCGAGATGCTGTCGCTCGTCAGTAAGCTGGCCTCCATCCACGCACAGCACTTTCCCGATGGCACCGTCGTCTCCGCCATTAACGAACTGGAAGCGCTGACCACCGGGCTGAGCCGCAAGATCTGGCAGAAGATCATGATCCTCCAGGCGCTGAGCCCCGAAATCGCGGGGGATACCCGAGCCGCCACTCCCCCTCCGAAGGGCAAGAGCGGCCCGCCGAAACGCCGATCGGGAAAATCGACGTTATGAATGCCGCGCCGCCAAAACCATCCATCCGCTTCGCGGCGGCTGTGCCCGCGAGCGCAGCGGGCATGGGCGAATTACTTCGCCTCGCGGACCCGGATGACGCGGCTATCGATAAATATATCGCGCATGGCGCCTGCCACGGACTCTATTGCGAAGCCGATCTCGTTGGTGTGGCGGTGCTGCTTCCCCAGGAGCCGGACATCGTGGAACTGGCGAATATCGCAATCCATCCCGACCTCCAAGGCCAGGGCTTGGGAAAACTGCTCCTGCGTCATGTGATCGCGGAAGCGCGCAAGGCTGGCTTCACGCAGTTGACCGTGTCCACGGGCAATTCCAGCCTGGGTCCCCTCGCCCTGTACCAGAAGGCCGGCTTCCGTATTACGGGCGTTACGCCGGATTATTTCGTTCGCCGCTATTCCGAGCCCATCGTAGAAAACGGCATACCTTGCCGCGACCAGATACATCTGAACCTGATGCTGAGCGATCAAACGGGAGTATGACGATGCAGCCTTTTATCGGAGTCATTTCGGATACCCACGGCCTCATGCGGCCCGGCGCACTGGAGGCCCTGCGGGGGGCAGACTTTATCATTCACGCCGGCGACGTGGGCGACGCAATCGTCCTGGAGCAATTGGAAGCCATTGCGCCGGTCCACGCGGTGCGCGGCAACGTGGACTTCGGCGCCCTCGGCGAACGGCTCCCCGACGACGCCCTCGTCTCGTGGTACGGAAAGCACGTCTACGTTTACCACATCCTCGAAGACCTTCCCCTCGACCCGGTGGCCGTCGGCATTCACGCCGTGGTCTATGGACACTCGCACAAGCCCGATATCGCGGAGAAGAACGGGGTACTCTATTTCAATCCCGGCAGCGCGGACCCCAGGCGCTTTGATCTTCCAATCTCCGTCGGACGACTGACCCTCGACGGCGAATCCCTGAAGGCGGAACTTATTGAGCTGAAGGCGTAGGTCCCAAAAGCAATTCTTCATCACCACTCCATTCATCGCGCCCTCTTGAAACGGCCAAGACCCTTCCATTGGATTCCAACCATCATGCCTCGCTCCCTCTTTACCGCCCTGTTCGTATTCTGCCTTGTTGTGGCGCCGCCCGCGGAAGTCCAGGCCGAATCCTCCCCTGGGTTTCAGCCGCCTATTGACGTGCCATTCAAAGCCAACGTCGACCAATCCGAACAGCGCTACGTTGTCCTGCTGCCGACGGACTACAAGCCCGGCGAGCCGCGAGACCTGCTCATTGCCCTCCATGGCCACGGATCGGATCGCTGGCAGTTCGCGACGAACGAACGTGGCGAGTGCAAGGGCGCGCGGGACGCCGCCGCCGCCCACGGCCTGATCTTCGTCTCGCCGGACTACCGCGCAAAGACCTCCTGGATGGGACCCGCTGCCGAGGCCGATCTGGTCCAGATCATCAAGATGCTCAAGTCCGCGTATCGCATCAATCGGGTTGTACTCTGCGGCGGCTCCATGGGCGCCACATCCGCACTCAGCTTCACGGCGTTGCACCCCCGCCTCGTGGATGGCGTCGTGGCCCTCAACGGCACCGCGAACCATCTGGAGTATGAGAACTTTCAGGACGCCATCGGCGAATCCTTCGGCGGCGCCAAACAGGAGGTGCCCGAGGAATACTATAAACGGAGCGCCGAATACTGGCCCCTCCAGTTCACCATGCCCGTCGCCCTCTCCACGAGCGGGCAGGACACCGCCGTCCCACCGGGCAGCGTTATGCGCCTCGCCGAAATCCTTAAGAAGCTCAATCCGGCGGTGCTCCACATCCACCGACCCGAGGCGGGTCACGAAACCAGCTACGACGACACGGTGGAAGCGATGAATTTCGTGATCGAGCGGCTGTGCCCCGTTTCTAAAGACATCACAGTCCGCAACACAAAGCGGGCGGCCCGCAGATAGCAAAAGGCCCGGGAAGATGCACACGAGGTGCTTTCGTCCCGGGCCCAATTCACTGGTTAGCCCCGCGTCAGATGCGGTCGTACTTCTGCGCCATCATATTGGCCGAGCCCTCGCTCACCGGCGACTCGCCCGGGTAGCGCAGGAATTCCACGTGGCCGTCCATGTACAACACGTTGGAACCGCCCGGAATGTGATTAAACTCATCCACCCGCGTACTCGCCACGTCCATGTACACATAAAGCGAGCTTTGCGCCAGGGCCGAGGCGCCCGGATTGTTGATGTCCGTGATCATGAAGCGCTCCACACCCTCGCGAAGGTTCTGCAGCATGTTGCTCCCACCGTTGCCATGACCCAGGAAGGGGGTTAGCGCGGCGTTGGCGGTGAAGTCAATCGGCTGGTCCGTGTCCCGGCTGGTTGGGCTCAACACACCGTGGGTACGGTAAATCGAGCCATAGTAGGCGCCTTTCATCTGGGCCGGGACCAGCGCCGGGTTCCCAGTCGAGTAGGCGACATGAGGATCGGCCTGCGAGGTCCGGTCCAGGGCGTAGCCGATGTACCAGTAGTTGTAGTCCGTCAGCGCCGCGCCCCGGTTCGCCAGTAGCGATGTGGTGGTGTTCGACGTGGTCGAGCAGCCCATATGCCCTTCCCAGGCGCCCGTGGTGGGGTTCTTGAGCATGTCGGCGTTCACCTTGACGTTCGACGGGCAAAGCAGGATCGCCTGATCGGTCATGTACTCGGGATAGAGCTTGTCGACACGGGGCGTCCATAGATAAAGCCGACCGCCGTACACCAGAGCGCCCGATCCATCCACCCACTGTTCCATCGTGTCGCAGTTGTACACGGGAAAGTAGTTGCAGGTCACGCCGGGCCAGGCTCCGCCTCGGGCCTCGTTTGCATACATTTTGAACACAAGGCTCATTTGCTTCAGGTTGTTCTGGCAGCTTGCGCGGCGCGCCGCTTCCCGGGCCCGGGCCAAAGCCGGGAGCAGGATGGCCGCCAGAATGCCGATGATGGCAATAACCACCAACAGCTCGATCAGGGTGAAACCACGTTGTCTCATGCCGTTTTCTCCTTGGTTGGGTGCATGAATCTGCTTTCGAAGACGCTGCGAACACCGCAGCAATATCGATTGCATGACGTAAGTTTATATCACTTAACAAATGATTTGCAATAGATCTTTTTGGGACATATAATAACCTCACAGTCAGTCAAATTAACTCTCAACCAAGGAGCCCTTTCAATGAAACGTTTCGCCCTGCTGCTGGCCACAACCTTTGCCCTGAGTGCCCAGGCCCACTTCATCTTTCTGGAACTGCCGCCCGCGGAACCCGCCACCGCCCACCTGCGCTTCTCGGAAGAGCCCCTCGAAGCGACCAACACCGAACTTCAGGAAAAAAGCGCGCCGATGGCGGTTACCCTGAACGATGGCAGCCCGGTAGCTTTCGCACCGGGTGAAAAAGCCCGTGTCGCCACAGTGCCGGAGGATGCCCCGCTCGTCAAAGGGTCCCTGGACTACGGCATCATGAACCGGGGCGGTGAATACCTCCTGGTCTACCACGCCAAAGCCGTGCGCTCGGTGGAAAGCGCCGGAACGGTGGCGGGACTACCCGTGGAAGTGCTTGCCGAGGTGAAAGACGGTACGCTGCTGGTCACCGTGCTGGCCGACGGAAAACCCGCCGACGGCGCCGAACTGGTCGTGAATCTGCCCACCGTGAAAAAGCAGGCGGAGGCCACCACAAATGCCGAAGGCCAGGCCAGCTTCCCCATCGTGCTCGGCGGCTGGGTGGGTGTGCGCGCGAAGGTGCAGGAAAGCAAAGACGGCACCTACGGCGACAAGCCCTACAAGGAAGTTCGGTCCTACAGCACGCTTACCTTCCCCTACCTCGCCAAATAACCGCGCCCAAACCCCGCGCTTCTCCCAGTGCGGGGCTCTCCGGGACGGCAGGACCTCCGACCTGCCGTCCCTTTTTGATCAGTCAGAAGGGCAGTGATTCAGGAGACTTAGCCTAATCCAGGGAGTGTGAAACTTGCCTCAGGTTATACCCCCCCTACCCCTCCGCAAGCGGGGGGGACCTTACTGGCCAAAGTGAACCTCCTGCCCCCCCCCCGCCAGGAGGGGGGGCCTTAATGGCCAAAGTGAACCTCCTGGTCCCCCCCGCTTGCGGGGGGG
>JBHEKR010000464.1:0-8690 GCA_041859365.1 Candidatus Hydrogenedentales bacterium
TGACGAGAATTACTTCCTCAACTTCCGTGTGGTGAACATCGGGTATTGTCCGCATTTTCGCAACCTTGAGCTCGCCAAACCCGAGATGGTCACGCGAGCTCAGATGCGAAGTTGGTAAAGTTATTTCGATCAAATTCCTTAAGCTTGATTATGCTCGCAATGTACCCAAGGTTCTCAAGCTTCTTCTTGTAAGATCTATCCCGCTTTCCGGCGAGTTCCTGAGTCACTGCCCAATGCCTCTCACTATGGCGAAGATCCGTAAGCGTATTGCGAGCATGGGTATCAACTTTGTCACCGAATAGCTTGTTGCAATCGTGACAGCACGGCACCGTAATAAGATTCGGAGGCTTTGTCTCGGTGAAGAAGCACTTGGGTGGAACATGGTCTTTGGTAGTCGCTTGATCGTCGCAATACGTGCAAAGTTTTTTGGGGGCCATTTCTAGTTCTCTCTCTTCGCTATCGATGCATTCTCCAGCGAGATATATCATTTGACAGTAACGCCGCACATGCATACTGAAGTGAGCTGAGCGACTTCGACGTCGAAAACAGAAAATAAGACATACTCCTACGTACGCCTCCACTCAAACTTCCGAATCAACTCGCCAAAAAGCTTCCACTTCCCCGTCAAATGCCGAAACCTGCCCGCAACGATACCCGGCGTGACGCCCAACTTCCCCGCCAGCGCTGCGATCTCGTCGGCGCTGCGAATCGCTTGAATCGCCCCGTCCCACACCCGCGGAATCAACCAATCCGCAGCAAACGCGTCGGCCTCTTTCTCCAGCGGATCCTCGGCGATGCCGTCGTTGATATAGAGTTCTTTCTTACTGTGCTGGATATAAACGTGGCCCGCCTCGTGGAAAAAGGAGAACCAGAACTTATCCTCTGTCTTCCCGCGCAGGGACATCAGGATCATGACCTTGCTGGGCCCGAGCCACCGCGTGGCACCGTTCCAGGGGACCTTCTTCATCTCGGGCACAAACACCACGGCCACGCCCGCTTCGGCGCACAGGCGCACCATTTCAGGACGGAATACTTCGGCGCGCTCGACCGTCAACCCACGGATGGCCTTCAAGGCGGCATGGAACCGCGCGCGGTCGTAGGGCTGGCAGGTAGACCCCTGCGCAAGCACTTCGCCCTGCCGAATCCATGCCGAGGCCGCGCCCGGGCACGTTTGAAAGCAGGCCGAGCGGCGCGCGGCCACCTCGGGGGAAGCCCATATTTCCTTCCACGCCTCCACACTGGCCACGCCATAGAAAGCCAGCACGTCGCGCAGGACCTGAACCTTGTCGGTATGTTTGCCGATCAGCCCCCGCTCCTGAAGCGCCTTCACAGGGATGGTCTTTAGCCAGTCCAGATCGGCCTTCATCCTTTTTCGTTCATCCAGCTTGGCCAGGCGCTCGCGATACTGCGCCTCCAGATTATTCCAGAATCGGGCGGGCACCCCGGTCGAAAGTTCAAGCAGGTTGGCCGTGGCGTAGGTTATCGGTTGATCGCCTTTGACGATCCGTACGATGGTTTGGGGTGTGAGTCCCGTCCGCGTGGCCAGCTCCTTCTGGCTCATCCCCAGATGCTCAATGGTCTCAAGCAGGGTCTCCCCTGGGGCTACGGCATAGTCCGGTTCGTAGGGGTAGGTTGTTGTCGTATTCATCCCGCTTCTCCCTGTTTCAATGTGTATCCGCCACCTCGATGATGCAAATGGCGGTGACCTGCTCGCGAATCACGCCGCCCTGATCGTCCAGGGGCACGGGATCGTGGTCAGGCTCGAAAAGCAGACGGTACGGATGGGCCACATCCACCGAAAACTGTCCCTTTCGATCACCCGTCAGGGCATGGCATCGGGCGGGCGGTAGGTGGGACATATCCGCCAGGCTATCGGCCGCACCCAATTCGGCGAGGCGCTGCGCGAGCTTCCTCGCGATGTCCCTGCCATAGACCTTTTCCATTTCCCGCGTGGACGAACAAGTCTTTTGGAGCTTGCTCTTTCGAAAAACGATTCGCATGGCCACCCCTAAAGATTAACATGTTGTGTTAATTTTTTCAATGCCGCTATTTTGTGTCGCCCTTATGCTTGCGCCAGCAATCAGAAGACCCAAACGCAATGCGCATAGTAAACAGTTAGCGTTGAGCGGTCAAGCGTTCAACCCGCCACACCCGCCGCACGCGATGGTTGTTCGTATCCCCCACGTACACCGCGCCATCCGCCCCAACACAAACACCATGGGGCCGGTCCATCTTTGCCGCCGCCGCGGGACCGCCGTCGCCGCCGAAGCCACGTCCATCCGGTCCACTCCCGGCGATGGTAGTGATCACGCCCCGCTGCGTATCGATCATCCGGATGGCCTGATTTTCCGTATCCACCACGTACACCTCCCCCTCCGGGCCGACGGCGATGCCCTTGGGTCCGTCAAAGGTGGCCTCCCGCGCCGGGCCGCCGTCGCCGGCGAAGCCGCGCTCGCCCGTCCCGGCCACGTGGGCCAAGGTTCCCGTGTTCAGGTCCATCCGCCAGATGCTGTGCCCCTCGCGCAGGGCGATCCAGAGCGTGTCCCCCTCCACAAAAAGCGCGCGCGGCCCCACCATCGCGTTGCCCGCGGCCTGCTGACCGTCCTTCGGCAAATCCTTCTCGCCGTTGCCCGCTATCGTGCGAATCATCCCCGACGCCAGGTCGACGCGGCGAATGCGATGGTTGCCTATGTCGGCGATGAGGAGGCCGCCCTTCCCGTCGAGGGCGATGCTGTGGGGCTGTTTCAACAGCGCCACCGTCGCGGGGCCGCCGTCGCCGCCATACCCCTCGCGTCCGCAACCCGCCACCGTCGTGATGACCTGGGTCTTCGCGTCGATACGCCGCACAATGTGGTTCTTCATCTCCACCACAAAGAGATTACCCGCGGCGTCGAAGCGGATCTCATAAGGTTCATTCATGTCGGCTTCAAGCGCTGGTCCGCCATCGCCGCTGTACCCGACGCGGCCCGTGCCCGCCACCGTCGTCAGGGCCTTGGTCTCCAGGTCGTAGCGGCGAATGCGATGGTTCTCCACTTCGCAGATATACAGCCCGCCATCGGGTCCAAACTCCACCCCGAAGGGCTGCCCGACGTTCCCCGGCGTCCCGTCCCCCACGGGCGAATCGATGCGCCACGTGCCCGCCGCCGCTTCGGCGTATGCGGGCCTGGACAGCGCGGAAACGGCAAGGAGAAATGGCAGAAACACGGACAAGAATATTATGGTTGGACGAATTGGCATAACGTTTTCCCTTACGCTTCAGGGGCTGAAATGGTCAAAGGCGCTCTCGAAATCTATCCGGGCTCATGACGAACAGGTGATCGCAAGTTCCCCGACCGCATCCATCAGAATTTCATAGGACCTCAACCGCGCCCCATGGTCGTACATCGCAGAAGCAACGATCAGTTCGTCAACGCCCGTTCGGTCTATGAACGCTTTCAACTCGCCTCGAATCTTTTCGTGCGAGCCGACGAAGGAACAGGCGAGCATGCCGGTAACGTGGGCCTTTTCGGCGGGTGTCCAGTACGACTCAATATCGTCGATGGGCGGCGGAAGCCGACCGGGCGTGCCGCGGATCAGGTTCGTAAATTGTTGCTGGGCCGAGCTGAAGAGGCGTCGCGCTTCGGCGTCGGTATCGGCCGCGAAGACATTGACACCCGCCGCAGTGTAGGGCGCATCGAGCTGTTGCGATGGGGTGAACTCCCGGCGGTAGATCTCCAGCGCGGACATCAACTCCCTCGGCGCAAAGTGGGACGCGAAGGCGTAGGGCAGGCCCAATCGCGCGGCAAGCTGCGCACCGAAGAGGCTCGAGCCCAGAATCCACAGGGGCACTTTCGTGCCGGTGCCGGGCACCGCGCGAACCGCCTGCCCCTCTTGCGCCGTGTCCAGATAGGCCTGCAATTCCAGTACGTCCTGGGGGAAATACTGGGCGCTATCCGCCGTGCGTCGCAAGGCACGAACGGTGACTTGATCCGTGCCAGGTGCGCGGCCAAGCCCCAGATCGATCCGCCCAGGAAAGAGGGATTCCAGCGTGCCGAACTGCTCCGCCACCACGAGGGGCGCGTGGTTCGGCAGCATGATTCCCCCGGCGCCGACGCGAATGGTGTTCGTGCCCCCGGCCACATAGCCGATGACCACCGCCGTCGCCGCGCTGGCAATGCCGACCATATTGTGATGTTCCGCAAGCCAGAAACGGTGATAACCCAGGCGCTCCGCATGCTGCGCCAGGTCCAGGGTGTTCCTGAGCGCATCGGCGGGCGTCGCGCCCTCCGGCACAAATGCGAGATCAAGTATCGAGAGACGGGTCATGCTTTTTTACTTCCTTCTCGCTGCCCGACGCACCCCACCAAAGTTTCGGAACGGGTTGCGGTCGCACTCAGCATCAGCCGCAAGACACGTTCCAGCAGCCCATCCTGGCAGAGGGAGATGTGCCGAAGGTGGGTTACGCTTCCAGCTTGACACAAAGCACTCTCAGATTATCAACTGGCCCTGCGAGGTCTATGAAGTAACCGATTGTCCCTGTACGAAACGACGGGCCTCCGAGCGGTCAGGGCAGGCCGCTTGTCAAGCTGGAAGCTTAACCCACCTTCGGTCCTCGCCCTCTTGGGCAGGCCCGCCTCACACCACCTTATCATCCGCCGCGACCAGCACCTCATCCTCCGCAACATCAACGACCGACTTCACCGGCCCACGGAAGAACAGGAGAAACACCACCAGCACCGCGATCGCACCCCAGGCGGGCGCGCTCCAGATCGCCTGCCAGTCGTGGACGTAGCCATTGACGGGTTCGGCGAGTCTGTTAGCCTCCATGACTTTTCCGGCAAGGAGCGTGCCGACGAACGCGCCCACGCCCCACAATATAAACGCGATGAAGCCCTGGGCCGCGCCGCGCATGCGTTCGTTGCTCTCTTCGTCGACGTAGAGCTGTCCGGCGATGAAGAGGAAGTCGTAGCAGACCCCGTGGAGCAAAATGGCGCTGATGATGAGTGTCGTGGACAGGGTGGCGGAGTCGACGCTCTGCGCAAGCAGGAAATAACGCGCGGCCCACGCGATGATGCCAAGGGCGATGGTCTTTTTGTAGCCCAGCTTGTGCAGCATCAGCGGCAAAAGGATGAGAAACATCACATCGGAGACCTGCGCCAGCGTGAGCGTGCCCGCGAAGTTTTCCCAGCCGTGCTCGGTGAGGTAAATGCCGAGGTTGACGAAGTAGAAGTAAAGCGGAATGCAGATGAGGAACATGCAGCCGATGAAAATCGCGAAGGAGGGCTTCTTCAGCAGCGCGAGGGCGTCCAGTCCGAGAATTTCGCGCAGGGGCACATTCTTTCCTACTTTCATTGGCGGCGTGTGGGGCAGGGTCAGCGCATAGAGCCCGAGCGCGACGGAGCTTGCGCCCGCGAGGTAAAACTGCAAGGCGACCTGCTCCGCTTGGAGCGCGCTGACGAGAAGCCCGGCGGCCACCCAGCCCACGGCGGAGAGTACCTTCACATGGGGGAAGTCCTTCTTCGCATTGGGCAGTTGATGCAGCGACAGGGAATTCCCCAGCGCAAGCGTAGGCACGTAAGTGGCGCAGTAGGCAATGAGCAGCGCATAGAAGGGACCGAATTCCGTCATCTGCGGTAACAGGCACAGCAGAACCCCGCCGAGGATTCCCAGCGCCCCAAGCAGCTTCTCCGACGCGAAATAGCGATCGGCGATGAGCCCGACGAAGAACGGCGAAATCATCGCGCCAACCGCAAAGGCCCCGTAGGCGAGTCCGATTTCGCCGCCTTCAAACTTTAGCGTGTTGGCGAGATAAGCGCCCATGCTGGCATACC
This sequence comes from Candidatus Hydrogenedentales bacterium, assembly GCA_041859365.1. Taxonomy (GTDB): domain Bacteria; phylum Hydrogenedentota; class Hydrogenedentia; order Hydrogenedentales; family JAEUWI01; genus JAEUWI01. Next base: position 5,811 of record JBHEKR010000464.1, read on the forward strand.
AGCAGCCCCACGTGAAGTATTGGAGAAACATAAAAACCGAAAGACGAAGTTTGATGTTCGGATGCATGACATTCCTCGGGGGTGGGGGTTCCGGGACTCTACCAGAAGTCTTCAGTGGAGTGATTAGAACCCAAAGCGGACCGGGATAGCAATCGCTATTCCAGACTTTGCAGATTCGCTTGATTATGCCTATCATAAGCAACTGAAAATCGTGGAGTCACTGGCTGACCCGCCAGAGGAGGAAATTGATGACACCGCCGAGAATCTGCACGCGACGCGAGTTTGTTGCATTGACCTGCGGTGCGCTCCCCGCCATCGCCTCAGCGTGCGCCTTCGCCGAGCCAGCGAGCCTGAGGGCCGACGTATGCATCTACGCGGCTACGGCCAGCGGCATCATGGCGGCCGTGGCGGCGGCGCGCGAAGGGTGCACGGTGCTTGTCGTAGAGCCCAGCAGCTGGATTGGCGGCATGACCGGCGGAGGAATCAACAACATCGACTGGGGCCGGAAGGAAGCGGTTGGCGGCAGCGCCTTTGCGATCCTGGAGAAAGACTACGACAATGCGCAATACCGAAAGGTCTTCGCGGACCTCGTTGCCGAGCACAGCATAGAGGTCCTGTACGAGCATCGCCTGAATTCGGTGCGTCGCGATGGCCGCTCGATTAGCTCCATCTCTCTCGACTTCGCTCCTCCCGACGCCACCGGATGCCCCGTTGCCTCGGCCACATCGCGAAACGCCATTTCGGTTCAAGCAACCGTCTTCCTCGACTGTTCTTACGAGGGCGACCTCATGGCGGCCTCCGGCGTGTCCCATACCTATGGTCGCGAATCAACCCAGCACTATGGCGAGTCACTCGGCGGCGTGCGTCCCAATTTGTGGACCTACGACATCGATCCCTACAACATCCCAGGCGACCCGGCCAGCGGACTGCTCCCCCTTCTGCAAGATCGGAAGATGGCGCCCCTGAGCAGTGCGGACAAGCTGACGATGGGCTACGCGTTTCGCTACAAATACGACCTCAGTGGCGAAGGCTGGCCCATAACGCCCACAGATGGCTACGACCCGGCGCTGTTCGAGCTATTCCGCCGGGGCTTCAAGCAGGGCCTCGACCTCCAGCGCTCCCGGAAGATGAAGATCCTCGGCGAAATCATCGAGAACAATGGCCGGTTATACGACGATCCAAGCGGCAACACGAACCGCTCCCTGCTGAATACAACCGTGTTCGGGTGCAACGATGCCTACCCGGATGGTGACTGGGCCGTGCGCTCCCAAGTCTGGAAGTTCCATCAGGACTTCTTTCGCAACTTGACCCATTTTCTGCGCACCGACCCGTCCGTCCCGCCCGCGCTGAAGATGCAGGCGGACCAGGCAACATTTCAGCGTGGCCAGTTTGACGATACCGCCGGCTGGCCGCACCAGTTGTATGTGCGCGAGGCCCGGCGCATGGTGTCTTCCTACGTCGTGACGCAGAAGGACCTCGAAGGCAAGACGGATCCGCCAAACGCCGTCGGCCTCGCCTCCTACGGCGTGGATGATTGGCCCTACGCCACCCTGGCCGCCGATGGAAAAGTCGCCCTGAGCGGAGGGGAATTTTCAATTTTGTATCTGGACGAGCAGCATAGGGGCATCTACAAGATTCCCTACGAGGCCATCACCCCGCGCCAGGAGGAATGCGAAAACCTGCTGGTTCCCGTCTGCTGCTCCGCGAGCCACATTGCCATGACCTCCCTTCGCATGGAGCCGGTCTGGATGATCCTTGGTGAATCCGCCGGGGTGGCCGCCGCCACATGCGTAAAAGGAGGCATGGCCGTGCAGGCGCTTCCCTATTCGGAACTGCGACCGAAACTGCTGGCATTGGGCCAGAAGCTGGAAAGACCAACCCCTTCACAAGGGTGAACCCACATGACCACGCTCCCCACTGTCCAATCGCGTCTTCGATGCCTGACACTCGCCCCCCTCCTCTTCCTTGTGGCGATGCCCGCACCCGGCGAAGCCATCCCCGTGGCGCCGGACCGCAAGAGCGTCACCGTGGACTCCTTCACCATCACCCTGAACGAAGCCCAGGTCAAGCAGGTCGAGCAGCGCCGCAAGCTTACCCTCACCGAGGAGCAGATGTCCCCGCTCTGGGCCATCTGCGACACGACGCCCCAGACTATCGATGTGGTCTCCTCCCAGTACGACAGTTGCACCTGCGGCATGGGCGTCTACGCCATCTGGTGCCGCCCCGGCCAAGTCGAGATACCCTGGAGCAGCGTGGAAGCAGAATTGAAGCAGGAAGCGGCCGACACGGAGCAGTCGGCAGCGGACGCGAAGCCGGAGTCCGATCCCGGTGCGCAAGAATCCACCCGGGTAATTGTCGACGCGGCGGGAAAGATCTACCTCGAAGGCAAGGAGCGTCAGGAGGCTGACATCCTGGCCCTGATCGATACGCTCCACGAACGCCAGAAGGAGAACGACTGGATTTCCTGGTGGATCACCCTCGACATTCCACCGCCCATCGACGAAGCCACCGACTCCCGGATTCGCGAGCTCGCAGCCCGCATCGAAGCCCACTGCAAAGCGCGAAACGTCGGATTCTGGGGCCTCGGAATCAGCGCCGACAAGTTCCGATAGCACTGCCGAGGAGCTCCCGTCCCCCCAAAAGTGCAACGCCCGATCCTATCTTATAGAGGTGGTTGGTGGAGAATCGCCGATCAGCGATTCACTCCTTACCCGCGTTCAACGAACGGCGCGGCCACTGACCTGTGCGAATGAGAAGGGGAGGTATACCGGTTACCCTCCCCAGACACCGCCAGGCAACCCGCGCCACGTGAGAATGCCAATGGAAATCCACAGACCACCCTGAGTAAAGTCCGGCGCCGGACAATTCCCCAACGCCCGA
>JBHEKR010000252.1:0-3604 GCA_041859365.1 Candidatus Hydrogenedentales bacterium
AAGCTTTCGTACTTCAATCTCAAGCGGTTGAAAATAAATGATTTAAGTGCCATGACCAACTTTTTCGATTTCAGCTTGCTGGCACCTTTCGGCGATGATTACTCCTCTTCGCACCCCGAACGAGGAGCGACCGATGCACGAAGGGCGATTCATATTTTCCCAGCTCATGGAATTCTTACCCCGGCACGAGTACAACAAATGCGTGACCCGCTATCGCGGAAACCCAGATTCATAAACTAACTGCAACACCAGCAGACTCGTCGGTTCCTTGACCTATTCGTGGGTTGGTGAACTGGGCGGAGAGCTGGCCCCTCAGAGCACTGGGGTGCTCTTGAGGGCTTTTATGGGGCGCGGAACGCAGCCCGTATTCGCCGTAGGCGAATTGCCCGTAGGGCAAGGGCGTAGTGGAGCGCCCCATAAAAGCGGCCGCCCCGTTTTGGGGGTATTTCAGGCAAAAAAAGAGGACATCGCGTTGGACTTTCGGTATTCTTCATCTGCTAGAAATCGAAACCCGAAAGCGAGCATCACGATGTCCTTTGTGCATTTTACATCAATTGAACGCGGCGAAATAAATGCCTACCTGGCCGCAGGTTATTCCAAGGGACGCATTGCGCGGCAACTGGGTCGTCATCCCTCCAGTATTGGGCGGGAAATTGCGCGCAACGCTCTCAAGGGCGCCTACGACCCTCAGCGGGCCCAAGCGCTCTATCACGAGCGGCGCAAGGAATGCCGACCGGCGCGAAAGCTGGATTATCAGCCGCTTTGGTCCCATGTATTTCGCAGTATCACGAGCAAAGTGACCCCCGAGTACATCTCCTTGCTTCTGCCAGGAGAGTTTCCGAACGACCCTCGAATGCGTATCAGCCACGAAGCAATTTATCAGGGGATTTACGCAGATGAGCGGATGCATTGCCTCATCAAGGACCTTATCCAAGCTCGACCAAAGCGCAGGAAGCGAGGGCAGGGCAAGACTCGACGAGGGCCCTCTATTCCCAATCGCGTGGGCATTGAGGAACGCCCGCAGGAAGTAAACGACAGGGCCCGCTTCGGGGATTGGGAGGGAGACCTCATTGTTGGTGCCGCACAATCTGGCTATTTCCTTACCCTGGTCGAGAGAAAGTCCCTGCTCACCCTAATCCGGAAGCTCGAAACCAAAGACGCCGATACAGTCGCCTCCGCCATCATCGACGCCTACATGGACTTGCCAAAATCCTGGGCCAAAACCATCACCTTTGACAACGGAACCGAGTTCGCCTGCCACGAAAGAGTATCGAGGGAAACCGGGGCGGCCGTCTACTTTGCAGCCCCATATTCCTCCTACCAGCGAGGAACCAACGAAAACACCAACGGCCTCATTCGCAGGATTATACCCAAGAAGATGAGCTTCAAGAGCATCTCCCAGGAACGCCTGGACATCATCGAGGCGGAACTTAACAACAAGCCAAGGAAAAAACTGAATCTCAAAAGTCCGAACGAAGTCTTCAAAAAACAACGCCTGGATCAGTTTGTTGCACTTAGAGCTTGAATCCGGGGATTCCGCAGACGCTGTTGTAAGTGGCTGTATTTTGAGTACTTCGCTTGTCCGATTGGTCTGGAGCAATTTCGCATTGTTGTTTTGAGGCAATTTTCGGGGTGTCGTGGGGGTGTCGTGGGGGTGTCGTGGGGGTGCGACGGCGTGATTCCATTGCGGTTCTTGCGCATTGGCGACGGGGGGGCCTCCCGCCCCGGGAGGGTGGTCATGCGGCTGGGTGAAGGCGCGTTGGCCTGGCGCTAGCCGGGCGGGGCGAGGACGGCGTAGAAATCCGCGAAGAGCTGGCTTGAGAAGTAGTCCGCATTGTGTTTGTTTCGGAGGGCGGGCTTGAGCCCTCGGTCCAGCCATACGTGAAATAGGTTGTAGGCCAGAAAGATGAACAGCAGGATGGCCGTGATGGCTTTGGTGTTGAGATGGTAGACGTGGTCGGCATACCAGTCGCGCACCAGCTCGTTGAAGCCCTGATTTTCAATGCTCCAGCGCCCGTGGCCGATGCGCACGATGGATTGTGTGCCGGCCATTTTCGTGGAGAGGCTGGTGGCCCAGAGCCACTCGCTGCTCAGTTCCTCGGCTTCCCGGGTGCTCTGGCGTCGGACTTTGACGGTTTCCACGGAGCGTACGACGCGCACGGGGCTCCCCAACTGGGTCCAGGTGGTAAAGCCTTCGATGTCATGGCAGGCACAAGCTTTTCGGTTGAAGGAAAATTGCTCCGGCGCCTTGCCTTCGAGTGCCATGGTGCCCCTGAAGTCCTGGATGAGTATCCGGTTCTCGTTCTTGAGTACGGCGATGAAATCTTTTTTGCTGTCCAGGACCATGCGGCAGAGATCGGGATCGAGGTAGAGTGCATCGCCCGCAACGACATTGAAGGCGCGGGGGCAGTCGGTGAGCAGGCGACGAAGGAGCCGTTGCGCCGCCGCGATCTCGCCCTCGCCGGGCTGCTGCATTTCCAAGTCCAACAGGAGGCGTCCCGTCTTGCCCATCAGATAGGCGGCAACATAGCGCTGGTAGTACTGGGTGCGCTCTTCCTCCCCGTTCCGGGTCTTGACCTTAACTGTGCGCGACAGCGCGTCTTTGGAATGGCGGCGGTAGCTTGTCCACATCTCATGTGCGTCCATAATGAGGACGCGCAATTGCCCCGGCAAGGAGGGGAGAGCTTTCTTGCGCTTGCGGCGGCGGTGGAAGCCAAGGAGCACGCGCCGCATATCATCGAGTTCAACCAAGGCGGCCACTTCCCCCAAACGGTCGGCACTGGGCAAGTCCCCACCCATCCAGTCCCGCCACGCCTTACCCGAGGAGCCTTTCATAGCCTGCTCTATGGCGTTGAGACTGCCAAGGCGCGCGCTGGCCATTAGAAACAGCGCCAGCACAACACGCGCGCACGGTATGCGCGCTTCCTTGCGGCGATCCGAAACTTTCCCGAGTTCGGCCCGAATGCAGTAGAACTTCTCCGCATATTTGAAGAAGCGCCTAAGAATCTTTGCCTCCTTTTTACGCTTGAGCTCTTCCCACGTCCCTTCGGACACCTGTTCCAGCAGGTCGGTCGCGGCATGGTAATTATCTACCCACTGGCGGACTTCTTCCTCCAATTCCGGCGGCACGAAGACCTGGCGCTTCTTTCCCTTAACACTGGAAACCAGGTATACCGCACGATGCCGTTCCCCCTTGGCACAGCGGCAACTACTCTTGCCGCAGGTTACGAGGCGCACGGTGAGGGTGGCGTGGATCCAGGGCTTGGCGTGAGCGAACTGAGCAAGGCGCGAGCGCAACTCCCGTTCCTGTGCCGACATATTGCTGCGGTGCATGGGGCCTCCTGTCTTGTATGCTATAACTATACAAGACGAGACGCAAAAAGCCCAACACTTTCTGAATGCGAATTTGCCCGAGAGGGGGATGGTGACCTAAACACAAAAAACAAACGCCCTTACGAATGCGAATTTGCCTGCCTGCGGAATCGCTGTTGGGCCGCGAAATACCCCTCGACGGGAATCCAGTGGTCTTTTCCTCACCACAAAAAACGATTCAAAACGAAACACCTCGCTCGAGTCTGCGACGACCAGGGCGAACAAAAGAACA
>JBHEKR010000131.1:0-11707 GCA_041859365.1 Candidatus Hydrogenedentales bacterium
GCGTTGAGATCACGTAGGGACTGACGCGGACCCGTGCGCCATGGTAGCGGAAATATCGGTAAATTGAAGGGGTTCTTATACGAGCGTTACTGACTGCAAGGTCCGTGGCTGTCCCGCCGTGGCCCGAGCGCACTCGGCGCAATCACAGCGCCCGTATTCAGGGTCAATGTCGCGGACTGAGTACCTTTTGGCGTGTACCGTCCACATCCCCAATGACGGGACAGCCACGCGCGCTGACGAGCCTGCTGCGTGCACCGGGCCCTATGCAACGATAGTGAAATTGGCTCGGTGACGGTCCACCTGCGCGCGTCAGTCCCTACGTGTTCCCATGAACGGCTACAATAAAAGAGACGCTCATCTCAAACCCTGCGAAAGGCACCCCATGGCTACACTCGAACGCGCCCTCATCATCGCTGCGCAGGCCCACGAGGGCACGACCGACAAAGGCGGCGCGCCCTACATCCTCCATCCACTGCGCCTCATGCACCAGATGACCACGACGGAAGAACGGATCGTCGCCCTGCTTCACGACGTCGTGGAGGACTCCCACTGGACCCTCGACGACCTTCGCGCCGAGGGCTTCTCCGAAGAAATCGTCGCGGCAGTGGACGGCCTGACGCGCCGCGAAGGCGAGACCTACGACGACTTCATCGCGCGCGGCGCGTCGAATCCCCTGGCGCGCCGGGTGAAGCTTGCCGACATCGAGGACAACATGGACGTGCGACGCCTCGGGGAGATCGGCGAGAAAGACCTGGAGCGGTTGCAGCGCTACCAGCGTGCGCGGAAGGCGATTCTGACGGCGATAGGGGAGAGGACGTAACCTCTCATTAAGAGTAGAACGGGGATTTCCTTTTGGGGCGGAAACGGAAGCTGGACAAGAAATCGCACGATCGAACGGACACCGCTACTATTCAAGCCTTCCCTTTCCGTGAAGTTCCGTGCCCTTCCGTGGTCAATTTCGTCCTCACACGCCCAGCGCAATCCGCAGCACCTCGTGCATCTGCGACACGAAGTGCACCGTCAGCTTTTCCTGCACGTTCTTCGGCACTTCTTCTTCCCACATGGCCCTGCACCCCTCGGGCAAAATCACTTCCTTCACCTTCGCCCGCGAGGCGGCCAGGACTTTCTCTTTGATGCCGCCGACAGGCAATACCATACCGCGCAGGGTGATTTCGCCGGTCATGGCGAGGCCGCTCTTGACGCGCTTCCCGAGCATGAGGGAGGTCATGGCGGTGAGCATGGCGACGCCCGCGCTGGGGCCGTCCTTTGGGGTGGCCCCGGCGGGCACATGGATGTGGACATCGTGGTCCGCGAAGGCGTCTTCCGCGATGCCGAACTGGGCCGCGTTGGAACGCAGATAGCTTAGGGCCGTTCGCGCGCTTTCCTTCATCACGTCGCCGAGCTGTCCCGTGAGGATGAGGGTGCCTTTGCCCTGCATGCGCGATGCTTCGATGAAGAGGATGTCGCCACCAACGGCCGTCCAGGCGAGGCCAATGACTACGCCGGGCTGGCGAGTCCGTTCGGCCATGTCGTAACGCACTTTCTCGGGGCCGAGATGCTCCCGCAGATCGGCGATGTTGATGGTGATGGGCTTCTTCCGTCGGCTCGCGAATTTCCGCGCGCTGCCCCGGCAGATGTGACCGATTTCCCGTTCCAGGTTGCGGACGCCCGCCTCGCGGGTGTACGCGGAGATGATGGTGCGCAGGGCGGCGGGGGAGAACTTGAGCTGGGTCGCGCTGATGCCGTGGGCCTCCAACTGACGGGGCACGAGGTAGCGCTTCGCAATCTCGAATTTCTCTTCCTGGGTGTAACCCGCGATCTCGATGATCTCCATGCGATCGCGCAGCGCCCAGGGAATGGTGTCGCCCACATTCGCTGTGGCGATGAACATGAACTTCGACAGGTCAAAGGGCAGGTTCAGGTAGTTGTCCGTGAAGGTATTGTTCTGCGCGGGGTCAAGCACCTCCAGCAGCGCCGACGATGGATCGCCGCAAAAATCGTTGCCGATTTTGTCGAGCTCGTCGAGGATGACCACGGGGTTGCGGGACTGGACCTTGCGCGCAAGCTGGATGATGCGTCCGGGCATGGCGCCCACGTAGGTGCGCCGGTGCCCGCGGATTTCCGCTTCATCGCGCAAACCGCCGAGTGCGATGCGACCGAACTCCCTCCCCAATGCCTTGGCGATGGATTTGCCCAGTGAAGTCTTGCCCACGCCGGGAGGGCCAATGAAGCAAAGGATGGGCCCCTGGGCATCGGGCTTCAGCTTGCGCACCGCGAGGTATTCCAGTATGCGCTTCTTCACCCGCTCCAGGCCGAAGTGGTCCTCGTCCAGAATGGCCTCGGCCCGCTTGATGTCCAGCCGGTCCCGGGTTGACTTGTTCCAGGGCAACTCCAGTACCGTGTCAAGGTAGGTCAGGATGACGTGGTAGTCTCCGCTTGATTCGTGGAGCCGCGCCAGGCGATCCACCTCGCGCAGGAGCTCCTTGCGCACGTCTTCGCCCGCGTCCAGCGCCTCCACGCGCTTGCGGTAATTCTCCGCCTCGCTGTTCTCGCGTTCGCCCTCGCCCAGCTCCTCCTGAATCGCCCGGAGCTGTTGCCGCAGGAAAAACTCCCGCTGCCCCTTGTCGAAGGCGCTTTTTACGTTCTCGTGGAGTTTGCTGGAAAGCTCCATGATCTCCAGTTCGCGCTGCAGCACGTACATCAGTCGTGTGATCCGCTCCTGGGGCTCCACCAGCGCTAAAATCTTCTGTTTCTCCTCCTTGGAGATGGACAGATTCCCCGCAACCATGTCGGCCAGGTAACTTGGATTCTCCACAGACTCGATGATGATCTTGACGCCATCGGGGATGTTGGGGGAGAGGGCAATGAGTTGGCCCATCTGGGTTTTGATGGTCGCGGCAAGAGCATCCAGCTTCTGCTTGTCTTTGATGATGTCATCCATGGGGAGGACCCGCGCCACGGGGTAGGGCTCGCGCCGGATGAAGCCCGTGATGCGGCAGCGCTTCAGGGTCTGGAGCATGACGTCCACATGACCATTATGGCCATGCTGCACCTGCACGATCCGGGCAATACAGCCCACGTCGTAGACGTCGGCCATGGTCTGCTTGGATTCTTCCCCATCCTTCGCGGCGGCGATGGCCACGAGCCGGTCGCCATTGTGCACGTCGTTGATCAGGCGAAATTCAGGCTCCGACCGAATGGAAATGGGAACCAGCGCGAGCGGGAACACCACCTGATCCTGCATGATGATGAGGGGTAAAGCGTCGGGAAAGTCGCGGGGCACCGCCATGGGCAGGCCGCCGCGGGGCATCTCATTGTCGGGCACGAACAAAAACCTTGCAGTCGGAACTACGGTGTCGGACCGGCGGAGGAAACGCCCCCGTCGCCCGCGGCCGTTGCGTCATAGTGTACATTGGCTATGCACACGTGCTAAGTATAGCCTGCGGCTCCCATGGGCGCAAAAGTGGACGCCGCTCAACTATATTCAGGAGTACCCCGTTATGAAGTCCCTTCGCCCCCTCGTGGCGGGCATCCTCGCCCTCGCCGCCCTCAGCGTCCCTGCCGAAGACCGCACCTCCTTTCAAACCGCCGGTCCCTTCGATCCCGCCGTCGACATTGCCTCCGACCAGGTAATGGTCTATGGCGTCAACGAGACCTTTCCCGCCCGCCTCCAGAGCTGGAAAGAGCAGGGCTACCGGCCGGGCTTCATGACCGGGATCGCCTGGGGCAACTACGACGCCTACTACGGCGCGGACGAGCGGCGTGTCGTGGAGGAAATCCAGACCGACGCCTCCGGCAAGCGCTTCATGCACGGGGAAAGCACGACTGTGGGCTACAACGTGCCCACGCCCGCCTACCTGGAATTCCTGAAGGAATACCTCAATCCCGCCATCGATGCGGGCATCGATTCCTTCTACCTGGAAGAACCGGAGTACTGGGCCAACACGGGTTGGAGCGAGGGCTTCAAGCGCGCCTGGCAGGAGTACTACGGCACGCCCTGGCTGGCCCCGGACAGCAGCGTCGAGGCCCAGTTCAAGGCCAGTCGCCTGAAGTGTGAGTTGTACTTCAACGCCCTGAGTGAGGTGTTTCGCCACATCAAGGACCGCGCCGCGACCCAGGGCCGTCAGGCGAAGTGCTACGTGCCCACCCACAGCCTCGTGAGCTATGCCCAGTGGCGGATCGTCAGCCCCGAGTCCCATCTCATGGAGCTGGACATCGCCGATGGCTACATTGCCCAAGTCTGGACCGGCACCGCCCGCACCCCAATCCGCTATCAGGGCGTGCGCAAGGAGCGCACCTTCGAAGGCGCCTTCCTGGAATATGGCCAGATGCTCAGCATGGTTCGGCCGACGGGTCGGACCGTCTGGTTCCTCGCCGACCCCGTGGAGGATGATCCGCGCCATACCTGGACCGACTACGAGTACAACTACAAGCTCACCCTCGTCGCCTCGCTCCTCTGGCCCGAGGTGAATCAGTTCGAGGTCATGCCCTGGCCGGATCGCATCTTCAAGGGCCAGTATGCCTTGACGGAAGGCGGAACCGAGCGTGCGGGCATCTCTCGCGAGTACGCCACCCAGTTGTTGGCGGCCATCAATGCACTGAACGATATGAAGCAGGCCGACTACGAGTTCGACACCGGCACCCGGGGCATTGGGGTTGTCGTGTCCGACACCCTCATGTTCCAGCGGGCCAATCCGACCCCGAGTGACCCCGATCTCGCGCCGATTCACGCCCTGGCGCTGCCACTCCTGAAGCACGGTGTGCCCATTGAACCTGTCCAATTGGAAAACGTACTCGTTCCCGCCACGCTCAAGCCCTATCAGGTCCTTCTCATGACCTACGAAGGGCAGAAACCCCTCCGGCCCGAATACCACGAGGCCCTCGCCACGTGGGTGCGTGAGGGGGGGGCCCTGATCCTCGTGGGCGACGGCAGTGATCCCTACCACGCCGTGCCCGAGTGGTGGAACCAGCAGGGGGCCAATTCGGCCAATCCCTACCAGGACCTCCTCGCCCGGCTGGGTGCGGATGAAGAATGCCGTTCCCAGGTCTTTGCCGTCGGCAAGGGCTTCCTGCGTGTACTTTCCGAGGACCCTGCGGCCATTCAGAAGGACCCCGAGGGGGCCAACCGCGTCCGCGCCTTGGTGGGCGACGCACTGGAAGCCCAGGGGCGCACGTTGAACACCCAAAACTACCTCAGCCTCCGGCGCGGACCCTATGTCGTCGCCATGGGGCTGGATGAAAGTGTCGATGGGCCTGTCCAGAAGCTGGAGGGCCCCTTTGTCGACATTTTCGATCCAGACCTGGCGGTCGTCGGGAAAAAGGCCCTTTCGCCGGGCACGCCCGCGCTACTGTATGACCTGAACTGGGCCGACGATCGCCTGGCGAAGCCCGGCGTGGCCGTCGCTTCCTCCCGGATTCGCGACGTTGTGTCGGATGCCCAGGGCCTTTCGTTCAACACTCGTGGCCCGGCTAACACCCCCTGTGTCGTGGTGTTACGCCTGTCGGAGGCGCCCGGCGAGGTGTCGACGAACCCGCCCGTTCCCCTGGAAAGCGCGTGGGACCCGGAGCATTCCCTGTTGCGCCTTTCCTTCCAGAATGAGGCCCGATCAATAAGAGTGGCAGTGTCCTTCCGCGATAGGTTAGGATCAGGGACTGCGGGCTCGGAGAGCCGCCAATAACCCATTGGCGCGCATCACACAACGCAATACAACGCTGGACGATACCGGCACGAGGCACAGGCACATCCCATCGATGGCGCGGGGCATCCCCGTCCCATCCCGGTTACCCTGAAAACGGAGTGAGAAATGATTGAATCCAAGTTTGTTGACCAGATCAGTGCCAAAGTCGGCGTATCCCCGGCACAGGTCTCGGTCGCGATCGAGTTGTTCGACAAGGGCGCCACGATCCCCTTCGTGGCCCGTTACCGGAAGGATGCCACCGGTAACCTTGACGAAGTGAAGCTGGAAGCTATCGAAGACCTGAATTCCCAGTTCATCGCCCTCACCAACCGCCGCGACGCCATCCTCGACAACATCGAAAAACAGGGTAAGCTCACCGAGGCGCTTAAAAAGCAGATCACCGACTGCTGCGACGCCACGATCCTCGAAGATCTCTACCTTCCCTTCAAGAAGGCCCGCAAGACCAAAGCCACCACGGCCCGCGAACAGGGCCTGGAGCCTCTGGCCGAGTTTATCTGGGCTCAGGTGGCCGGGGAGCGCTCCATGGAAGATGAGGCTGCCGCCTATGTGGACGCCGAGAAAGGCGTGGCCGATGCCGCCGCCGCACTGGTGGGCGCCCGTCACATCATTGCCGAGCGCATCTCTCAGGACGCCGAACTGCGCCAACATACCCGTCAGGTTTTCCACGAGCAAGGCCAGCTTGTCGCCGCCGACACGAAAAATGCCGAGGGTCAGAAGACCAAATTCGAGGCCTATTACAATTTTAAAGAAGCCATCAAGAGCATCCCGTCCCACCGGCTTCTGGCCGTGCTGCGGGGCGTGCGCATGGGCTTCCTCCGCATGGAGTTGGCGGTCAACGAAGAGACCATACTGGGTGATATGCGCAGCCGTTACATCAAAGATCCGGCTTCCCCCTTCGCGGGACTCCTTTCCGAGACCATTGAAGACGCTTACAAGCGCCTGATCCAGCCCGCCATCGAAAACGAAGTCATCCAGCAGGTCCGCAAAGTGGCCGACGAAGAGGCCACGAACGTTTTCCGCGAGAATGCGGAGAATCTGCTGTTGGCGTCGCCTGCGGGTCACAAGGCCGTTCTCGGCGTAGACCCCGGTCTTCGCACTGGATCGAAGCTTGCCGTAATCGATGCCCAGGGCGGCTATCAGGAAAGCGCTACCATCTACCCGACCGAGCCGAAAAATGATGTGGCCGGCGCCGCCCGCATCCTCCTCGAACTGGTGCGCAAATACAATATTGAACTTGTCGCTATCGGCAACGGAACAGGCTCCAAAGAGATTGGGCGCTTCATCCGCACCGTCCTCAAGGAAGCCAACCTGGCGAATATAACCATTGTCTTGGTGAACGAAGCCGGGGCTTCCATCTACTCCGCCTCCCAGGTCGCGCGGGACGAATTCCCCGATCTCGACCTGACCATTCGCGGCGCGATCTCCATCGCCCGTCGCCTGCAGGATCCCCTGGCGGAGCTGGTTAAACTCGAACCCCGCCACGTGGGCGTGGGCCAGTACCAGCACGACATCAACCAGAAGCAACTCCGCGAAGGTCTGACCAAGACCGTCGAGTCCTGCGTGAACCGCGTTGGCGTTGATCTCAACACCGCCTCGGTGGAATTGCTCCGGTACATCAGCGGCATTCAGCAGAACACCGCCCAGAACATCGTGAAGCATCGCGAAGCCAACGGCGCCTTTCAGAGCCGCGCCCAATTGAAAGAAATCTCGGGCGTGGGGGAGAAGACCTTCGAGCAGAGCGCGGGCTTCCTGCGCATTCAAAACGGCGTCGAACCCCTCGACCAGACCTCCATTCACCCCGAGGCCTACGGCGTAGTCGAGGCCATGGCCAACGCTCTGGCGGTCAAGAGCGCCGAGCTGATTCGGAATTCCGAATTGTTGAACAAGCTCGATCTCAACACTTTTGTGGGCGATACTATCGGCAAGCTCGCACTGACCGACATCAAGAACGAGCTGCTTAAGCCTGGCCGCGACCCCCGCCAGGAATTCCAGGCCCCGAAGTTCCTGGACGGCGTGGATGACGTCAAAGATCTCGAAATCGGCATGATAACCGAGGGCGTTGTTACCAACGTCACCGATTTCGGCGCCTTCGTCGATATCGGCGTCCATCAGGACGGGCTCATCCACCTCTCCGAACTCGCCAATCGCTACGTCCGCGATCCCCACGAGGTGGTGAAGGTCGGTCAGATTGTTCAGGTCAAGGTGATTCAGGTCGATAAAGACCTGCGTCGGGTGTCCCTCTCCATAAAGGCACTGCAGCCCCAGCCCGAAGCGCGCGCACCCCGCGCCAATCGGGGTGACGACAAGCCCACCGGCGATGCGGGTGCGTCACGGGATCGTCGTCCAAAACCGACCCGTCCCGAGGGCGGACGGCCCGCCGAAGCGAAGCGCAGCGATGGGGGGGATCGCGCCCAGCGCCCACCCCGTAAAGGCGACGGACGTAAAGCGCGTGGCGACAACAAGCCCCGTACGGCGCCTAAGCCCGCCCAGCCCGCACCCAAGGAGCAGATGAACACCTTGTTGGCGGATCAATTGGCGGCCCTTCGCGAGAAGTTTAATTCCTGACACGAGAGCGCCGCAACCAATAAAACTGCGAATTATGCGGGCTCCTCCTTGACTTTTGGCCCGGACTATGCTACCCTCTCCACGATTATGACCTCGGTGGACCCGGTCCGGGGATATATATTCGGTGCCATTGGCGTGTCGCCAGGGGCATGCTGTCCGGGAGCCGCTCGATTTAATGCCGTGCTCGTCATGCGCCGGATTCCCGGTGCGGAGGGCACATTCAAGGCCGCGCCCAGGCGTGAGGCCCGATCTTGCAGGAGTGTTTGCAGTGAGCATGAACAAGAAAGACGCGAAGAAATTCGAAAAGCTGTTGCTTGCGGAGCGTGATCGTCTCAGCGGCAGCATTCGCAATATCGAAGACGCGTCCCGTTACGAATCCGGGCGAGATAACAGCGGCGATCTGTCCAGTTATGCCGAGTCCGGCACTGATAACTTTGAGCTCGAAACAGCGCTCAATATTGCGAGCGGCGAATCCAACTGGCTTAACGAAGTGGCCGAGGCCCTGGTGCGCATTGAAAATGGCGCCTACGGGACCTGTGAAGGCTGTGAAAAGGAAATTCCACGGAAGCGACTGGAAGTATTTCCTTCCGCCCGCTTCTGCGTGACCTGCCAGAGTGAAATTGAGAAGCAGAAAGCCTACTAATCCTTTTCAGGATTTCGGCCAGGCGCTTCGCGGATTCGGTAGTACCGCGAAGCGCTTTCCTGCTTGATGGGGCATCGCTCCCCGACGGGAGACTGATGCCCTCCGTCCCCGTCAGAACCCTTGAGGCAATGTTCCCGCCATGTATCCTTCAATTTTTCACTGGGGTCCCATAACGCTCCACTCCTACGGCCTGATGATTGCCCTGGGCTTCATCACGATTCTGTATTTCATGCAGCGGGACGCCCGGCGCGTCGGTGTGGATCCGAACGCCATCGGGGATACGGCCTTCTGGACGCTGATTCTCGGCGTAGCCTCGACGCGGCTGGCCCACATCATCATGTTCCCGCAATTCTACTCCTGGAGCGACCCCATCGGATGGATTAACGTCACCAACGGCGGGCTGGTCTTCCAGGGAGCCATCCCCACCGCCATGGTCTACATCTACTGGGCCATGCGACGCCGAAACATTTCCTTTCTGGTGGTGGCCGACATCGTGCTGCCTTATGTGCCCATTGCCCAGGCCTTTGGCCGAATGGGGTGCTTCCTGAAGGGGTGCTGTCACGGCGCCCGGGCCGACGATCTGCCCTGGGGGGTTCGCTTCCCCGAAGGCAGCCCCGCGTTCAGCACCCACCAGCACAATTACGCCAACTTCCCCGCCGATGCGACCTGGTCCTATCCGGTTCACCCCACCCAGCTCTACAGCATTGTGCTGCTCCTGTGCATCACCGCCCTCCTGCTCTATTTCCGGAAGCACCGTTCGTTCATCGGCATGTGCCTCCCGCTCTATTTCGTATTTTATGCGATCAAGCGATTTATCGTGGAAATGTACCGTGGCGACGGAAACCCGACCCATCAGTACTTCGGTTTGGACCTCTCGACCCAGCAGTGGTTTTGCGTGGGTATGATGGCCTTCGGTCTCGCGACCTGGTATCTGATGTACCGATTCCGGGACCGCACGGCCGATACGACCTTTCCGAGGCCGCCGGAACCGGGTACGACATAAATCTTGGACTGCCCGTAGAGTTTCGGTATACTTCGCCAGGGGGATATTATGTGCTGACCAGGTTCAAGGCCGGGAGGGCCTATGTGGCGTTTCGCACAGGTTTCTGACCCGCATCTGGCGAGTCAACGAGACGGTGTCTGGAATAACCGATTTCTGTGCACCATGATGCCGGGCATCATGGAATGCCTCGCTCGTGATCTCGCCGTGCTGAAGCCCGATTTTCTGCTCGTCACAGGAGACATCGCCAGCACCCAGACCCGCGAGGCCATGCTGGAAGCCCGGGACAGCATGGAGAGTCTCGGTATTCCCTACTATCCCATGGGCGGCAATCACGATTTCGTCCTGGAAGAGTCGCGCGACTGGTTCCTGGAGGCGTTTCAGCACCGTCTGCCCGCTCCCCGCACCTACTATGCCTTTACCCACAAAAATCTGCACTTTTGTGTACTGGATGCCTGGTGGATGTGGTCCGATGGGACGTTGTGTGAGGTGAGTGAAGCCAGCGTGGCCCGGGATCTGGACACCACCCTGAAAGGCGCACGATGGGCCATTCCGCCCCATCAGCTCACTTGGCTCGCCGAGGACCTTCGGCAGAACCTCGAGACCACCACGGTGATCGCCGTGCACTACCCGGCGATTCCCATTCCCGAGCGGCTGCACCGTCCCGAATTTAACGATGGGGGTTGCCTGGAGAATGGAGAATTGCTGATGGAGTGTCTGGCGAAGTATCCCCAGGTCAAGGCTATATTCTCCGGCCATGTCCACCTGAACTTCGTGGAGCGGCGGAACGGTATCACACAGGTGGTAACGGGAGCTCTGCCCGAGTTCCCGACAGAGTACCGGGATATTCGCGTTTTTGACGACCGAATGGAGATTCAGACGCTGGGACTGAGCGATCCTGAGTTCGCTACGCGCTCGCTGATTCCGGGGAAGAACTGGACGGCGGGGGACAGTGAAGACCGCAAGGTCGTCATTTACTTTTGAGTCTTGTCGCCCGCCTTTGGCGTGTTCAGCGACAGAACGACCACCATCTCCTTGCCGTCGCCCAACTTCAGGCCCCGTACCAGAACCTTCTTCCCCGGTTGCAACAGCAAGTCAGTGGCCAGCGCATCGATTTCATCGCCGGGCTGCTTTTTCGAGGGCATCGTGATGCTGATTTTCATCCGGTACCGTCCGTCTTTGGTCAGCACGGGGGCGCTAGCGGAGAGGGTGTACTGCTCATTGATGGCCGCCCGATACGCCTTCTCATCCGTGAAAGTGTGTACGTCCGTCTTGAGCTTCAGGTAAGTGTCGAAGTCCAAGCCCTTCACCGCATCCTTCACTTCGTCCAGCCCGGGATCAAAGTGGGGCGCGTCGCGGCCCTCGGCGTGGGCCTCCATGGCCCAAACCTTGAACTCGGCGGTGCCTTCGGCCAACGCCTGAAGGGGCGCCATCAGCATGACGCCCAGCACTATGGCTGCCTTCCAGAAGGCCATCGTCAGATATCATCCTTGCCAATATGGATATTGATGGAGGTGACACCGCCCTCGGGCGTCTCGACACTCACGGAGGCGCCTTCAATTTCCGTGGATACGGACTGCACCTCGTCGGCCTTGAGGGGTTCCGGGCCGGTAAACATGGAGAAGGTGGCCACGGCAATTACCAGCGCGGCGGCGGCCAGGCTCATCAGCGCCCAGATACCGCCCGAACGGCGGTTGGGTTCATGAATACCGGCCTTTATTCCCTCCATAAAAGCGGGAAACTGCTGATCGCTCAGCACGGGGGTAGCCAGGGCCGGCACCAGGGCGTGGCGGCACGCCA
>JBHEKR010000175.1:0-18472 GCA_041859365.1 Candidatus Hydrogenedentales bacterium
GGTGGCATCATTCGCGGATCGAAGATGATGCGCTTGATGTGGTTCTCGTCGGAAATAACGCTGCTGCGACCCACTTCACTGCCGGTGCCGGCCGTGGTAGGGACGCAGATGTTGAAGGGAATATCCTTGTCCACGGGGGGCATGTCGGGATTGCCATCTTCATAATCGAAAACATCGCCAGGATGGTTGATCATCAGGGCGATAACCTTGCCCACGTCCAGCGCGGCGCCACCGCCGAGGATGATGAAGGAGTCGGCGTTGTGGGCGCGGTACGCCTCCACGCCGTTGACCACTTGGGGCTTGTCCGGGTTGCCGAAGATACCGCTGTAGACCGCTGGATCAAGGCCACCCGCCTTTAGAGTATCCACCATCTCCGCGAGGAAAGGGAGTCCAGCGATGCCCTTATCGGTCACGATGAGCGGGCGCGAGTTACCTCGGGCTTTGAGGAGATGGCCCAGTTGGGCGCGGGTGCCGGGGCCGAAGATCATGCGGGTGGGGTAGTTATAGGATGCTGATTGCATGGAAGTGGATCCTGTTGTTGGTGAAACCCGGGAGCGCGGGTTTTCTTACCCGCGTTTCGTGCGCCTTGGCGCACGATGCACACGGACTGGAAAGTCCGTGCTCCCGCTTAACCGAAATAGTGCTTAACCCAGTTCGCGAACTCCAGTTCGCGTAGGCCGTCGTCCATGATGTCTTCGTCGATGCCGAGCTGCCAGCGGAAGTCTTTCCGATCCGGCTCGGCCACGAGGGCGTCAAGGCGGCCGGTGTAGTCCTTCAGCGCGGCGAGGTCCTTGAAGAAGCCCAGTTTGATGAGCTTCTCGTCACGCGCTTCAATGAGTCGGGCCACTTCCTGGAGATCGTACTCCGGGTGGTACTGCACGGCCCACATCTCGCCGTTCTTATACTTGAAGGAGGCGGACTGCACCTTGCTCCAGCCGTTGCTGGCGAGGACGGTGCCGCCTTCCGGCATGCGCTTCACTTCGTCATCGTGGCTCATGAAGTGGGAGAAGACCGGTGGCTTACCGGCGTACATGGGATGGACGATGCCATCTTGATTGAGGAGCACCTTCTGGCCCACGCCCATCTCGCGGCCCTTGTCGCAGGGGCCACACTCGCCGCCGCAGGCCACGGCCGCCACCTGAATGGCCCAGCAGCTTCCGAACTGGGGGATGCCCGCCTCGAAGCCCTTCTGGCAAGTCTCGATGTGGCGCGTCACTTCGGGCACATCGTGGTAGACGGTGAGGTTACAGCCGGGCCAGAGGATGCCGTCGTAAGCCTTCAGCTCATCGACGCTGAACCCGTTCGGGGTCTCTTCATCGCTGCTGAGCCACATGTCGTACTCCGCGTCGGGGATGTACTTGACCAGCAGATCGCGGTAGAGTTGCCACGCGGGGCGCATGCGCACCTCGGCAAAGCGCGCGCGACTTTCCTTGTTGTAGCCGTCGGGGATGAGAAAGCGTTTTGTAACCATGAGGGGTTCCTGTGTTTCGTTGATGGACTGTCCCGACTAAAATACTACCTCCTCGTTCCCAAGCTCTGCTTGGGAATGCAGGCCCCGGAGCTCCGCTCCGAAAGCACGGTCGGGAGTACCCGGACGCCACGCATAGCGTCTGGTGTGCTCCCCAACACCTGCCAAGCGGAGCTTAGGGGAATGCATTCCCAAGCGGAGCTTGGGAACGAGTGGCTAAGAAAAAAACCTACCCGTCGATCCCGGCCAGGATCTCCGCCAATTTACTGTAGTCATCACACACCGCATCGGGCACGTGGCCGTCCAGAGGCCGGTCCTTCACGACGGTGAGTAAAACGCCCCGTGCGCCCACCACATGCGGCCCGCCGATATCGTTATGGGGCCGATCGCCGATATGCACGATGTCCTTGATGTCGATGCCGAAGGCCGTACCCACAGACTCAAATACGCGGGGGTGGGGCTTGGAGTTGCCCAGCTCATCGGAGAATACGAAGTGATCGAAGTAGGGCAGCATGCCCGCCCCTTCAAGGAGCTTGCGGAGGTTCTTGCCGGGGCTGAAGATGGTGTCGGAGATGATCGCGAGCTTGTACTGGCCGTGGAGGGCCTGAAGGGCCTCCAGCGCGCCCGGCGCGGGGTCGGGCCGAAACTCCAGCTCCATGTCCTCGTGAATTCGAACCAACTCCGCGAACTCGTCATCGGGCAAGGTGCGCTTCAAGCCATCCAGAATGATCCCGAGCCGCTCGGAGACATTCATGGTCACGTGAAGATCGTGCCAGACCTTGCGGTAGGCCGCATCGGCCACGTCGTAGGCCAGATCCACCGTGGCCCGATCAATGGGCGCGTGGCGGTTGAGGTACTCGTGGACCAGTTGACGGCGCGTCACCGGCTTGGAGGGGAGACCGGCCGCTGTGCGCTTGGGCTCGTCGGAGTCATCCGCGAAGAGACAGTCCCAAAGGTCAAAGGTTACTGCGCCGATGGGACGTTTCGTCATGATCCGGTACCTCGTGGAATTGGACTGATGTGTGGTGGTACCCCCGAGGCTGAGATCGTAGCACAGGCGCGCGGAGGTAGGCAAAAACGGGGCGCTATCGGACCGATTCTTACTCTACAGCGCCGCCTGCCGCCGCCCGAGCCCGCCCGACTCGCGCACGAGCACCGTCACCTCGGTGATGCCGTGGTCGAGCAGGTATTCCCGTGCTTCAAGGATACCCGCCCCCACCTCCAGGACGCGGTGGGCGTCGTCGCCGAAACAGCAGGCCACGCCGATATCGCGGGCGACCTCCAGCAGCCAGGGCGCTGGGTAAGGCGAGCCCAGACCTTTGCGGTAGCCCGCCGTGTTAATGTCGAGGATCGCGTCGTGCTCTTTCATCAGCGACAGCACGGCTTTGGCGCGCTCGCGGACCGCCGGGGTCTCCAGCGCGGGATCGTTGCCACCGTGGCGACGCACCAGATCGAGGTGGCCCACAACCTCGGGGCGGAGTGTGGAGACCATCTCGGCGGCGATGTCGTAGTAGCGCAGCGCCAGCCCTTCGAGGCCCCCCTGGGCTTCCACGGCCTGATCGAAGCGATCGCGGGTATAGTCGATGATGATGCCATCGACCCAGTGGACCGAGCCCACGAAGTAGTCGAGGGCGTGCACTTCGCGCAGGCCGCGCATGACCTCCACATAGCGCCCTTCGGGAATAACCTCGGCCTCGAAGCCCACCAGAATCTCGATCTGATCGGCATAAGCCACTTGGAGGCGCTTCGCTTCGGCGGCATAGCGCGCGAAGAGATCCGCGAGATAGTCTGTATCCCACCCCATGGCCTTTTCTTCGTCGTAAACATGCTGCGGCTCTACCCGTGGCGCGTGCTCCGTGAGGCCGTAGACGGGCATTCCCAACGCGATAGCCCCCAGCACCAATTGCTCCAGACGGTCCTGCGCGTGATCGCAGAATTCGCCCGAGTGGCCGCCGTGAAGCGATACCAGCCAGGGATGGGGGGAAGAAATCTCAAGCATCGGTGGGGGCAACTCCTCTACAATAGTTCGTGGGCTGCCAAGGATAGCGCAGACTCGCGCGAAATGACAATTGGCTGAAGGCTGAAATTGGGTCCTATGGGTCAGCATGAAAACTGAGACATCATACGACCGATACGACCCATTCCCCGGCCCGTCTGAGTTCTCTCGAAAGGATCACACACCATGTCCACCCACACCGCCACCATCACCTGGACCCGCCGGGGCGCGGATTTCGACTACGACACCTACAATCGCGAGCACGAATGGGAATTCGATTGCGGACAGCGCGTCAACGCGTCGGCCGCGCCGGAGTTCAAGGGCAGGGAAGACAATGTGGACCCGGAAGAGGCCTTCGCGGCCAGCATCGCGAGTTGCCACATGCTGACCTTCCTCGCCATTGCGTCGAAGAAGCGCTTCGTGGTGGATAGCTACTCGGACAGCGCCGTGGCCCATCTGGAGAAGAACGCGGAGGGCGCACTCGCCATTACTCGCGTGGAATTGCGCCCGAAAATCAGCTTCAGTGGCGACAGAGCGCCATCAGATGAAGAGATTGGGCGCATGCATGAGTCGGCCCATCGCAATTGCTTCATTGCGAACTCGGTGAAAGCCGAAATTGTGGTGCTCTGATGGCGCAACGCGCGTCAAGCGCCGTGGGCACGACTCATAAGCTGAATCGTTTTGCCCAGCGCCTCGCGCCACTGTGCTTCGAGCTTCTTGTTCCACTGAGGATCGGTTTCCGCCAACGTCGCGATCAATGAATTCAGCCAGAAGGGATAGAGTTCCGGCAGGATGTTCATGTGGGAGCGGTTGTGGGTGACACCCAGGCGCTCGACGAAGCTCACCGAGGCCGAGTCCCCTGCGGAAAAGGACAGGGCGCGTCCCACGCCGTCGCGGAGCAGATTCTTCTGCTTCTTGAAGTCGGTGGACAGAAAGTAGGGTCCAATCCGAGGATCGCTGGTGACAAAGCGCTCATAGAACTTGTCGTAAATTCGGTTCTCCTCGGCCCGCATGAGGCTTTCGCGCAGGATCGCCGGAACCTGACTCGACACTTCGGTGCGCACAAAGCCGTCCGCGCCTTCGCCCGAGGACTCCAGGCGGAAGCGCCCTACAACGAGCTGGAGCTTGATGGACAGACCGGAGAGTTTCTGAATCGCCTCGCGCGTATCCGCCACCCGCGCGGCGGTGTCCTGGGCTGCCGTGTTGGCGCTGGCCACATTGGCCGCGACCTCGCCCATGCCCTGGGCCGCGTCGCCGGCGTTTCGGGCCACTTCATTGGCGCCATCCGCCAGTTCGCCGATATTCCGTACGATCTCCTCCACGCCATGAACCGCGCCCATCACACTGCGGGAAACTTCGTTGGCGCCGGTGGTCGCCTCTTGTATGTTTCGGGCCACCTCGTTTGCGCCCGTGGCCGTACTGGCCACGTTGCGGGCAATTTCGCCCGTGGTGGAGGTCTGCTCTTCCACGGCCGCCGCAATCGCTCCGGAAATGGAGTCCATCTCGTCGATCACCCCGACAATGGAGGCGATGGCCTCAATGGCGTGGCGCGTGGTGGCCTGCATGGACTCGATCTGCGAGCGGATGCTCTCCGTGGCGGAGGCGGTCTGCTTGGCCAGTTCCTTGACCTCGCTCGCCACGACGGCAAAGCCCTTGCCCGCCTCGCCCGCCGAGGCCGCCTCGATCGTGGCGTTCAGCGCCAGGAGATTGGTCTGGGCCGCGATCTTACTGATGGTGGCGACCACCTTCCCGATTTCCTTGGCCATGGCGCCGAGCTCGTCTACCTGGTGCTGGGAATCGCGCGCACGATCCAGCGCCTGACCCGTAACGCGCGCGGCCTTGGAGGCGTTCTCGGCCACCTCGCCGAGGGAGGCGGACATCTCTTCGATGGCCGCAGCCACGCTGTTGACCGAGCCGCGCATTTCCTCGCTGCGGTGGGAGACCGCATCCATATTGACGGACATCTGCTCTACGGCGGCGCCGACCGATCCGAGATTGTCCGACACTTCGCCGGAGGCCGAAGAGACGGAACTCGCATTGGCGCTCATTTCTTCAATACCCGCCGCCATGTTTGCGATGGTGCTGGAGGCTTCTTCCGTCGCGGCGGCGGCAGATTCGGTCTGGGCGCCCATCTGGCTGGCGCTCGCCGAGAGGGAGGTGGAAATCTTGGAGAGCCCTCGGGCCGTCTCCGCCAGATCGCCCGAGCCGCTGGCGACACTGCCAATCATATCGCGGAGATTGTCCGACATGGTGGCGAGGGCCTGGGTGAGCTGGCCCACCTCGTCATGGCTGTGACTCTTGATGGTGGCCGTGAGGTCGCCCTCCTGGATCTTTCGGGCAAAGGCCACCGCCTCAGCGAGGGGTCGAAGCAGGGAACGGGCGGAAACTCCCACGACGAAAACAACCAGGACCACCGCACCTAGCGACGTAGCCAGCAGTCCCAGCATGGCTCGAACGGCGCCATCGTGCAGTGCCGACACCCCATCGCGCAAGTCTTCCACGAGGTCGTTTTCCACTTCTTTCAGCAGGTCAATCCGCGCTGTGCTCGCCTTGAACCACGCCACGGAATCGATCCCAAAGTCCCCGGCATTCGCTTTCTCAAGGGCGATAGCGCGCATACGCTCAACCTCCCGCGCATCGGGCCGCTGGAGGCGCTCTTCCAGCAGCGCCACCTGCTCTTCCGCAGCGAGGGATTCAAAAACGCGAAAATAGGTCTGCTGCTCGGCCACGAGGGTCACGAAGCGCTCATAGAGACCCGGGGGGAACTGGCCCGCCGCAAAGGTGTTGCTGAGCGTCGCGCGCTCGAGACCCGCGCGCTCCTTGCCCTGGATGAAGCTCGCATAGGTGTACGCCGCCTTTGCCAGCGGTCCATTTCCTATGTGGCGACCGGCGGCCTCGATACTCTCCAGAATCAGGGCATGGGTCTGGGTATACTGCGCCACTGCCTCGGGCGCCTTAATCACCTGGGTATCAACCTGGTCGCGGAGATTGGCCAGGTCGTCGAGTCGCTCACGAATGTCCGCCGCACGCTCGGCGAAGCCTTCACCCAGAAAGCTGAGATCTGTTCCGTCGAGGTAGGTGATTACCGCGGCCCGAGCGGGATCGGTCTTCAGGCGCTGAGCGGCGAGCTCCGAGGTGAACTTGGTGCCGCCACTGCCCAGAAAGCCCGACGACGCGCCCCGTTCCGTCTGAGATTCGTGGACGAAGTCCCCCAGGTAGACGACCAGTTCAGCAATGCGCTCCACCCGTTCCGCCTCCCGCAGATCGCGATAGTTCTGAACGATTTGAAAAAGAAGAACGGCCACTACCAGTCCCAGCGGTAGCCCCGCGCTCAGATAAAGTTTCTGCCCTACCGAACGGAACATGCGTTTCTCTCCCGTGAGCCAATCACCAGCGTGCGTTACACGAGCGTCGTAGTGCACGTTAACGCTTCTTTCGATGTCAATATATACAATAGTGCTTTTTATGTACATGTTTATTTTTCCGGCCGCGTTTTTGATGTCGCATGACGAGCTGGGATCGTGATAGCGTGGAAGTTGCTTGACGAACGAAACAGATCTACCAGAATGCGGAGATTCCCACCATGTTGTTGAATGCCCTGCTCACCATCGCAATCACGTCCCTGGTCAGCCTGCACGACCCGGCCAGTATTGCGCCCCTTTCCACCGGCCATCAGTTTACCGAAGGCCCCGTGTGGCGGGCGGATGGCACCTTGCTCTTCAGCGATATTCCCGCCAACAAAATATACACGGGCACCCGCGAAATTTTCCGCGATCCGAGCGAACAGTCCAACGGGTTGACCCTGGACCGGGAGGGAAGACTCATCGCGGCGGAGCACAAGACGCGTCGGGTGACGCGCACCGAAAAAGACGGGAGCATCACGGTGCTGGCGGAGACCTTCGAGGACAAAAAATTCAACAGCCCGAACGATGTGATCGTGCGGAGCGATGGTACGATCTTTTTCACGGACCCTCCCTATGGACTGGAGGGCGGCATGGCCAATTCGGAGTTGGGCTACAGCGGGGTCTACGCCATCGATCCGGAAACGAAGGATGTCACACTGGTGGGCAAAAATTTCAACAAGCCCAATGGCCTGTGCCTCTCGCCCGATGAGAAGCTGCTTTATGTCGCCGACACCGAGGGCGATCACGCGCCTTCGGATGTTAAGGGCGATATCTGGGTCTTCGGCATGGGTGAATCGGGGACGTTCCAAGGGGGAAAGGTCTTTTGCCAGCTCCCCTACCCCGACGGAATCAAAGCGGACGTCCAGGGCAATATCTGGGCAACCTGCAAGGACGGGGTACGGGTCTACGACCCAGCCGGTACGCTGCTGGAGACTGTGGTGCTGCCCGAAGGGCCCGCCAATTGCGGCTTTGGCGGCGCTGACGGGAAGACCCTCTATATCACGGCGGTAACGAGCGTATACACCGTAAAAACCAGCGTGGCGGGAATTTTCCCGGCGGACAAAAAGTAGCGCGGCGGTGTCGAGCGGTCGCGTTCGATGTTTCGGACGGATCCGACCGGTGGGTCTGATAGGCCAGCCCCGAACTGCCCAAAAATCCCAAATTCTTGAATCGACAGTGGTTGCGTACTACAATATGCGGGTTGTGTGCATATTTTCCGAAGCGTCACGGGTGCCTGCATAGTGCGGCATCCGAGCCTTGAGCACGGCCCGACGCAAATCGTCCCCTCGCCTTTCCCAATGCATTCGGGGCGGGCCTATTTTTACTATCTGGAGATAGAACATGCAAATCGATTTTGGCGGAGTTGAAGAACACGTCGTCACGCGCAAAGAATTCCCCATGGCGAAGGCCAAGAAGGTCCTGAAGGACGAAGTGATCGCCGTGATCGGCTATGGCGTGCAGGGCCCGGCCCAGGCGCTGAACATGCGCGACAACGGCTTCAACGTCATTGTAGGTCTGCGCAAAGACTCCAAGGAAAGCTGGAAGCGCGCGCAGAAGGACGGCTGGGAGAAGGGCAAGAACCTCTTCACCACCGAAGAAGCCGTGGAGCGCGCCACCGTCGTGCAGTTCCTGGTGTCCGACGCCGCCCAGAAGGCCTACTGGCCCACGCTGAAGAAAATGCTGAAGCCGGGCATGGCCCTCTATTTCTCCCATGGCTTCTCCATCACCTATAAGGAACACACCAAAGTTGTTCCCCCGGCGGATGTGGACGTGATCATGGTCGCCCCCAAGGGTTCCGGCACCTCGGTGCGCCGCAATTACCTCGCGGGCGTCGGCATTAACTCCAGCTACGCCGTCTTCCAGGACGCGACCGGCCGCGCCGAAGACCGCTGCCTGGCCCTGGGCATCGCCCTCGGCTCCGGCTACATGTTCCACACGACCTTCGAGAAGGAAGTATACAGCGACCTCACCGGCGAGCGCGGCATCCTCATGGGCGCCCTGGCGGGCGTGATAGAAGCCCAGTACGAAGTACTCCGCAAGAACGGCCACAGCCCGGCGGAAGCCTTCAACGAGACCGTCGAAGAGCTCACCCAGAGCCTCATTCGCCTCGTGGACGAAAACGGTATGGACTGGATGTTCGCCAACTGCTCCGCCACGGCCCAGCGTGGCGCGCTCGACTGGTCGCCCAAGTTCAAGAAGGCCACCCTGCCGGTCTTCAAGGAACTCTACGCCCGCGTCAAGAGCGGCGAAGAGTGCAAGCGCGTCCTGAAGTCCACCGGCGGCGCGGATTACAAGGAAAAGCTCGACAAGGAGCTCTCCGACCTGCGCAACAGCGAAATGTGGCGCGCCGGTGCCACCAGCCGCTCCCTCCGCCCCAATGTCCCCGAGGCCCAGCGGGTTAAGTCGGACAAGGGCGTTTCCGGACGCGGAAAGAATTAAGCAAAACGATGAAGCGGGACCGGGCAATTCAATAGTTGCCCGGTCCTGCTTTTTTTGCTTTAATACCGAAAACTATGCCATGCTCCCTCGCGAGGGTGGAACGCTTACTACGGAGGCTTACATGGGCACCGTTGCGAAACAGCTAGAGATGCGCCGGCCCGGGGTGAAAACGGCTTTAGTTCGTTTTTTCCGGGGAGAGATGCGCGCGGCGGGCACAATGCCATTGTTGGATTGTGATCCCGCACGGGAACTTCCATCCCTGGCACCGCTCTTCATCCGGCCCGCCGGGGAGGTAGCCCCCCGTTGAGCGATTTGATTCCAGGCGCCGTGGCCGGGCCGTTGGACGGCAAGAATTTTGAAGCCACGTGGTACGGCGACTATCTCCAGGCCCATCTCCTCACCGATATTGGCCTGAAGCGGCAGAAAAACGAAGACTCGTGCCTCATGTGCGCCCCAAACAATCCCGTGCTCGCCGACGAGCGCGGTGTTTTGTTTTCCGTGGCCGATGGCATGGGCGGAGCCAGCGCGGGCGAATTCGCCAGCCGGATGTCCCTCCGGGCCATGCACCAGGCTTACTTCAATGGTCCCCATGCGGCCATCCCCCCTTCCCTCCGGGACGCCCTGGTTCAAGCCAACCAGCAGGTTTTTGAGGAGGCCGAGACCAATCCGGAGTATTCCGGGATGGGTACCACGGTTTCGGCGGTACTCGTCATCGGCGGATGGGCCTATATTGCCCAGGTGGGCGACAGCCGGGTCTACCTGCTGCGCGAACACTCCGGCATTCACCAGATCACCGAGGATCATTCCCTGGTGGCAGAGCAGGTGCGCAACGGCGTCATCAGCGAGGCCGAAGCAGAAAACAGCTCCTTCAAGAATCTCATCACACGGGCCGTCGGTATCAAGGCCGATGTGGACGTCGATCTCTTCGCGGTTCGCCTGGAACAGGGCGACACCCTGCTGATCTGCTCGGACGGCCTCTCCAACATGGTGCCCAACGCCGATATCGCCGAATGCCTGTCCGACGGTGACTTAAAGGCGGGCACACGGAAGGTCGTTGAACTCGCACTGGAAAACGGCGGCACGGACAACGTCACGGCGGTGACTATCCGGGTGGTGGACACCCCGCCCAGAACGCCCATTCAACCCGGCGCACGGGAAATCGTCCTGCCCAGCACCAGCCTCTGGCAGCGCATCCTGAACTGGTTTCGCTAACGGGTTGGGACTGCAGCCGATTGGCCTGAGTCCCCGGCATATCCACGTGATGTCCAGCCAATCGGTGGCTGTACCCACAAAGAAACGTTGCGAAAGCACCTCAACTTTCTTCGATGACGCTTTCCGGGGGGCAGTTTCCGATTGGGCTTGCGACACGATACAAGCCCAAATTCTTCGGCCAATCGGCCACAGTCCCCTGCAGTTACCGGCTGCGCTTTCGGGGCCCGCGACGCTTTGCGCCGGGCCGCTTGCCGCGCGATGGATTTCTTCGGCTGACCTGACCCTCGCCCACGTCATCC
Source organism: Candidatus Hydrogenedentales bacterium (assembly GCA_041859365.1). Classification (GTDB taxonomy): domain Bacteria; phylum Hydrogenedentota; class Hydrogenedentia; order Hydrogenedentales; family JAEUWI01; genus JAEUWI01. Next base: position 10,819 of record JBHEKR010000175.1, read on the forward strand.
ACCACCTTCAATGATTTGGATATGGGGATGTACCGGGCCTGTTTGTCTTCCAGCACGTTAATACTGTGGCATTGGGGACAGGTGGAGTGCCGGACCGCTTCGGTATCCAGGTAAATGTAGGAGCAGAAGGTGCAGCGCCAGAGATACTGCTTCTCGAGCACGAGGTGGGCCTTGCGCGTAACGACCTCCGTCTGCAGCCAGATGAAAAAGGCGCCCGCCACGATAATGGCCGAGTAGAGAATCAGGGCGGACGGCAGGGAAATCTCGATCATCGCGCCGCACCTCCCGCCTCGCGCTGCACCCGCAGGGTCGCGGTCTGATTGGCGCCATCGCCGACCCCGAGGGGTTCAAAACGGTACTGCAGTGCGGAGAATTGCACGGCATCCACCAGCTCGCGGGCGTCCAGGTTCGGACTGAAAACATTCACCACGCGGCCCAACGCGTTGACCTGGAGGACAATCTCGATGGGTTGGGTGAACTCCGCCGGACTGATGTCCCACAGGGCCTCGATGGGCGGTGCAAAGAGGAGCTTCCGATCCTTCGGATCGCCCGCCCATACGACGTAGGCCTCAAAGCCTTCGGCGGGGCGACTCGCCGGCCGGGGAGCCGCCGTTTCCTTAATGGGCAGAGGGCTGGGCGCTTCCGCGCCCGGCGGTCCCGAGAGGCGTAGTTGTGTAATGCTCCGGGACATGTTGGAAAGACCCCGGCTGAAACGCGCCCAACTGTCATCGGAAGGTTCGCGAAAGAGTGACTCCGGTCGTTCTGGATCCGGAACGCTCTCCTCCCGAATACGAAGGCGGTCGAGCTCCGCGAACTCGATGGTGGGCAACTGGACGTCGAAGCCCGCCCCGCCCAGACCCCGCAACGCGAGTTGCGGAGCGGTTTCTCCGCCGATCGGGGCCGGAACGTCCAGCGCGGGCCCCGGCTCGGCTTCGGGGCTTACCGACACGATGGTAAATTCCGTGAAGCGGATATCCTCTCGGGGGATATAGGTCACGATCCGAAAGACCGTCACCATCGAGAGATGAAAGATGGCTGAAATGGTCAGGGCTACGACAAATCCGCGGCCCGCTTCTGGTTTGCGGAAATACTGATACCAGTCCTCTCGGGGCGCATCGGCGGCCATGACGCTCACCCGTCGTCGGGGGTCTGGGCGGCGACACTGAAGTGCTCGATGCCCACGCTGTTGGCGATGCCGAGCACCTTCACCATGCGGCCGGAAGTGACGCGTTCGTCGGCGTAGATCATCAGGAGCGCTTCGGGGGTGGCCTCGCCGATAGCCGAGAGGGCCTCGGTCAGGGCGGCCCAGTCGCCGACTTCCACGGGCTCCGCATCGGCACCACCACTGACCTGAATGATCCCCTCATTGTCGGGACCGCCTTCGCCCGACTGGAGGACCAGCATGGCGTCTTTCGTTTCGAGGCTGGGGGTTCCCGCCGCCTCGGGGATCTCGATGGGCACCGAGGTTTGGGCCACGAAGGTGGAGGACAGCATGAAGAAGAACAAAAGCAGCAATACGACGTCGATCAGGGGCGTCATGTCGAGTGACGCCACGATGCGTCGTTTGTGTTGCCGCTTGAAATGCATGGTTCAGACCCCGTCTTCGTCCTGGTGGCGGGCGAGCAGATCCACCACCTCGGCCGAGCTGATCTCCATCTCCACGACGAGGTTGTCGACGCGCGTGACGAGGTAGTTGTAGACCACCAGGGCGGGGATGGCCACCACCAGACCGGCGGCGGTGGTGATGAGGGCGTTTCCGATGCCTTCGGCGAGGTCGGAGGGGTTCACGAGGCCGCGCTTGTTCTGAATTTGATCGAAGGCCTTGATCATGCCGGTCACGGTGCCCAGGAGGCCCAGCAGGGGCGCGACGTTGGCGCAGGTGGCCAGGGCGGAAAGGCGGCGCTCCAGATGGGGCATTTCCAGATTGCCCGCGTCCTGAATGGCCTCGCGCATCTCGTCTTTGCTCCGGTTGTGCTTGAGCACGCCCGCCTTCATGAGGCGAGCAATGGGCGCGTCGGTCTCATCGCAGATCTGGATGGCTTCTTGGATGCGGTTCTGCCGCAGGACCTGGCGCATGGTCTCCATGAACTCGCGGGTATTGATCGAGGCGCGGCGCAGGAAGAGGAGCCGGTCGATCACGATGGCCAGGGCCACGAAGGAGCAGAAGAAGATGGGCCACATGACAATGCCGCCCTCGGAAATCAACTCATAGGGTATGAACGATGAATCGGCCAAACCACAAACTCCTGTTCTGTTGGCGGAAATAAAAATGATGGCGGTTGGCGGTCAATGAGCCAAATGGGTCTTATGGGACCTATGGGTCGTTCTCATAAGACCCATTCCCACCCGAACGTCTAGTGACTGACCAGCGTGCCCAGCCCTTCGCGGGTGAAAATTTCGAGCAGCAGGCTGTGGGACACACGCCCGTCGATAATATGCGTCTTGCGCACGCCCGCCGTCAATGCGGTGATGCAGGCCTCGACCTTGGGGATCATGCCGCCGGCGATAATGCCCGAAGCGCGGAGTGAGGCCACTTCGTCCACCCGCAACTGGTGAATGAGGGAATCGGGGTCTTTTACATCGCGCAGCAGCCCCGGTGTGTCGGTGAGGAAGACGAGTTTTTCCGCACGGAGGGCGCCGGCGACTTCACCCGCGGCCGTGTCGGCATTCACGTTCCACGTGCCGCCCTGGGCATCCGTCGCCACTGGGGCGATGACGGGCACGAGCCCCGCCGCCGTGAGGGTGTCTACGATGCGGGTATTCACCTGGACGATTTCGCCCACATGGCCAATATCGGAGCCGTCGGGCATGAGCTTCTTCTGGGCGAAGAGCAGGTTTCCATCTTTGCCGGAGAGGCCCACCGCATTGCCGCCGGCGCGGTTGAGCAGGCTGACGATGTCCTTGTTCAGCTTGCCCGCCAATACCATCTCCACCACTTCGATGGTGGCGTCGTCGGTGACGCGCAGGCCATGGGCATTGAAGGACGACTGGATATTGAGCCGCTTGAGGGTTTCGTTGATAGCCGGGCCGCCACCGTGGACAATGACGGGGTTCATACCCACGTACTTCATCAGCACGATGTCTTCGGCGGTGCTGCGGCGCAACTCGGGATCGGTCATGGCGGCGCCGCCGTATTTGATGACAACGGTCTTGCCTTCGAAATCGCGGATGTAGGGCAGGGCCTCGATGAGAACGGCGGCTTTCTGGATGGACTCTTGCATGATACCTGCTCTGCGGGCGGCACTGGCGCCACCCGAATATGGGGGTGATGTGTTCAGCCCGGAATCCGGGCGCGGTTCAGGTTCGGTAGTCGGCATTGATCGAGACGTAGGCGTGGCTGAGGTCCGAGGTCCAGAATACGGCCGAACCGGGGCCATCGCCCAGGCTGACCGAGACCACGATGTCGCGCTGGCTCATGATGGCCTTGGCCGCTGTCTCGTCGAAAAGGGTTGGAAGGCCTTCGTGCACCACGGGCAGATCGCCCAGCAGAATGCTCAGGTCTTCGGGGGAAAACGTCACACCGGAATAGCCCGCCGCACAGGCGATCCGGCCCCAGTTGGCATCCTCGCCGAAGAAGGCGGTCTTGCACAACTGAGAATGGGCGATGCTCCGCGCGGCGGTCTTGGCGTCGTTGTCGTTCTCGGCGCCGCTGACCCGGATCTCGATAAACTTCGTGGCCCCTTCGCCGTCGCGCACCACGGCCTGGGCCATGGCGATGCAGATCTGGTCAAGGGCCTCACCAAAGGCCTCGAAGTCCGGTGTGCCGGGCTCCAGGGCCGCTCCCATGGCCATGCCGTTGGCCAGGCAGACCACGGCGTCGGAGGTGCTCATGTCGTTGTCCACGCACATGCAGTTAAAGGAACGGTCCACCGAGTGCTTGAGGGCGGCGCGCAGGTTCTCCGGCGCAATCCGGGCGTCCGTGGTGAGCACGGCGATCATGGTGGCCATGTTGGGCGCGATCATGCCGGAGCCCTTGGCCATGGCCCCCAAACGAATGGGGCCGGTGCTCAGGGGGATCTCGATCGCCATTTCCTTGGCGACGGTGTCGGTCGTCATGATGGCCTGGGCCGCATCCAGGTTCCCCGCGGGGGAAAGGGCGTTCACGCAGCCGTCCACGCCATTCAGGATGCGATCCATGGGCAGGGGCACACCGATGACGCCGGTGCTGAGGACGGCGGCCTCGGTCACGGGAATCTCCAGTGCCAAAGCGATACGCTCGGCGGTTTTCTGGGCATCGTTTACGCCGATGGAGCCGGTGCAGGCGTTGGCATTGCCGCTGTTGATGAAAATGGCCCGGCCTTCGCCCCGGATGCACACGCCTTCGGTCCACTGGATGGGCGGGGCCTTGAGGATGTTGGTGGTGAAGGTACCGGCAATGGCGGCTTTCACCTGGCTGGTCACCAGGGCGCAGTCCTTGCGGTCGAGGCCCTTGCCTTTGATATTTCCGTTGAAGCCTGAGGCCTGAAAGCCCTGGGGCGCGCAGACGCCGCCGTCAATGATTCTCATGGCGCGAGGCCTCCATAGAGCAAGCCAGTCGTTTCTTCGAGGTCAAACATGAGGTTCAAGCACTGCACGGCCATGCCGGAGGTGCCGCCTACCAGATTATCGATGGTGCAAAGGAGCAGCAGATTGCCGGTACGGCGATCATGGAACCAGCCGAAGTCAATGAAGTTGGTGCCACGCACGTGCTTCACTTCGGGGGCCGCGCCCTCGCCGAGCACGCGAATAAAGGGCTCGTTCGCGTAGTCGCCGTAGTAGTCGGCGGGATCAAAAGCCTCCGTTGGCCGCAGCACGATGGTGGTATGGATCCCCCGGTTCATGGGGGCCACATGGGGCGTATACTGCACCTTCCAGGTGTGGTTCAGGGCCTGCTCGATCTCGGGGATGTGCTGGTGCACCGCCACCTTGTAGGCCTTGAAGTTTTCGTTCATCTCCGGGAAGTGGAGGGCCTCGCTGGGGGTCCGGCCCGCGCCGGAGATGCCGGAAACGGAGTTAATCACGATGGATTCGGGGGCGATGGGCGCTTTCAACAGGGGCCGCAGGGGCGTGATAATGCTGATGGGGTAGCAGCCGGGCACCGCGACGAGTTGAGCGCTCCGCAGGGGCTCCCGCCAGCCCGGCACATAGCCGTAGACCGCTTCGTCGAGCAATTCCGGGGCGTGATGCTCCGTCTTGTAGTACTGGGCGAAGAGTTTGGTGTCTTTCAGGCGGAAATCTGGACCAATATCGATCACCCGAACCCCGGCGGCGCGGAGGCGCTTCACGATGGTGGTGGATTCCGCGCCGGGCACGCCGACAAAGACCACATCGCACTCGGCGGCCAGCTTTTCGGGCTCAAACGCCACGAAAGACAAATCCGTCAGTGAACGGAACTGGGGCAGCACGGCATCCACCCGCTGCCCGACGGCACTGGAAGAGACTGCGGCCACCACCTTCACATGGGGATGGGGCAGCAGCAGCCGGAGTAATTCCCGGCCGCCGTATCCTGTTACGCCGACTATACCTGCACGAATCATAAAACCTGCCTTTTCTAGAGCCCGGTATTATAGTCGCGGGCCCGGAATGGGTGCAAACCCCCGGGGGACGCGCCGCCTTTCCGGTGCCCACGGCCATGCGCACCGGGCGGAATTCCGGGGCAGGATCGGCACCGGCTCTATTGCAATCTTTTCCGCAATTCCGTATGATTGGCCCGCTAGTGTCACCCTAAGCAACCCGCTGAGATTTACTTGCGATTACCGCGTTACACAGTCTCGCCCACCTTTCCCGCGCCTTCGGGCGCATGGCTGGCTGGTGCTGTGTCCCGCGACTGTCTTTCCCACCACCTCCATGAAGGTGCACCGTTGTGAATCATGCAGGCGACTTTCTGCTGGGCATTGCCGGACTTCAGGCTGGTTTGATCCGCGCGGACGACTTTGCCGCGATCGTACGGGCGTGGGATTCCGGTGACGGTGAAACTACCTTCGGGCAGGTTCTTGCTCAATCCAGCCGGGAGGACGCGGTGGACCAACTCCGGATTCATGCCTCGCGGTTGGCTCAGGTCGCGGAGCGGGATCTTCCAGGTGCGTCGGCGGAGTTGCGGGAAGTGATGAAATCGCTGGGTCTCAGTCCCCATGAGGCCATCACGCTCCAGCCGCCGGGCGGCTTTCTGGACACGCCAGGCACGGACGACGAAGTATCGGAAGAAGTGCCGGGGCGCTACCAGTTCTCCGTAGATCATGCCCAGGGCGGTATGGGCAAAATCCTGATCGTCTATGACAGCTTCCTGGCTCGCCGTATCGCGCTTAAGGAATTGTTGCCGCCAGCCCCCGTATCCAGTAACGCTTCCACGCTTGAAGTGCGGGGACCGGGCCCGGGACCTCTGGCCCATCAGCGGCAGGCCCGGTTTCTTTATGAAGCGCGCATCACGGGGCAGCTCGAACATCCGAGCATCGTGCCTATCTATGAGTTGGGTCGCCGGGCCGATGGCAGCCTGTACTACACCATGCGACTGGTGAAGGGGAAAAGCCTTCGCCAGGCGATCCGCGCCGCGGGTAATCTGGAGGGGCGCCTTCGACTTCTCTCCCACTTCACCAGCCTCTGTCAGGCCATCGCTTTTGCCCACAGCCGGGGCGTAATTCACCGGGATATCAAACCGGGCAACGTGATGGTGGGCGAGTACGGCGAAACTGTGGTCATTGACTGGGGGCTGGCCAGGATGCGCCAGTCCAGCGCCGACATGGATGGGGGCGGGGTGGTGCGCCCGGACATCGATTTGATGAAGGAGGCTGAGGCGGACGTGGTGGCGGTGGGCACGCCGGCCTACATGCCGCCGGAGCAGGCCCGGGGCGACGTCAACGCCATCGACGAGCGCTCCGACGTGTACTCCCTTGGCGCGGTGCTCTATGAACTGCTGACGGGCAGCGCGCCGTACCCGGACCCGACTTCGGCATCGGCGCTGAACAAGCTCCTCGCGGCTCCGCCGACGCCGATTTCGGAATTGGTGCCGGAAGCGCCGGAGGAACTGGTCGCGATCTGCGGGCACGCCATGGCGCGAACCCCGGAAGACCGCTACCAATCGGCCCGTGAACTGGCCATTGATATCGAGCATTTCCTCGCGGGCCGCCTGGTGGGGGTCTATCGCTATAAGCCGATGGAGCTGTTTTCCTACTTCATCCGCCGCTTCAAGGCGCCCCTGCTGGTGGGTGCCGTGAGCCTGCTCGGCCTGGCGGCCACGGGCGCCGTGGCCTATCTTCAGGTCCAGTCGGAGCGAAACAAGGCCGTTCAAGAATCGATCCGCGCCCAGGAGGCCGAGCAACTTGCGGAAACCGCGCGGCAAAATGGCGAGCAGGAGTTCTATCTCGCAGCCATCTCCAGCGGACGCCGCTTCATTTCCGATGGGCAGTTTCAGCGCGCCATGAACCAATTGGAAAAGTGCGGGGAGCGCTTCCGCCACTGGGAGTGGGGCCATCTCCTCTATCTCTGCAATCGCGATCAGAGGACCTTTCGCGCACACAGCCCCGAGACGGTATGGTCCATCGATATCACGAGAGACGGGCGCTACGCGATCACGGGAGGGTTTGACAAGACCGCCAAGGGTTGGGAGATGGCCTCAGGGAAGGCTTATTTCACCTACGAGAGCCCGAATGCCGCGATTATTGAAGTCTCCGGCCACCCG
>JBHEKR010000189.1:0-8396 GCA_041859365.1 Candidatus Hydrogenedentales bacterium
ACAAGACAATGGTTTAATTTGTCGATATGCATCGTATTCAATTTTCAAAGAGCATAAAAGCACACACGCACAAACCAACCGAAGAACGCCGAAGCGTCAGCCGCCGGTGCGTGTTTTACCGCCAAGACCGTCGTGCGGTCAGGCGATACATAAGATAGCAAATTACCAAGCACTATGTCAACCAAGCAACCACCTTATTTCTGAGTACTTGATGACTCGAGCTTGCTATCTATTCAACTGTCGACCGACCGAACATTTCCCGCAAGCGGGGGCCGTTCAACCGTGCCGCCGCCGTGTGTTCTCGGCAGCGGAGAAGTAGCTTAACAAACGCAGGAAGGCGATGTCAACGAACAGGCGAAGAAATTTTGCTGCGTGTTGTTTTCATACCCCTTTACCGAGCGTTACCGAGCGCGTCCAGTGCGGCACTTTTTCACGACCGCAACCCGTGCAACTCCGTTTTCTACCGGTAAGTGTAGTCCCCGAGATCACTTAGGGAGTACAGGTCTTCGCGTTGTCCGTTTGCGTTGACATTTCGCCCTAACCGATCAAGCCATGAGCACTCGTATTTTGTCGGTGTGTATCCGCCCTGTTCTGGTGTGATAGTTCGGCCTATTCGTGCACAATGAGTTCCTTCCGGCCTGGGACCCCCTCCGCAGGCTTCGGCGGGTCGGGGGCTGGAAAGCCCCCGCTCCATAGCTCCCGGCTCTAATGCGATTTCCATGGGCAGTGGGTAGATTGGAGACAGAGCCGGGTGGTGATACTCTATAGCCGTGTCTGCGCGCCTAATCCTGGCCACGTTAGCGCGGTGTACCATTGGTCTGGAATCCTATTGTATGCGAAGGATTGTGATGAACAACCATTCCCCCCTTTCTCCCCTCCGGGTCTTGTCGCCCTTTAAGACTCCGGCGATGCTGTGCCGGTGTGTGCTCGGCTTGCTGGTAGCGGTCTGCGCGGTGTCGCATGCGGAAGGGCCGGCGCCGCGCTGGAACCCGGCCGTTCCTCCCCTTGCTTCCACGAATCTGATTCCCAACAGCAGTTTTGAACTGGGTGCGGATGGCTGGTCGTCTCTGGGAAAAAGCACGGCTGCGGGCGGCGATTTATGCGGACTTTATGGCGTTGTTCAGGCGGGGGAAGCCTACGACGGCGATCATTGTCTCCAGATAGCGCTGGGACCGGGCAAGACGCCTGTGACCTATTCCGATTACACCCTTGGGTCGTCGCAGACGGTGGTGCAGTCCGCCCCACTGGCCGCGAGCCTGGGCTGGATCACCGTTACGCCGGGAACCTCTTATACGCTTTCCGCCTTCATGCGTGCTGATCGGGAAGGGGTGCCCGCCGACCTTGCGCTTCGCTTCGGGGGGGCCGTGGATGCCGTCGTCGGGGCGGATTTCCACTCGAAGCGGGTCATGCTGGGTACGACGTGGGTGCGCTATGAGTTTTCCATGGTAGCGTATGCGCAGGATGTTTTTGTGGCCCTTGGACCGAATCTTTCGGATACGCCCGAGGCCTCTGCTGTCGTCTGGATTGATGGGGTTCAACTGGAAGCTTCGTCGGGCGGACTGGAGCCTGAGAGTACCGCGCCTTCGGATTATGTTCCTCGCGAGCCGATCGAGCTTGGTATGCACAGCGGACGCGATGGAAATCTGTTCGACATCCAGGAGACGATTGGCCTGACGGTGACTTGCTCGAATACGACGTTGGTCGCGGCTGATGTCGAAATCCACGCGCGACTCGAAGACTATTTCGGAGCGCGAAGCCCCGAGACCATTCACCGATGGTCAGTCGCCCCCGGCGCACGGGCGGAGAACTTTCTCCCCCTGGCCGTGCCGGGAGCGGGCTACTACCGGGCGCACCTTTCCTGGGAGCTCGGCGGGATTGCCCACAGCAGGACCATCAAGTTCTCGGTGGTGGATACGTATCCGTCGCAAGAGTCAATCTTCGGACTCAACCACGTCCCGACGACGGAAGGGGCATGCGGGCAGTTGCGCAAGGCGGGGGTGACCTGGGCTCGCGACTGGTCGATGAAGTGGGAATCGATCGAAGCGCGGGAAGGCGCCTGTGACTTTGCCGAGATCGACCGCCAGGTGGATCGCATCGGCGAGGTGGGCATGAATCTCTTGCCGCTGCTCCCGCCGCAACCGTCGGCACTCTGGGCCTCGGAAGCGCCGCCGGAGGGGTTGCCCGCCGTGGAGCGGAGCGCCTATGCGCCCGCGCCCGAGCACCGGGACAAATTGAATACCTTCATTTCCAAGACGGTGTCGCGCTACCGGGATCGTGTGCGTCATTGGGAGTTCTTGAACGAGCCCCTGTGGGTTCCGTGGTATTGTCTGCCAGCCGGTGGGGGCTACACGGTGGATACCTACATCGAACTCTTGAAAGGCGCTTCGGCCGCAATGAAGTCGGCCGACCCCGATTGCGTAGTGATCGGTGGTCTTTCGATCATGGCCAACAGCCCGATGGGGGACGAGTTCATTCAGAAGGGCGGTCTGGACTATGTGGACATTTACAATCTTCATCCTTACCCGGAGGGCGACGGGCCGGAGTCTTTTGTTCCGTTGATGGCGAGAATCCAAGCTTCGATGGACGCACGGGGTGGGCGCAAGCCGATTTGGGCCACGGAGCTGAGCTATTGGGGGACAGATGACAAGCCCTGGACGCCGTGGGCGCCGCCGAATCCTGGTCACTGGGCCGCGAATCGGCAACAGGCGAGCGAGCGCGAGGCTTCGGATTTCAATGTTCGTCAGGCGGTTATTCTGCTGGCCCATGGCGTGGAGAAGATATTCTGGCACTCTGGCCTTGAGGGTGAAGTGAACAACGGCTCCCGCGATCTCGAAAATCCGCTCCTTGGACCGGAGGCTGTTCCCCAGAAGTTCTTTGCGGCTCAGGCGATGCTGGCCAACAGCTTGGGTCCGACTCCGCGCTTCGCTGCGCCGCTTAAAAAAGAGCCCGCCATAGACGACCACGACACGAACGGCGTCCATGGCTACGCCTTCGATGGACCGAGGGGCGCGGTGCTTATTGTGTGGGCGCCGGGGACTTTGAATGATGGGAACGCTGGGCCCGGCGGGATTGTTCCGCTCGGGGAATCCCCGGTATATCTCATCTCAACGACGCTGTCCGCCAGTGACTTCGCCGCTGCAACAACACTTGTCCGATTGCCAGCCGACTCGGGTGCCAATGGAAGTGCGCCGATCTGGGGCCTCACGCTCCCCACATCGGTGAACGCGTACAATGTCGTGGGCTCGCCCTTGTATGCAATGTGACGGGGTCGTCTACTCCGGAATGCTGAGCCCTTTAAACGAAGGGGCGGACGCCCGATTGATTCCGGCGTCCGCCCTCTGGTGCATTTCCAAATTTTCCTCGTCTATCGAGCTTATCGCGCCGTGGGCGCCAAGCGCAGCCCCCGCACATCAGCCAGCTCCTGCTTTAGGGCACCATCGGGCCGGAGGATGACGCGGTTCAGGCCAGCGCGCAACGCCAAGCGGCCACTGGGTTGCTCGACGAAGCGATCATAGCCCCCCGTGTCGGGCACTTCGCCCCGAGTGCGGCTGCCTTCGGTCTCCACCATGAAATTGTCGCCGGCGGATTTGTCGTCGGCGGCGAGACTTACGGTAACCTCGTAGGTACCGGGTTCGGCGACCTCCACCTGCCACTCGGCGATGTCTTCCGCGACCACCCACGGCGCCAACACATCGAGGGTGGGGCGGTACGCGAGGCGTTGTCCAAAAACGGTGGCTTTGCTGGCTGGGAGCGCAATGGTCCCGTCAGCTTCGGGCTGGAGCGGTGTAATAGCAGCCGAGTCACCGGCAACCAGCGCGAGCTCTTCAGCGCGCCAGGGAAGGGTCCGCCCCTCGCCTTCGCGGCGCACGGCGGCGGCCAAAGCGGGCTCGACCGGTTCGGCTGCGTTGCCCCAGGCGCGCCGGACATAGCTCAGCACGCCGGCCACGTCCTCGTCGGTGTAGGTACCGAAGGTGGGCATGCTGAGATTCCAAGTCTGGCCGTTTACCTGGATAGGTCCGTAGAGTCCGTTCAGCACGATACGAATGAGTCGCTCCGGCGGGCCACCGACCCATTCGCTGCCTGCGAGGGGCGGCGCGACGCCCGGAACGCCACCGCCATGGGGCTGATGGCAGGCGGCACAGGCCTGGGCGTAGAGCTGTTGGCCCAGGAGCACGCGCTGTTCCTGCTCGGGGGTTAGGGGGGCGGCGTTCTGCGTCAGGGTATCGGGCAGTTTTGCCCCCGGCCAGGTGAACTGGTTAAAGGCGGCCATCACCTTCTCGCGGGTGGCCACATCCGGTGCGCGCATGAGGGCGGTCAAGGCCAGGGGCTCTTGTGTGAGGGAGAATGGCTCGGGGTAGCGGATTCGAGCGAAGGCATCCAGCATGGCGTTGCGCTGCCATTCCCGATCGGCGGGGGTGTTCTCGAAGAGGGCGAAGAGCTCCGCAACACGGGGCGCGCTTGCTTCTTCCAGCACGCATTGGGCCAGCAAGGACACGAGACTTTGGTCCTCGTTGCCACGTTGCGTCCAGCGCTGTAGGAATTCCAATTCACGACCCGCCAGACCGGTCAGGGCGGCGGTGCGGAATAGCGGGTGCGCTTCCTGCTCGACCAATTCGGCGAGCACCGCCTGGGCCTGGGGATCGGGGAAGGTGCTCAGGGTCAGGGCGAGTTGCAGACGGACCGACGGACTCTCGTCCTTGACGCGCTCGACCAGCGGGGCGAGCACGTTTGAGTCCCCTTCGGATAGACGGATGGCGGCGGCGCGCACCCGTTCATCGGCGCTTTTCAGCGCCTTCAGCCTGGTTTCAGTGTCGAGGGCACCCATTCCATCCAGTGTCCACAACGCGTGGAGCGCGGCGAAGGCGTTCTCATCCACAGCCAACTTTCGCAGTCGCGGAATCGCCTTTGGATCGGCCCGCTCGATGAGCAAACGCTGGGCCGTGAGACGATGCCAACCGTTGGGGTGGGCCAGGGTTTTCACGAGCTTCGTGGTCGATGCTTTCGACAGATTCGGCGCGCTACGGTCAATAGGTTCGTCCTCTGCGACGATGCGCCAGATGCGACCAAGATCGTTTCCTTCGCCGAGCTTGCGCTCTTCGATCTGTTTGGTGAGCCAGGGCACCATGAAGATCACGTGTTCGATGATTCCGTGGTACATATCGGCTACATAGAGTGCGCCATCGGGACCGACACGGGCATTGACCGGGCGAAAGCGCTCGTCGGTAGACGCGAGGAATTCCTGCTCTGGCGGATAGAATCGCGACGCATCGGGCGAGATGCTGTCGTCGAGCCTGAGCCTTCCAATGAGGTGACCGCCGGATTCGGGCACGAAGACGTTGCGACGGGCGTCTGCCGGAAACTGGTGTCCATCATAGAACGTCGTGCCGCTTGCGATGGTATAGGTGCGCAGGCGTCCGTCGTCGCGTAATTCGAGGGCGCCGAGGGTAACTGCGGGCGTGACGCGGATGGGGAAGACCTTCTGGGCGTTGGGTGCGAAGTCCACATTGACGCCGAATCCCTTGCGATCACCGCCGCCGCGCTGGAAGACGCGCTGCAGATGGGGATTTCGCATCAGGTACGCGGCGGGGAGGGCGTCGCCATAGAGGGCCTTGTTCTCGTAGCAGGTCATGAAGCGACCGGTCTCATCAAAGGTTACGCCAAACTGTCCACGCTTGATCGTTTCTTCCTCAACGAGTTTTCCGTCCCGCCAGCGGTAGCGCTTGTTCCAATCGGCGCAGTGCAGCCAGTTGTCGATGCCATAGCGCAGTCCGTTGGCGGTGTGCTGGGGGTTCCCGGCCATACCCATCTCCCCCATGTCGGTCTGTTTGTCGGCGCGGAGATCACCATCCGTATCTTCGCAGAACCACAGCGTGGGCGGCTCCTGAAGGAGGATGCCGCTTTTTACGAAGGCAAAGGAGCGGGGCATGACAAGTTCGTCGAGGAAAACGGTATGCTTGTCCGCCCGCCCGTCGGCATCGGTGTCTTCGAGCACCACAACGCGACAAATGGGCTCGTCTTCGCCGCTGCCATCGAGGTCGCGCATGTAGCCCTGATATTCTACGACCCAAATCCTCCCATCGGGATCAAACTCGAAAAAGATCGGGTTCTGCACGAAAGGTTCGGCGGCGACGAGCTCCACGCGATAGCCGGGCGCTACTTTGAAAGTATTCTGCTCTTCTTCCGCCGTAAGGACCGGCGCAGGAGGAACTTCGATGCGTTTGAGCAGTTCTTCCCCCTTTTCCCAGTCGGCCCAGCCGGTCAGGGCGGAGGGCGGCCGGACGCGGGGACGATCTTTGGGGATAGCATCCTGCGCGGGGGCGGATGTAACAAATACTGAAGCTGCAAGAGCGAGGATGCTTGCCGCACGGTGTGTGGCGTTAAAATAGCTCATAAATCCCAATCTTGTATTGTCGTCACCGTCTACTTCGAGAGTCGGTCCAGAATGTTCTTCGTGATTTGCTCGACCGCGGGCGTTCCGCCACGGAGACCGTGGGCCCAGTCGGTCGTGCCGGAAGTGAAGACGGTCCCGCCGCCCGGCTTTGTGTAGAGGCCTAGACACGCAGCGCCGGTGCGGCCCTTCTCCCATTTCTCATACCACTCGCTGTCGCCAGGGTGCCAGCGGGCCGGCGCGGTGCAGAGTACGGTGAAGGACTCAGGCGTACCATCCTTGAAAGTGGGAAAGGGCAGGCCATCGCGCCACTCCAGTTCGGCGCCATCGCACTCGTAGCCGACGATGGTATTCTCGCCGCCAAACTCGTCGCCCTGCTTAAGTTCGGTTCCCTCGAAGATCCAGTGTTCGGAACGATGCACGGTGAAGGCGCCGCTGCCGTCCATGAATTGTTCGTGACTCTTGTGGAAGCCGCCCCAAAGGAAGCCGACGCCAGTGAGCAGGTTTTCCGGACGCTTTACGAGGTGGTGACTCCAGAGGGAGGTGAGCAAGGCGTGGTCGCCCGTGGCAAAAACGGGATCTTTGAAGTAGTTTTCCTTCCAGCATACGAGAGCCTTGCCTTCGTCTTCGCTGCGCACCTGCCAGCAGCAGGTATTGCCGCTCATGAAGGCGACATTACCACCTGTGGCGATAAAGTTTTCGAGATTGTCCCGCATGGGCGTGGACCAGTATTCGTCATGGCCCACGCTGAGCACGAGGCGGTAGTACTGCAGGAGTTCCGGTCGGAATTCGAGGTCGGAATTTATAGCATAGTCGAGTACGTAGCCGTTTCGCTCGGCCCATTGGATAAAGGGCAGTTCCCAGGAGGAGAACTGGCTCGCAGGGGGGCGATCAAAAGAAACGCGGTGGCCCTGGATGCCGGCTCGGCCGTTGTAGGCATAGAGGCTGGAGCCGCCCCAGTTGTTATAGGCGTTGTAGGTGTTTGTGGTGAGTTGCAGGAGGACCTTCGTGTTTTCCCCGGGTGTCGCTGATCGCACCACAAAGAAGCAACTGGACTCTGCGGTGCGTCGCCCACGCTGGGTAAAGCGGCCGCCGCCATCCGTGGCGCGCAGGGAGACCTGATAGTAGCCGCTGCGCCAATCCACAGGGATTTTCACCCGGAAGGTTTCCGGCCACTGGCATCCGTGGGAGGAGGCATTCTCCGGGACAGGGTAGGCCTGTCCGGGTATATCCTTCTGGACCCATACCGATTCTTCCGTTGCACCGATCCGTTTGATTTCAGCTTCAAACTTTGGTGCTCCCGTTGAAACGTGGAAGGTCACGTCTTCGCCGGGTGCTACGCTCTGTTGGCCGGCGTAGCCTTCGATGAACCACGGGGAGGCTTCGTCTGATGCCACCGCTTCTGAGGAGGGTAGCGCAAGAATGGCTGCGGCGAGTGTGAGGAGTAGAAATCCACGACGTGACAGGGCAAAGAATTGCTTCATGCGAGAGTTCCCGGGGTTAGTGACTGCTGCCCCAAGTTAAGCAGAAGTGGACCGTCAATGCAGGAAGAAAGGGTCCTACGATCTCATATGTCCCCTACGCCCCACGCCCCATACGTTCTGTTGGGTTGTTTTGTGCGTACATGCAAAAGGCCCGCTCGGTTAACCCGAGCGGGCCTTTTTAAGATAGCGCCGGCAGCGTCCTACTCTCCCACACAGTTGCCCGTGCAGTACCATGGGCGCAGACAGGCTTAACTTCCGTGTTCGGAATGGGAACGGGTGTGGCCCTGTCGCTATAGCCACCGGCAAAACTTGGAGTCAGGCTGTGGCCTGACAAAATAGTTTTGACAGAGAATGTTGGGTAATTTACTGGATTACAATATCAGACGGCTAAAGGGAGTTGATTATTTAGCAACTCTATGATTGCTAAAGACCAAGCCTCACGAGCGATTAGTACTGGTCCGCTGAACACGTCGCCGTGCTTACACTTCCAGCCTATCAACCTGGTGGTCTACCAGGGCTCTTAA
>JBHEKR010000263.1:0-22174 GCA_041859365.1 Candidatus Hydrogenedentales bacterium
GTGCTCCAGCCCCACAACCTCCACGTTGCTCTCAAAGAAAGCGCGCGACAGCCGCGGCAGCGTAAAAATGTCCATCCACTTTCGGGAAAAGGTATTTCGGATGTTTTCATTCACGAGCCGCTTCAATTCACGGGGCGACACATCGTCGCCCAGCAGCATTGTGAGATTCCGGCGGACATGACGCCGGATGTGGGGTGCAAAGAGCATGACGGCCATGGCGACCGCGGAGCCAAACCCGTAGACCACGCCGATGGGCATCCAGCGCGCGAAAATAAGCAACGCGATGACGAGACGCCCGGCAAGAAATCCGACCACACCGCCGTCCATTACCCCGCCGTAGTCCCGCGCGGGGGCGGGCTTGGCGTCCTTCGCTGAGAATCCCATCCCTTGTGCGCTCCAAACAAAAAATCGTGGCCAGTTCCAGAAAGTAGTAGACGACTGCACGGATTCCGCGTTGGCACGCGGCAGCGTCGCCATTGCGGGACGGGGAGCAATCTATCGGCGCCGCCCGCCAACCCTGGGCGTGAAAGGATTTCAATCGGCGTCCCCGTGGGCCAGAGGGCGCCGCCCCAGGCAGAATCCTATTCTTATAATTCGGGTGAGCAGCGGCGAAGCAAGGGCGGAATTATGCCACGGGGGGCGGGAGCGCTTCAAACCAGAGTTGGAAATTCGGCCTATTTCCAGCCCAGTGCGAGGTTAAGCAGGCGGGCAATCCGTCCGCGGGACACCTCGACCGTCGCCCCCGGCGCCGGCGGAACGAAGGGTACATAGGTACCGTTCTGCCAGGAGACAAAGCGTAGTGCGGGATCCTCCAACGGTACATCGAAGCGGAAACGTACCTCCGTGGGCGCCCCTTCGGCGGAGACCTCGATCACCTCGATTTCGAGACCCTCCAGGGAAAAGCGGTCGCCGGCCTTGATCGGATCAGACGCGGGCAGGCGGAAGATATCGGCCCACGGCGTCGTGAAATAACCCTCCACCGGTCGCAGGATGATGGTGTTGGCGTCTTCCCGTTCGACGGAAAGATCGCCCATCCCGGAATAGAGCCACCACCAGTGCCGCACCAGGGGCTCGCCCCGGGAGGAGCGGTGGATGGGCAAACTGCCTCCGAGGAGATCGTTGGGTGTATTGATGGCCACGACCCGCGTTGACGCCGGAAGATCTACCGGGATGGACGGGTTGGAGCCGTTCAGGACCTTGTTCATGATGCGGATATGCTGGGTGCCCGCGATAAGCCCCAGGGGGGCCACCAAGAAGTGGGAGACGATGAGAAAAATGGCCAGGGGCTTTCGAATCCGACCCCGAATCCCGCCCGCACGGCACACTGTCATATCGGCCAGAAGCATGGCCGCCAGCCCGAGCGCGCCGAAGGAGGAAAACATCATCAGGCGATCCATGGGCAGGGTCGCGCAGCCGGGTACGGCCGCCAGCAACGAGCCCACGAGCATGAAACGGGCCTCGGGACTCCGCCGCAGCAGAGGGAGTACGGCCCAGCCGAAGACGGCCAGAAAGAGAATGGCGAGTGTGAGTTGAACATGGCTCTGCGGCGCGGGCGTAAGGCTCCAGAGCATGGCGTCGGGCATGGCGAGGAGCCCCAGCAGGAGCACCGCAAGCCTAACCGGGAGCCGCCAGAGAAATTCGGCCGGATCCGCCACGGGATCGATGTAGAGCCCGGATCCTTCCGTGCCATAGCCCAGCCCGGAATAGGCTATCCGCCAGAGAATGACCACAGCCAGATAGGGCAGCAGGGCGGTGATGCTTCGCGCGTAACGGGACCACCAACGCTGGTCGACGGTGCTCAAGCGGACGGCCGGATCGAGATAAAGGGCATAGGCCAGCAGTTAGCCCCCGACGGACACGCCCGACTCTCCGCTCAGCAGCGCCAGCGCGAGCCACAGCAGGGCCAGGCTGCCAAAGAACCAGCCGGGACGTCTCTCGGTCCGCGCCTTCCGCCAGCGGTCATGGGCGGCCAGCAGCAAGAGTCCAAAGAGGAGCGTGAGGATGGCGTTGCGCATGGCGAGCCAGGTGACGGGAATGGCGTGGCCCGAGTCGACGGCAAAGGCGATAGCGGCGAGACCCGCGGCCCAGCGGGGTTCGATGAGCCGCCGGTAGAGTACCGTGGCTATAAGGGTAAGGATTCCGTAGAGAGCGAGACTGTGAAGGTGCATGGCCCAGGCGTTCGCACCGAAAAGTCGGTAGTCTACCCAACTGCTCAGCGATGAGATGGGACGCCAGAAATTGAGCTTCCATCCCTCGACCGTCCACCAGGGCAGGAGCCCGCGCTCCATGAGTTCTTGCCGGTCAGCCGGGTCGCCCTTGGAGAAGGAGAAGGTTTCCAGGGGGCCAAGCTCCTGGGTATTGAAACCCGGACTTCCCTTGAACACCATAAGGAAGAAGTGATCGTCCTGAGCGAACCCCGTCCAAACCGCCGGCAAGGTCAAAAGGAGCCCCAGCGCGACCGCGACGGCGCCGAGTTTCCTCGTGGACATGCCCTGAAGCATACGCACTGCCCGTGATGCTGCACGGGGAATTCCACCGGCGCCTGGGGGAGCAGTTCCGGCCAGTTCCGGCGCCGAGGGTCTTGGCATGGATGGTTACCTGAGGTTGGGTAGTTTCGAAACAGTGCTGCCCGGCGCGAGGCGGAAGAAATGAACGGTCGCCGACCGTCTCACTCGGGGCCTGGATATGTGCACTACACCCCTGTTCGCAACGGCTTGGGCGCATAGTATGGAGTTCCAAATCTTTCAAGTCAAGTGTTTGCCGTGACATAACCACGATCACAGGCCGGTAAGTCATGCCGAACTTGTAACCGGCCCGCTCTTCCCCCTATCCTTCCTCCCTATCGACAAACCGCCCAATTCAATTGGAAAGGACCACACCGCAATGCCCACCCATGCCCGCCTGACACGACGTGATTTCTTTCGCTCCGGAGCCGCCGCGGGCGCCGTCGCGATGACGGCCAGGAGTTATGCGAAAACGCCGGGTGCGAACAATCGCCTGCGCATGGCCTTCATCGGCTGCGGCACGATCGCCCGGGAGCACCTGTCGGCCCTCTTGAAAATTCGCGGTGAAGAGAATGTGGAGCTCGCGGCGGTGTGCGATGTATACAACAAGCGCGCGCTGGACTTCCAGGGCAAGATTCAGGAGGCGGGTGGCAAGGCAAAGGTCTACAACGACTACCGGAAAATCCTCGAACGCAAGGACATCGACTACGTCATCATCGCCACGCCGGAGCATTCCCATTCCTACATCACCCTCGATGCCCTCGACGCGGGCAAGCACGTCTATGTTGAGAAGCCCATGACCCACGACATCAAAGAATCCCAGGATGTCGTGCGAAAGGTGAACGAGACGGGACTGAAATTACAGGTGGGTGTTCAGGGCATGGCCGACGACAGCTATGCCGCCGCTTACGAAGCCATCAAGGCGGGCAAACTCGGCAAGCTCGTTCAGGCGCAAATCGACTACGTGCGCAACTACGAGGGCCCAGGCCCCTGGCGGCGCGAAGGCGGCAGCAGCGACGCGGCCAAGCCCGCTGATCTCGATTGGGACGCCTGGCAGAAGCCCGCACCGGTCCACGACTGGGATCCCCACCGCTACTATGAATGGCGCTGTTATTCCGACTACTCCGGCGGCGTGGCCACCGACCTTTTTGTCCACCGCCTCACGCGCCTCATCAAGGCCTGCGGCCTGCAATTCCCCGAGCGCGTCGTGGGCATGGGCGGCATCTACACTTGGAACGACGGACGCGATCTGCCCGACAGCCTCGAACTCCTCGCGGAATATCCCGCGATGGAAGGGATTACCGACGGCATGACGGTCCATGTCCTCGGCACCATGGCCAACGACGACGGCAACGCCCACTGCATCCGCGGCACCGACGCCACCCTGACCTTCACCAAGGACGGCTGGGAGATCAAGAGCGACGTGACCGCCGACAAAGACGCCATCATCGCAACCCACAAGAAAACCGGCGGCGAAGATGTGGATCCCCACCACCGCAACCACCACGCCGCCATCCGCGATGGCGTGGCATTAAACTGCCCGGCGGAACTGGGATTGTACGGCGTCGTAGCGGTAAGGATGGGGAACCTGTCGTGGTTCAACAAGAAAATGATGGCCTGGGACAAGGAAAAGGAAGTGGTTACGCCAGCGTGAAGTCAGGGGACGGACTCGCGCCTCTCCACTCGATTGAGCAATTGCTATGTTGCGCCTTGCCGATAACCAAGTTTTGCGGAGTGAACGCCAACGCGCGTGCCCGTCCCAGTGGATGGGTGAGCGGACTTCGGCCGCGCTCCATTTCGAGTGGCGCTGGTCGCGGACGCTCGGAGGCAGGCGCAATCAGATCAGGGTTTTTTCATGAGTCATTGTCGCTTAGACAGGGTTTCCCAGCGCGTTGACACCAAGAAGCTATCGCAGATCGTCGTCGTGCTAATCATGGAGCTCATCGTTGTCTCGCACGCATACGGCTACTCGCCGTCGCACGCTCCCTTTGCTCCAGGGGAAGCTCCAAGTTGGGGAAAATTACAACCCTGCATCGAGCTGACATCCAGCCCAACGGGTATAGTAGAGGGTCTGCGCGGCGACGTGCATGTCCACGCCGTATCTGACAATCCAACTGCCCCAATACTCTACATGCTTGATGACGAGTTGACCAGAGACTGGGATGTCACCGTCACGAATCGGAGCGGCAGAGCATTATCGACACCAATAACGCTCCATAGCTCCGTGCTTCCCCCAACAGCATTTCATGGAGATTTTAATCAGGATGGCAGCGTAGATTTTCTCGTTGCCGGGACTAACAGTGGAAATGGGCTGGCTTCATCGATCTCGTACACAGCGTTTTTCTTGTCGACAGACGAACATTACTCGAGTGTTTATTTTCAAGGATACGACTTCTCCCCGGATGATGTTATCCGCATGAAGAAAAATGGCCCTTGGTATTACATCTACTGCGATCTGGTTTCTAGTCATGGAGAACAAACCCGAGACGGAAACAGCCACAATTTCTGGGTCTACCAGTTGTTTCGCTTTGACGGTGGCCGCATGGTGGAGACGACCAAAGTAGCCCCATTCCCCAAATGGGTATGGTATACGGAGAAAAGAAACCACCAGGAAACCCAACAGCTTACTCGTGAGCAAAAAAAACGAATCCTGGACAGGGAGCGAGCCGAAAGAGAGAATATTGGCATTTTCACGGAATGGCAACCGGCGACCTCACGGAACTCCCAGATCAACATCGAAACACCACGACACGTAGACCTCCCGGGAGCGTACTATTCTGCGCCTTCTATTGGCAGTCTACTTACATATCAGGAATAGAGCCTTCACATGACCAATCTCCCCATCCCAGCACGCTACACCGGCCCCGGCCTCGTCGATCTCCAGGTCAACGGCTACGCGGGCATCGACTTTAACGGCGCCGACGACGTTTTCACGCCGGAGACCTTCCACATGATTCGCGAAAAGATGAATTCGCGCGGCGTGCTCGTATCGCTGCCCACCTTCATCACCGCCTCGCCCGCGCGTCTCGAATCCAACTGCCGCGCCTACGCGAAACTCGTGGAAGCTGACCCGGAGCTTGCTGCGGCCTTCCCGAAGCTGCACATCGAAGGGCCCTTCATCTCCTCCGTGGAAGGCCCGCGCGGTGCTCACCCGCTGGAGCACGCCATCAACCCCGCCGACGCGCCGGACCTCATGGCGCGCCTGCAGGAGGCCTCCGGCGGACGCCTGGGCATCATCACACTGGCGCCGGAACTGCCCGGTACGATGGATCTGATTGCCTGGTGCCGCGACAACGGCATCGTCTCCGCCGTGGGCCACACCAACGCCACAGCGGCGGAGATCCGCGCGGGCGCGGAAGCGGGTCTCGTCATGTCCACCCACCTGGGCAACGGTTCCCACCAGATGCTGCCGCGCATGGACAACTATATTCAGGCCCAGCTCGCGGAAGACGGCCTCTTCGCCAGTTTCATCGCCGACGGCCACCACGTGCCTTTCTTTACGCTGAAAAATTTCATCCGCGCGAAACGCTTCGAAAAGACCGTGCTCGTGTCCGACGCGATCATGGCGGCGGATTGCGGACCCGGTCGCTACCAGTTGGGCGACTTCGAGGTGGAAGTTTCCGAGACGTTGCGCTGCACGAAAGTGGGCCACGCGGGCCTCGCTGGATCGGCGCTCACGATGGATCTCGGCGTCATCAACACCGCGCTCCACACCGACGCCAGCTTCGAAGAAGCCTGGACCATGGCCTCCACACGTCCCGCGCGACTCGTGGGCATCCCCGTGCCCGCCGATATCACCGTCGACGTGAGCGCGGCGGGCTTCAAGCGGATGGAATGATCGTGGGGACGGACTCGCGCCCGCCAACTCAACGTAGTAGCTGAAACCACGGTTATCCGGGCAATCTCGATTGAGCGACACGATCCGTAAGCGCGTGCCCGTCCCTGCGGGGCCCGGCAGGTCGTGATGAATCCGCCAAACTTGCACAATAGCCCCGGACTGGAGTAGGTTGATGGCGTGGTGGACGGGCGGCTTGTTGTGAATTTATTGTTAAGTGTCGGGCTTGACGGCCCTCCCCATCTGCATTTCGCACGTTGGAATCGCTCCACCAACACGAACTCGAAGGGTTGTGCCTTATGCTTGGCTGGATGAAATCTAAGAAACCCGATACTCCCGCGGTGGCCCCACCGGCAACCGTGGCCGCCGCGCCGGCGCCGCGCCCGACCCCCACGCCACGTCCGACCGAAACGCCGAGCCACGCGCAGGCCCATGTCAGCGCCAAGTCTCTCCCGGCGATTCTGCTGGAACAGGGCAAAGCTTCCCGCGAGCAACTTGAACGCGCCTTGGCCATTCAGAAGGAAACGGGCGCATTCCTGGGTGAGATCCTCGTGGAGGAGGGCATCCTGGATGAGAAATCGCTCCTCTCCTTTCTGGCGAAGTTCTGCAAGATTCCTCACCTGAGCCTGCTGGATTATCTCATCGATGCCGAGGTGGCCGCGCTGGTGCCGAAGGAAGTTTGCCTGGAATACCGGCTCATTCCCATCGATAAACTGGGAAAGAATCTCACCATTGCCATGGTGAATCCCCTGAACACGAAGGCGTTGGAAGTGGTGCAGGCCCACTGCCCCGACCTGCGCATTAAACCTATTCTATGCGCGCACAAGCACTTTGAAACGGTGGTCGCCAAAGTATTTGCCGAAAACCGTCAATCCAGTGGCGCCCGCGATATGTCCATGTCGAGCTTCGGCATCAGCCTGTCTCCCGCCGAAAAGGCCGAGTATGCGGCACGGCGCGCGGAAAGCGCCGCTCTGGCCGCCGAGGAAATCCCCGCCGTCGCGCCGGTCGACTCCCCCATGGACTTCGCGGAGAAGAAAATGAGCGACAGCACCCACCACCGGGTGCGCTTCGCGGAGGAAGCGGGTCAGGAAGACCTGCCCGACACCCAGTCGATTTTCGAGGGCGTATTTCACGCCGCACCCGCCACGGACGACGGCACCGACGATGGCGATGCGGAATCGCCGGACAAGATTCTCAAAGAAGTGACGAACGCCATGATGGACAGCATGCGGGATACCTATGAGATCCTGGCGCGCCGCATGGACCTGTTCCGGGGGTTGGAAGCGGAAATGATCGCCAAGATCTTCGCCAGGGGCCTCACCGTGGAGTACGAAGCGGGCGAAGTCATTTTCAAGAAGGGCCAGGAAGGCGAATCCCTCTACTTGATCCTGAATGGCAACGTCACCATCGCCGACGATGGCCGCGAAATCGCCACCCTGAAGCAGGGCGACATGTTCGGCGAGATGGCTCTCATTAGCCAGGGCAAGCGCAGCGCCGATGCCGTGGCCCTGAACGACGTGAGCCTCCTCGCGCTGAAGATGGACATCATCAACAACATCATGCCCCGCGACGTGTCCGTGCAATTGCTGGTGAACATCATCCTGACCCTGAGCCGCAGGTTGCAGGAAGCGAATGCGCAGTAGGGAACGCCATGGGCGTTCGACATTCGGAGGTGGCACCCGAAGACATTCTACCGTCTCGCAACACGCCTGTCCCTACGCCCCCTTCTGCTGTTCCTTCGCCCAGGCGTCTTTCAGCGTCACGGTGCGGTTAAACACCGGCGCGCTGTGCTTGTGTTCTTTAACGTCGGCGCAATAGTAACCCAGCCGCTCAAATTGCACGCGGTCGCCGGCTTTAACCTGCGTCAGTGCGGGCTCCACGAGACAATCCTTCACGATCTCCAGGCTGTCCGGATTAATATTGGTCGTCCAGTGCGCACCCTTCTTTCCACGATTCGGGTTTTCCTTCGTGAAGAGCAAGTTGTAGTTGCGCACCTCGGCGGGTTTCGCATGAATGGCGGAAACCCAGTGAAGCGTGGACTTCACCTTGCGGCCGTCGGGCGCGTCGCCGCCGCGGGTGGTGGGGTCATAGGTGCAGCGCAGCGCCGAGATTTCGCCCGTCGCCGGATCTTTATCCACCCCGGTGCAGGTGATGAAAAAGGCATAGCGCAGGCGCACTTCCCGGCCCGGCGCCAGGCGGAAGAACTGCTTGGGCGGATTCTCCATAAAATCGTCCCGCTCGATATAGAGCACCCGTGAAAAGGGCACAATCCGTGAACCCGCCGCCGGGTCTTCGGGGTTATTCACGGCCTCCAATTCCTCTTCATGCTCCTCGGGATAGTTCTCGATAATTACCTTCAGCGGATTCACCACGGCCATGTAGCGGGGCGCGGTCTTGTTCAGTTCGTAGCGCACGAAGTGCTCCAGCCACGCGAAGTCGACCGTGCTGTCGGCCTTGGCCACGCCCACGGCCTCGCAAAAGGCCCGCACGGCCTGGGGCGGATAGCCCCGGCGGCGCATGCCGGAGATCGTGGGCATGCGGGGGTCGTCCCAGCCGCTTACATGTTTGTCCTGCACCAGTGTGAGCAGGTTACGCTTGCTCATCATGGTGAAGCTCAGGTTCAGGCGCGCGAATTCAATCTGCTGGGGGTGGTGAATACCCAGCGCGTGGATATACCAGTCATAGAGCGGGCGGTGATCTTCAAATTCCAGCGTACAGATCGAGTGGGTGATCCCCTCCAGCGAGTCCGACTGCCCGTGGGTGTAGTCGTACATGGGATAGATCTTCCACTTACTGCCCGTGCGGTGGTGCTCCGCCTTGAGAATGCGGTACATGACGGGGTCGCGTAAATTCAGGTTCGCCGCCGACATGTCGATCTTCGCCCGGAGCACGCGGGTGCCCTCATCGAACTCGCCCGCGCCCATGCGCGCGAAGAGGTCCAGATTCTCCTCCACACTGCGGTCTCGGTAGGGGCTGTTCTTTCCCGGCTCCGTCAGCGTGCCGCGATATTCTTTCATCTCTTCGAAGGTCAGATCGCAGACGTAGGCCTTGCCCTCCTCGATAAGCTGGATGGCCCAGGCGTGGAGCTTGTCAAAATAGTCCGACGCGTAGTATTCGTGTTCGCCCCAGTCGAAGCCCAGCCAGCGCACGTCTTCCTTGATGGACTGGACATACTCGTCCTCTTCCTTCGAGGGGTTTGTGTCGTCGAAGCGGAGGTGGCAGCGGCCGTTATAACGCTCGGCAAGGCCAAAATTCAGGCAGATCGACTTGGCGTGGCCGATGTGGAGGTAGCCATTGGGCTCCGGAGGGAAGCGGGTGACCACCTGGCCGCCATTTTTCCCCGCCGCGATATCCTCTTCGATGATATTGCGAATGAAATTGGAGACTTTGCGCTCTTCACTGTGTTCCGGGGTCTGGGGCGGCGTCATCGGGGCACTTTCATGGAAAAATAGGACTACGGCATCTATCGGGAGCGCGGGCAGCCGCCCAAAAGGCCTGGCTGGGCAGGAATCGCCGAAAAAACACCCGCTGCGTAAGGCCCTTATTATCAGGGAGTGGCAAATACACAATCAAGTTGCGTGGACGGGACTGTCCTGCACGCAGGTAACCCCGATACCCGAAGCGCGCGTGGGGCAAATCCGAGGGGCTACGTCGAGCGACGACGACTTGGCGTGCGGGACCGTCCCGCGTTTTTAAAAGCGTGGGACAGTCCCATCCAGCGTTTATATTGTTCGACCGGGGCGGCGTCCGAATACCAAAATGGCCTTTGCTCCCCCAGGCTGGCTTTTCTGGACAGTCCCAAAAAGGGCGACCGGAGCAGCCAGGGGGAGCTGCTCCGGTCTTTGTCGGCGGGTGTCACTCAGCCGACGCTGGATGGGCAAAAAACTTACTGAACCGGCGCCGGGGGGGCCGGAGGCGCAACCGGGGGCGCCTCAGGGGCCACAACCGGCGGGGCCGGGGGCGCGTCTATCGGGGCATTCTCTGCTACCGGCGGCGCGGCGGGCGCACCAGGCCCTTCGGGGCCGCGGGGCGGACGATTCGCAAAACGCTTCTCATGGAAGGCATTGAACTCGGCTTCGGTTATGCTCCCGTCGCCATCCGTGTCAAAATCCTTGAAGGCCGGCGGACCACCAGCGCCACGGGGACCGCGCGGTCCTTCCATACCTTCCGGTCCGGGGCCGAATTCACCACGGGGCGGAGGTCCCTGGCG
Organism: Candidatus Hydrogenedentales bacterium; assembly: GCA_041859365.1. GTDB lineage: Bacteria > Hydrogenedentota > Hydrogenedentia > Hydrogenedentales > JAEUWI01 > JAEUWI01. The sequence continues at coordinate 10,550 of JBHEKR010000263.1, forward strand.
GAAATCGCCCTGGCCACCTTCACCGCCGCGCTTCATTCCGTGGCCTTCGGGGCCGCCGTCAAAATCACCACGGGGCGGAGGTCCCTGGCGGAAGTCACCGTCGCGACCTTCACCGCCACGCTTCATTCCGTGGCCTTCGGGGCCGCCGTCAAAATCACCGCGGGGCGGAGGTCCCTGGCGGTAGCCGCCATCGCGACCTTCACCACCACGAGGCGGGCCGTATCCGTCACGGTCGCCATTGAACTCGCCACGGGGCGGCGGACCCTGGCGGAAGCCTCCTTCGCCCCCTTCACCGCCGCGCTTCATGCCATGGCCTTCCGGTCCGGGGCCGAATTCACCACGGGGCGGAGGTCCCTGGCGGAAGTCACCATCGCGACCTTCGCCGCCACGGGGCGGAGGACCGTAGCCTTCACGGTCACCGTTAAATTCACCGCGGGGCGGGGGGCCCTGGCGATCACCCCGATCACGACCCTCGGGACCGCGATCTTCAGGTCGGGCAAATTCTGCGCGACCGTAGCCGCCGCCGGGCCGTTCGGCGTCCCGCCGCACTTCCGGGCGAGGGCCCGGCGCTCCTTCCGGTCCAGGCCCTTCCTGAGCCCCGACCACGCCGCCGAGACCAATCAGGCCCAGAGCGCCGAGACCGCAAGCGAGGAATGCCGCTGTCCGGACACCGTTCTTCTCAAAAACTCGTTTGCTGCTCATCTCGATATCCTCCTGGCTGTCAGACGCGCCGTGTCGTGCGTCCTGGGTTTCGATTCCGGGGGGCCAGCCCCAATCGGGCGACTCATCCGTCCTTCGTCTTGCCCAACTGTAGCGGCTCAACATAACGGTTCCCGACACGGGTACATTACAAGTTCGTAATCTTGGCCGGGTTTGAGTCGCGGGCGCCAATTCAGTAGACTGGGAGCAAGAGCAGGTAGTGTTCGGGTTGCCGGTCCGCCCTTTTTGGGCGCGGTCCGGCGGGAGACGGGTTAATCGCGAACCGTCGTCGTTCGCTGAAATGGAGAGGGACTTTTCTATGAGCAGGACAGAAAACTGTAACGTATTCGTGCGCTTTGGGTTGGCAATGGGCAAGGGCTCGGTTGCTGCGCTGATGATCACGGCGCTGATGGCCGGCTGCGGAGCCGACAGTGGTAGCAGCCCGGCCCCGGCCGCCCCGGATGCCGCCGCGCCGAAAGCGCCCGCCGCGGAAAATCCCGCGCCCGAAGCCGCCGCCGAAGAAATCAAAGTCGCCTATGTCACCAACGGCATCGATCCCTTCTGGACCATTGCGGCGGCGGGCGTCAAAGCGGCCGCCAAGGACTTTAACGTCAGCGCGGAAGTACTTATGCCCCCCAAGGGTATTGTGGACCAGAAGCGCATGATCGAAACCGCCGTCTCCAACGGCATCGACGGCGTGGCCATCAGCCCCATCGACGCGGCCAACCAGGTGGGCTTTATCGACCAGATCTGCGGGGCCACCAACGTCATCACCCAGGATTCCGACGCCCCCGAATCCAAGCGCCTTTGCTTCGTAGGTATGGACAACTACAAGGCCGGTCGTGAAGCGGGCAAGCTGATCAAGGAAGTGATTCCCGACGGCGGCAAGATCATGATTTTCGTGGGCCGCCTGGAGCAGTTGAACTCCCAGCAACGCCGCCAGGGCATCATCGATGAACTGCTGGACGCGCCAATGCAGGATGGTGCGAATTTGAATGTCAGCCCGGCAGCGGATGTTATCACCGGTGGTAAATACACCATCCTCGGCACGCTGACCGACAACTTTGACTATGCCAAAGCAAAATCGAACGCGGAAGACACCATCGCCGGCAACGCGGACCTCGCGTGCATGGTGGGCCTCTTTGCCTACAATATCCCCAATTGCCTCAAGGCGGTTGAAGGCGCGGGAAAACTCGGCCAGATCAAGCTGGTGAGCTTTGACGAGGCCGACGACACCCTCGCGGGCATTGCGGCCGGCACCGTGCACGGCACCGTGAGCCAGCAGCCCTTCAAGTACGGTTACGAGTCCGTCCGCATCCTCGCGGCCCTGGCCCGAGGCGACCGCACCGTGCTCCCGGAGAATGGCGTGCTCGAAGTGCCCACGGTGGTCGTGCGCAAGGACAACGTGGAAGATTTCAAGACCAAGCTGGAAGAAATGAAGGCCCAGGGCGCGTAAGCGGCGCGTACCTTGCACCACCACGTTGGAGTGTTAATGCAGCATGCTGGAGTTCCTCGTTACATGCACCGACGCCGAGGGCAAACGGGAAACCATCCGGATTCAGGCGGGTTCTTCCCGCGAGGCCATCGAGAAGTGCGTCTTGCGGGGCTATACGGATATCACCCTGCACACGGATGACGCCGCCGCCGTGGCGGTGGCCAGTATGCCCGCCGTAGACGAAGTGGTGGTAACGCCTGCGGACCTGGTCCAGTTGCGCTCCCTTTCCAGCCTCGGATTCTTCTGGATGCTCTACGGAAAATCCTGGAGTTTTCTCTGGTGGGCCCAGGGGCCCGCACTGGCCTGGCTGGCCTACGGCGCATGGCGTGGCGCTCCCATGAACTGGCTGGGCTGGCTGGCGAGCGCCATACTTCTCCTCCCTCCCGTCGTCGCGGCGTGGCTGGCTTTCTTCGGGCCCGCGCGCAAGTACGATGCCATGCTGGAGGCCATGTGCTGGGGACGCTGGCAGGAAGTGCTTGATCGTATTCCGGCGTTGCGCGGTGCGGTGCCGGATTTCGAACTCGACATACGCAGCGCCTGCGCCCTGGTGGGCCTGGGCCGATTCGACGAAGGCATGGCGCTGGTTCGCGCCCATGGCAACGACTCCGCGATACCCCTCTGGATGTATCTGGGGCGCATGTCGGAGCTTTACGACCTCGCTCAGCGCTACGAAGAGGCCCTGAAGTGCCATCGCGACGCGTGGGAAGACGCGCAGGACAACCCGACCGTGGTGCTGGATTATGCCCTGGCCCTGCTCAAACAGGAGCGCGACATCGAGTTGGCCATGCGGCTCATTGAAGAGATCGAAAGCCAGCCCAAGGCCGATCTGCTTTCCATGGTGCTGCCATTGCTCCATGGCATGGCCGCGCTGAACTCGGGGCGGGACAGTGATGCCGTGGCGCGGATTCACGAGGCGGAAAAAAACCTGCGGCCTATGGCGAAGAGCTCGGCGCTCGTCCGCTTCCTGGTCGACATGGCCCGCACCTATCGGGCTATCGCCCTGGCGAAACTTGGGCGCAGTGCGGAGGCCGACCGGCTCTTTGCCGTCGTCCGGCCCAGGCTGGAAGCCCTGAACTACACGCGCATGATCGAACGCTATTACGGCGCGCGGGGCTTGGAAGGCAAACCTACATGACCGACTCCAACACGTCGAGGCCCTTGCTGCGCGTCTCGGCACTCAGCAAGCACTTCCCCGGCGTCAAGGCCCTCGACGGCGTCTCCCTCGATCTCTTTCCGGGCGAAGTGCTCGCGGTCATCGGCGAGAATGGCGCGGGCAAGAGTACGCTCATGAAAATCCTCGCCGGTATCCAGCGGCCGGACGGCGGCACGATCCATTTGGATGGTAAGGCGGTGGAAATCGACTCTATCCGCGACGCCTCCGCGCTCGGTATCTCCCTGATCCATCAGGAGTTGAACCTGGCCGACAACCTGGATGTGGGCTCGAATATTTTCCTGGGACGAGAGCCCCATCGCTGGGGTGTAGTACAGCGCGCCGCCATCCATCGGGACGCGGCGGAATATCTCCGGCGCGTCGGGCTGAACTGTTCGCCGCGTACGTTGGTAAGTCGCTTGTCCGTGGGCCAGCAGCAGATGGTGGAGATCGCCAAGGCCCTCTCGGTCCAGAGCCGCATCCTCATCATGGACGAGCCCACGTCCAGCCTGTCGCAGCACGAGACCGATCACCTGTACAAGGTCATCCGCGATCTCCGCGCCCAGGGCGCGAGCATCATCTATATTTCCCACCGTCTGGGCGAAGTCACCGAACTCGCCGACCGCGTGGAGGTACTCCGCGATGGCAAGAACGCCGGGGCGCTCGCGCGAGAAGAAATTTGCCACGACCGCATGGTCAAGCTCATGGTCGGCCGTGAATTTTCCACCGACCGCGAATACAAGACCCGTGCGCTGGGCGAGGAAGTGCTCCGCGTCAGCGATCTGGCCACACCGGCCTATCCCGGCCGCCGCGTGTCTTTCTCCGTGCGTGCGGGCGAGATCGTAGGCATCGGCGGACTGGTGGGCGCGGGCCGCACGGAATTGCTCCAGACCCTCTTCGGCGTCACACCGCCCCTGGCGGGCCAGGTGACGGTGGCGGGTAAGGCGGTGAATTTGAACTGTCCGATTGACGCCATCCGCGAGGGGGTTGCCCTCGTTCCCGAAGATCGGAAGCAGCAGGGGCTCATTCTGGAGATGGCGGTGCGGGCCAATTGCAGTCTGGCCAGTCTCAAGCGTGATCAGCGCAAGGGTCTGCTCAACCGCGCGAAGGAATGCGCCATAAGCCGCGAGATGGTGGAGTCCCTGCGCATCAAGACGCCGAGCGACCGCCAGATCGTGCAGTTGCTGTCCGGCGGCAACCAGCAGAAGGTCGTCCTCGGGAAGTGGCTTGCCATGAAGCCCCGCATCCTATTGCTCGACGAACCGACCCGAGGCATCGACGTGGGCGCGAAGCGCGAGATCTATCAGCTCATAGAACGCCTCGCCGAAGAGGGCGTGGCGATTGTTTTCGTCTCCAGCGAGATGGAAGAAATACTCCACCTGCCGGATCGCGCCCTGATCATGCACGAAGGCGCCCTCACCGGCGAACTCGCCCACGGGAAATTGAACGAAGAAGCCGTAATGCACTTGGCCACGGGAGGCCCGAAAGTCGCGTGATGCGGCTTCGTGAAATTCTGTGCATCCCGGGGGCGGCAAGAAAAAATTCTGACCACGGAGAACACCGAGGCACGGAGAATTTACATTGAGAATGCGTTTCGTGGTCAAGAGAAGAGGATTGGGCACGGAAATTCACGGAAACGAATATGTTCCATACGCTACAAGCGGAACTCGTTCGTAAAGGTAAAAGGCAACTGGATATTCGCGTTCATACGCGGTTCAGGCCTCGTTCGTTTTTTTTTCTTCATTTATTTGCGAGAATCTGCGTAAATTTGCGGTTCGGCTCTTTGGGTGCGGCCCAATGGCGCGCGTAAATAGCATATACATTACGATTCCGGAGTACACATGAAAAAAACACTGGGCATCCTCGGCCTCTTGATTGTCGTCTGCCTGTTCACGGCGGCCAACAGCCCCAACTTTCTTTCCGCCTACAACATGCAGAACACCTTCCGCTGGATCGGCCTCTTCGGCATCATCGGTGTGGGCGTGTCCCTTGTGATCGTGACAGGCGGCATCGATCTCTCCATCGGCTCGGTGGTCGGGCTTTCGGGCTCGCTCCTGGCCTTTCTACTGACCACGAAAGGGCTCTCCCCCTGGCTGGTGATCCCGCTGATCCTCGCCGGTTCCGTCGGCATCGGCCTGATCCACGGCCTCCTGATCACCAAGGTGAAGCTCCAGCCTTTTGTCGTGACCTTGTGCAGCCTCCTCTTTTGCCGGGGCATCGCGCGCTACATCACCGGCGACCAGAGCGTGGGCTTCGGCTCCGACTTCAAGGGCCTGCGTTTCCTATCCGACGGTGCGCTCCCCATCCGTGGTGATTTCTCCCTGCCCGTTCCCTTTATCAACATGATCCTCGTCGCGCTGGCCGCAGGCTTCCTGCTCCAATACACTATCTACGGTCGCTACCTATTCGCCCTTGGTCGCAACGAAGAGGCCGCGCGCTACAGTGGCATCAACACGGCCCGAGTGACTATCGGCGCTTACGTTGCTTGCTCCCTTTGCGCGGGCTTCAGTGGCATCGTCTTCGCCCTCGACCTGAATACCGTGCAGCCCGCCGGCATGGGGGAGTTTTACGAGCTCTACGCCATCGCCGCGGCCGTCCTCGGCGGCTTCAGCCTCCGCGGTGGCGAGGGCGCCATTCTCGGCGTGATCATCGGCACCGCCGTGCTCCGGGTTCTTCAGAATGCCATCACGATTCTCGGCTTCCCCTCGGAGCTGGAGTTCGCCATCATCGGCGCGGTACTCCTCGCCGGCGTGATTGCCGATGAACTCTTCAAGCGCTTCATGGCCAGGAAACGGGCTCGCGTCGCGATCTGACAGGTTGTATGGGGCACCGCTGTCAACGGTCATCGGCCAACTGTTACACTGGATGAGGAAACCCCAACCGACCCAGGAGGCATCAATGGAACAGGCTGCCCTGAAGGAACTTACTCCAAGCGAGGCCGTGGCGAAGCTGACCGCGCTCAAGCAGAACCTGAACTCGGTCATTCAGGGCAAACGGGAGGTCATCGATATTCTCGTGGCCGCCGTGACGGCGGGGGGCTCGGTTTTGATGGAGGACGTGCCTGGCGTGGGGAAAACCACCCTGGCCAAGGCCCTGGCGCGCTCGCTGAACGCGGTCTACAACCGCATCCAGTTCACGCCGGACCTGCTACCCGCCGATATTCTGGGCTCTTCCATCTACAATCCCGTGGATGGCAACTTTAACTTCCGGGCCGGCCCCATCTTCTGCAATGTGCTCCTCGCCGACGAAATCAACCGGGCCTCGCCCCGGACGCAGTCGGCCCTGTTGGAGGCGATGAGCGAGCGCCAGGTGACCATCGAGGGCATGGGTCGGATGCTGGAGCCGCCCTTTATCGTCATTGCCACGGAAAATCCCGTGGAGTACCACGGCACCTATCCCCTGCCCGAGGCCCAGCTCGACCGATTCCTGGTCCAGCTCAATCTGGGCTATCCGGATGCGGCCTCGGAGGTGGACATTCTCTATGCCCACGCCAAGGAGCACCCGCTGGAGTCGCTGGAGCCCGCCATGAGCGCAGAGGACCTGATTGCCATTCAGCGTTTGGTTCGTCAGGTGGAGGTCCACCGCGATATTGCCCAGTACCTCGTCTCCATTGTCCAGCGAACCCGGGAAGACGTGCGCCTCAAGATCGGCGCGAGCCCCCGGGCCTCCCTCATGCTCTTCGGCGCGGCCAAGGCGGCCGCGTTTGCCGCCGGCCGCAATTTTGTGCTGCCGGATGATGTGCAAACCATGGCGCGCCATGTGTTTCCGCATCGGGTCATGCTCACGGCCAAGTCCAAATACGACGGGAGCACCAAGTCCGGCATTATTAACAGCCTGCTGGACGAGGTGCCGGTGCCGGTCTGATTCGGGGTTGTGGGTGGACGACCGGTCGCCTGGCTGCTATTGGGTGACGGGTGCCCCCACAAATTGACAATTTTGTCGTATAATAAAGGTGCGCAGCCGGTGCAGAGGCCGGGCGCCCAACCCGATGGGAGAGGAAGTCTCGTGTCAAAGTATTTTGTCATGGCAGTTGTGTGCCTTGTGGTGGCCGGTTTGTTGCTGGTCCAGCCGACGGCGATGGCGCAGGTAACACCGGCGGTGGATATTGGGGCCTTAAAGGGCGGGCCTAAGAAGGCGCCGCATCGGGCGAACAAGCAGGGGGACTCCGAGCGCCTGCGCCATGAGATCTGGGGCCAGACCACCTACGGTGAGGGCTACGTGTATGGCCCCACCAACCGGCGCTCCGGCATGACGGTGGTGGATCTCGATTTGGATGGGGACAACGATTTTGTCTTCCCCAGCAGCATCTCCAGCCCGGAGTTGATGCGTAACCTGGGTTCCAGCAATGCCTTCTATCCCGGCGGTTCGTCCGTTATTCCCATGGATGACCTGCCCGAGTTCACGCGCTGGGATCTGAATATGGATTTTGGCGATCTTACCGGGGACGGGCTGCCCGACCTGGTGGCGGTCGTCAATTACGAAGACGGTGTGGGCACGTTCGACAAGCAGGTGGCCCTGTATACCAACGACGGCCCGCGCTCAAACCCGACCTTTTCCTTTAACCGGATAATCGCGAGCAGCAATCAAGCCTCCGACGATCAGCGGGCCATGTGGGTAGCGCTGGGCGATATCACCGGCGACGGGCTGCTGGATCTTTTCATTACCGAGGCCTGGATTTTCGAGGCGGAGCGCCAGCACCGTGTCTATCTGGGCATTAACGAAGGCGATGCCAGCGTGCCGCTTTTTCCTTCCTATGTGGAAGTCACGGAGTTGAGCAGCCTGCTCCCGGGCCGTATCGAATCCAAAGCCTTGAAGGCGGCGGGCGCGAACCCCGCCGAACTGCCTGCGGAGCCGGGGATGAGTAAGTCCGCCAAGGGCGGCAGTTTCTCGTATAACGTGGGCGATATCGCCCTTTATGACTGGGACTACGACGGTCTGCTCGATTTCATGTTCTATGACCGCACAAACGGCCTGACGCTGGTGCGCAACATCGGCACGACAACCGAACCCGCCTGGAACAACACCATCGGCACCGACGCGGTGACCTATATCTACGACCACAATGTGATTGACGGCGTGGACTTCGCCGAAGTGACTTTTGCGGTGCGGGAAAACCCCGACTCGGTGCTGCCGGGCGTGGAGTGGGTGCGTGACATTTATGTGTCCGTCAACAGCCGCCTGAAGAACTACCGCTTCTTTCTCGACGAAGGGGAAGACGGGGCTTACCGGATCAATCAGGAGAATGCCGTGGCCTTTTCGGCGGGTCAGGGCGATGTGGATTTCTGGGACTACGACAGCGATGGCGATCTGGACATGTTCCGCACCGGTATCAGTGGGGCGGTCGAGACCAACCTGATCATGTTCGAAAACAAGGGCGCGCCCTATGCGCCCGCGTGGGCGGAGTTCGACTCTATCAACAGTATCGTTTCCGTGCCGCTGAACTCGGGCGCGCTCGAGAACGACTATCGAAACGATCTCTTCCTCTTTCAGGATCATGACGCGGACGGGGACCAGTCCCTGTTCGTGCAGAAACTCGACGGTACGATTGACTACTACGAGACCACACCCGGTGAGCCCGGTGTGCCGCCCGGCTTTGATCTGGTGACGAACGATTTTGTGGAATCGATTGCGTTTGGCGATGTGGTCACCTTCCCGCGCGGCTTTGCGATTCACGACTATGACCAGTACGAAGATGGCCTCTCGGAACTGATCACCGCCTACTCCTTTGAAGGCGACAGTACGATCCGCGTCGTGGATATATACCAGTACCAGTATTTCGTGGACCACGATATGGACCCGTCGCCCGCGTACTACGATCTGCTGGACGGTACGCTGCCGGACAACTTCCTTCCGGATCCGTACAACGAGAACCAGCCGCTGGATCCCCTCTTTCTGGAAGCCATGGCCGCAGGCGATCTGAATCTGGACGGACGTCCCGACCTCGTCATTGCCTGGAGCGCGGACAATAATTTTGAGGACACGGAACTCCACTTCTACATCAACCGGGCCGTGCCCGATCACAACAATTTTGAAATTCCGGCGTTCCGCTTCGACTACGGCGGCCGACTCGACGAGGCCTACGAAGTGGACCATCGCTTCGGGCGCATGCCGAAGATGGCGGATATCGACGCGGACGGCGACGACGATCTGTTTGTTGGTCACCGCTATCCCGACAACCACGGGAGCAACTTCCGATCGTACCTCCACTTCCACCGCAATGTGGTGGATTCGGGCCTCGACATCTACCGCACGCGGCTGGTGGCGAATCAGGCCATCAACCTGATCGAGAGCGACGTGGACCCCGGCTATGAAGTCATCTTCAACGGCAGCGGCGGTTTCATGGAAACCGACACGATCTACCGGACGGGCGGCGATTCGCCGACCATTGATATTGTGCAGAGCTTCAATCTCGAGCGGAATGCGCGGGTCTTACTGGATGTGTTGCCGCCGGTGGGGCCGAATGAGTCCAAGGCCATTATCGTCGTGGGCGATACGGCGGACGACGCCCTCTATGAAACCTTCTCCACGCTGGCGGGCTTCGCCTACTTCGTGCTGGGGTCCGAAGGGCTCCCGGCGGAAAACATCCGCTTCTACGCCGACACGGACATCGATGGCGATGGCGATGGCGTGAACGACGTCATCGGGAAGCCGAGTCTGGCGAGCCTGGAAGACTCCATCACAAACTGGGCCCAGGGCTCCGAGAAGCTGCTGGTGTATCTCGTGGATCACGGTCAGCGGGACCGCTTCCGCATGAGCGCGACGGAGTACCTCGAAGCAGACGATCTGGATGCGTGGTACGACGAGCTACAGAATGTTCCCCTGGCGGAGCGCACGGTGATCACGACACTAATCGATACCTGCGAGGCGGGATCCTTCATCGACAACCTTCAACTGGCCAAGTCCCAGATTGCGGAGGAGAAGGGCGTAAGTAACCTCCAGCGCATCAGCATGACCAGCTCCGGCGTTGGGCCGGTCGAGGGCGTTGCGCTCTTCGATCAGTCGCAATACATCAGCTTTTCGCTGAACTTCTGGTTCAACATTTTCAACGGCAAAGACTACGGCCAGGCCTTTGATGAGGCGAAAATCTCCATCGAGGCGGTGAACCCGCTGCAGGTCCCCCAGATCGACAGTGACGGCAATGGCGTCGCCAATCAGGGGGGCGACAGCGCCCTCGCCTTCGGTCATCGCCCCGGCGCAAACTTCGATATCCAGGTACCCGGCGTATTTATTGGCGAGATTACCCCGGACCAGGCCATCAGCAGTAATTCGGCCACACTGGGCTTGGGCGGTATCGTATCGCCCTTCCCCGTGGAAGGCGCTGGCGCGCTGATCGTGCCGCCGAACTTCCAGCGCCCCTCGCTGACGAACGATGATGAGCAGCCTATTTCGGGCCTCGATTTCATCGAGTTTACCTTCAACGGCGCGACGGAGCGCTGGGAGGGCGCCTACAACGGCTTCAATCAGGGCGGACTCTTCCAGGTGCAGTACTTCGTGCGCGCCGGCGGCCAGTTCCACGCCTCACCGCGCATCGGGTTTGTGGACCGCATCAATCTGGCGGACGCCTGGGAGAGCGACGACGCGCCCGGAGACGCCAACTGGATCCCCATCAACTCGGTCCAGGGTCACAACTTCCATGACGATGGTGATCAGGACTGGGTCCTCTTTGCGCCCCTGCCGGATCAGAAGGCCACCATCGGCGCGATCAATCCCGGCCCGAACAATCAGGCCGTGGTTGAGCTCTACCGGGCGAATGACGTATTTGAGAATGGCGTAAATGGCGCGACACCGGTGCGCGTGGAAAGCAGCGAAACGCCTGGCGCGGATCTCGTCTTTGAGCACAATTTCAGCGACCCGGATCAGTATCTGCTCCGCGTAACGAATACGGATTCGAGCATCAGTGGCGAGGGTACTTCCTACCTGCTACTGGTGGCGATCGGCACGGGTGGATCAGACCTCATTCCAACAACGCTCATCGTGGCCGTCCGGAGTTCGGAAGGCAATGCACCGATTGTGAATGCCAACGTGATGTTTGACGGTCGAAACGCCGGTCGCACCTCGCGCGATGGCGTGGTCCACATGCCCGTGGATATTTACGGTCAGTACAACATCTCTTCCAGCAAGGATGGCTTCATTGCGAACTCCACGACCGTGCGGGTGAACAATATCATCGAAGAAGCCTTCATTACGCTCACGCCCGAAGGCGGTGAAGGCGAAGGTGAAGGTGAAGGTGAAGGTGAAGGTGAAGGTGAAGGTGAAGGTGAAGGTGAAGGTGAAGGTGAAG
>JBHEKR010000542.1:0-17530 GCA_041859365.1 Candidatus Hydrogenedentales bacterium
CACATCAGGTCGCCCACGGACATCTGGAGCTGCCCCATCAGGGAGAGGGCGATGGACTCCTTGGCTGCTTCGATTTCGCTGGGCTGGTAGGTGGCGTCGGAGACGATCACGTTGGCGGAAAGTCGGCCCGGCATAGCGCCCGCGACGAGGGCGACGGCGATTAGGCCCAGAACCACCAGGGTATCTTTTTTCATCGGGAAAGCTCCTTAGAGATCGACACGGTGGAAGCGGCGGACGCCCACGGCGATGAACACCGAAGCGTAGATCAGGGCATAGAGCGTCAGCGCGGCGAGCACCCAGAAAGGCGTGGGCAGGTAGCCGTGCACCTCGCGCTTGGTGAGGTCGAAAAGTTCAAGATGGGGCAGGACCCAGTAGAGCACCTCCATGAGCGTGCGCCCCCACCCTTCCAGGTCGGTGCGAACTGTGGTGAGGGTATTGGCGAAGGTCTGCATGGCCAGCGCCAGGAGCATGGATACGGTAACGTTGCCGCTGTGGGTCAGAGAGACCGACAGGCACAGGGTGAGTCCGGCGATGATCCACATGGCGAGGATGCGCAGGTAGACGGCCTGGAAGAACACCGCCGATACGGGCACGCCGAGAATCTTGAAGAGCAGGTACAGCTCCGCTGAGAAGAGCACGACGACGGCGGAGGCCATGGCGCATACGCCCAGATACTTCCCGAGAAATACCTGCAGCCGGGATACGGGCTTGGCAAGGAGCGGATAAAGGGTTCGGTTCTGGATTTCGTTGGGGAGCTGGCGGGCGGCGGTGACCACACAGATGAGCACAGACAGGAGCCCGGTGGTGGTGAAGCCCACGTCCTTCACGAATTTTCCGAGGCCTTCGGTGCCGAAGCGACTGAAGAGCCCTGCGCCAAAAATGATGAGCGCGGCGAGAATGAGTACGACATAGGGATCCTTGCGTCGGAAGGAATCGATGATGGTGACTTGGGCGATGCCCAGAATTTTGTCCATGGTAGATGACTTTCCAAGAGTATGCGCGGGCCTTCGGGGCCACGACGACGGCTTCGATTAACTGACTTTGTGACCAATGCGCTGGACGAAGAAGTCTTCGAGGGAGCCCGGCTCTTCATAGGAAGATTTCGCCTCCACATTGAGTTCCCGGAGTAACAGGTCGATGGATTCCCGCGCCTCCACGCTGTCCGCGGAGAAGGTGGTCTGGCCGTTGCTTACGGCGTGGATGTACACGCCCGGCGGCAGCACCGGCGGCGAAAGCAGCCCGTCCACTTTCACAATATGGCGCCGGATGGCGTTCGACATCGCCGCAAGATTATCTTCCGCGAGTACCTTGCCCTCGTCGATCAGGATCACCCGATCACAGAGCATGGTGACCTCGGAGAGCTCGTGGGACGAGAAGAATACGGTCTTCCCCTTCGCCTTGAAGTCCATCAGGATGCGGCGAACGTCGTAGCGCGCCACGGGATCGAGCCCGGAAGTGACCTCGTCCAGGATTAGCAGGTCGGGCTCGCCCATGATGGCCTGGGCGATGCCCACGCGCTGGAGCATGCCTTTGGAGAAGCCGCGCACCGGCTCGCGATCCCGCCCCGTTAGCTTGACCTTCGCGAGCAGTTCGTCGATCATGGCCTCACGCTGTGGCTTTGGTATTTCACGGAGCTTCGCAAACATGCGAAGAGTCTCCCGCGCGGTCAGGAAGGGATAGTACAGCGCGACTTCCGGCAGGAAGCCCACCTGACGCCGACCATCCATGTGGCCAGCGGGAAGGCCCATCACTTTCACCGTGCCTCTGGTGGGCTTCCTGAAGCCCATCAACACTTTGATCGCGGTTGACTTACCCGCGCCGTTGGGGCCGATGAAACCCACGACCTCACCGCGCTTGACGGAGAGATTCAGACCGTCAACGGCACGGATGAGCTTCCCGCTGTCCGTGGTGTATTCGACCATCAGGTCCTTGATTTCGATAACGCTTTCGTTGGTGATCATTGGGCTTCCGTTTCTTCGTGCTGAAGTTGATGCGTCGCTGTCTCAATTTCCGCTTTCCGCGCGGCCTTCCTGGTCTCCAGGGCCTCCCACTTTCGATCCAGTTGTTTCTCCCGGAGCGTCATCGCTGGCGGGGTCTCCTCGCCGCCAGCGGACATGGTTTCCGCATGACCCGGCGGGGAGGTCGCAGACATGGCGTTCTCCGTAGCGCCGACCGCAGGCTCGTCGTGGTCATGACCATCGTGCAACCCGCCACCCTCATAGGGCCGGCCTTCCAAGTGGGCGCGGAGCTTATCCACGTCAAACTCGATGCCCAGGGCATCGTCAAAAACGCGCTCTTCGATCCCCATGCCTTTCTCCAGATAGGTTTCGAAGGCCCGGATGTGATGCTCTTTCGCGGAGCACCCGGCACTGTCCCCCAGCTCCCATTCGTTGCCATCGTGCTTGTAGTAGTACTCAATACCCTTGAACGTCTTGCACTCCTTATCGCCCTTCTCGCGGATGTAGACGTGCACCACACCATAGGACGGGCCAAAAAGCTCGTAGGGGCGGTCCGTGTCCACAATGGCCACGTACTCGAAGTCTTCCCGCTTGACCTGCGGCGATTCGGTATTGAACCACTCGTCCACATGATTGGAGGCGAGCTCCCGCAAGCGGGCCTGCATGGAACGATTCTCAAACTTGGCGTAGGCGACCCAGCAGACAAAGAGGAACAGGACCGTGAAAACGACATAGATGTCGCGACGGCGGATGATGATTTCCATGACGGTTCTCCACTCAGGATACGTGCGATTTTGAATGAGAACCCGATCGGACACACTGCGGGCGCAGTCAACCGGATCAGGGTACATTCAGCGAGTTAACGGGGGAGTCAGGCCCGGTTTACGGGGAAATCCTCTTGCGGAGGACCTCGCTGAAATTCGCGCCCCGTGGAAACAGGACGGAGGGTGCCGGGGCTGCCCAATGCCCCCATTGGCCCGACCAGAGCGGGCGCATCCGAAGGAATTGCGGGCAGGATCCCGACAATTCGGGTCGCGCCCTGGCAAATCACGCAGGCCTCGTCCCCGTGGCGGTGGTCACCTTGCGCTTCGGGGGTATGGAGAAGTAACCCTCCCCCACCGCATTCAAGGTGACTGTGAGCCAAATGCGCCGCACCATGCGTGGCCTGATGGAGCGGTACAGCGAGGTTCACCGCAAAAAGGAGGAGGGCCAGCGCCGCTGCGCTGAGATTCCATCCTGTCCTGTGTATTGCGCTGTTGACCACTGACCGACTCCAATGCCCCCGCCAATTTCGGTAATGATAAGGCAATATCATTACGTTGTCAAGAGGAATTTTCTGCCGCGCAGCCGCTGGGCAAGTTGCGTACCCTCGGAGTCAAATCAGAACAGGGAAAAAAACCCGCGAATCGCCAGAAAGACGAAGAGGATCAGGCCCGCGCATCCCAAGAGACAGCAGCCGGAGACATCGCCGCCACGGTCGATACGGATAGTACGCCCCCAGGCATTCCCGGAGGGTGGACGCTGATATTCGGGGTTGAAGAAAGGATCGTCCTCGAAGGCCGGTTCCTTCTCGGGCTCGGGGTCGTTCAGGGCCACAGCGCGAACGTCAATCACCTCGGCGGAGGCGGGCACGGGCACGCGGATGGTAGCGCCGCACGAGGGGCAATTGACCATTTTCCCGACGAGATCCGCCGGGGCTTCCAGCACGGTATTGCAATGGGGGCAACGAACTTCTATCACAAGTAAACTCTCTATCCTTCAGGGACTGACACGGTCCCGAGACTCCAGACGAACGATCAGAGCGTCCTGACCCACAGTTTACTACATTCCGCAGCGCTCACCTATTCAACAGCAAAGACGCTCAAGTGCCGTCGGTTCGCTCAGGACGTGAAATCTTGTAAGAGGCGCCTTTATTGAGTGGCGGGAACTTTTTGAAGCAGACTTCTCCTGGCAGGAATAGCGCAGCCTAGTCATTGGCCGCAGTCAGGAGTTGCCGAACCGCACGTCCACGAGGTACCTCGCACTTCCGAGTTGAGAGCTCCCCGAAAAAGCCCCTGAACAAGTTACTATGCGAGACAATAGGAAAGGGCGGACCCGAAGCATCGGATCCGCCCTTGCAATTCCATTCAGATTGTCGGCTTATTTCACCGGCGGCGTATTGTCATACCCCTCGACGACGAAGCTCTGGCCACCGCCGCCCTCGTAGAGGGTGTTGTCCACAAAGACCTGCGAAAAGAGGGGTTCGCCCTCGGGCAGCAGTGCGTCAAAGCTGATGCGGAGCATGGGCCCGAAGGCGCCAAAGGGCATGGGGTCATCTGGCGACTGGAAGTCGAGCGTGATACCGTTCCCCAGAAGATCTTCGGTGCTGGTGAGGGTCCAGCCGCCCAGGAGGCCATCACTCGACCCGTCCACAGCCTCCACCGAGAAGCCCGTGTCGCTGGCGAGATAGATGCGGAAGCGGCTGATCAATCGGGGGACATAATCCGCACGGAGAAAAACGGTGGTGGCGTTTTCGCTGTCGGACGACACAAAACGGAGCTTGCCTTCCAGGGGGCCGTTCCCGGCGTACTGGGTGGGCACGAAGTTGCTTTGCGCAGTGTAGCTGGTAGACTCATCGCCCAAAATTAGTGTGAAGCCCGGCAGGAACGGCGTGCTGCTTCGTGCCACCGAGGCCCAGCGCAGGGTGTACTGGCCGTCGAGATCCTGCACGATCTGCATGAAGGCATCATCCAGATCCGCGACGGTCTCCGCCGTGAAAAGGGTGCCTTCGGTGCGCTCCGTAAGTTCATCGAGATCGGTGGAGACCGCGTCCGTGCCGAAGTCGATCGCGTAGATCCGGATCCCCCGGGCCTTCGCAAGGTTCACCACGGCGTTGGTGTCCGCCGTGCTGGAGGTATCGTCGCCATCGGTGAACAGCAGAATATAACGGGACTCCTCGTCTTCCAGGCCCGACTCGAAGGTACCGGCGGCATCGAGTACCGCGTCCAGCATGCGCGAAGCGGAATAAAAGCCGCGCACGAATTCGCCCTGAATCGCATCGATGCGTTCCCGGGTATAGGCGCGATCCACAGTGAATGGGGTGACCAATTCCGCCTCGGCATCGTCCCGGTGAAACTCGGTCACGCTGACCAGCGCATCGTCGTTGAGCGCGGGCAGCAGGATATCCTTTGCGGCATCTTCCATGGCTGCGATGGCGCCGCCGGACTCCTGCATGGACTGGGTATAGTCCAGCACGAGGGCGACTTTCAGTTGTCGGGCCGCCCCGCGCTGAAGGTAGACGTCGGTCTCATTGGGAATCACCTGGGCGCCTTCCCGGGCGAGGACGGCGAAGAGATCGGGATCCCGCACGACGCCGTGCCCGTCGCTGTCGTGGAGCGAGAAGGAAAAATCGATGAGGTAGGGCGAGGAATAGGAGGTGACGGGATTCACCACGTTCAGGTCGCCCATGTTGCCCGTGGTATCCTGGGTTACGCTTACCTGCACGGCGCGGGTGATAATTCCGGGCGCACTGAAGATGATGCTGCCCGTGTGCTGGCCCGCGGATAGACGGGTGCGGTCAATCGAGACCCGGACCGTTTGCTTGTTGAAGGGGCCCGAGGTCTGGGCGGGTGCGTTACTCGACACGGTGCGAACGTTGACCACAATCCACGAGTTGGACGGAGTCACGGCCAGACTCAACCGCTCCACCCCGGGATTGTTGTTCCACACTTCCAGAAAGCGGGGCAACTCGCTGCGCTCGAAATCGAGGGTGGCATTGGAAAAAGATATGGCCTCCACCGGGTCGGGGGGACACCCCGTGCCCAACAAGCCGACAGCCGCCAGAAAGAACACCCCGAAGATTCGTATTGACACTTGCATCGTGACCCCTTTCATTTATCGCCTTAACCTGCGCGCGACCATTCACCGGTCCATGATACCACGGGCGCCAAAAAAACGAACCGGCGGGCTGCACTGTACCCTTGCACAATACCACGGCGCGGCCATTTCGTTGCTTTCCGACGGCGGTGGCAGGTATACTTTTCCTCTCCGGGCCAGTGATTATCCATGTCCTCAGGAGCCCTATATCCAGTGGGTTCAAGGGGATACGGCCGACCCGGCCCGCCTGTGAACACTTGTCTCCCCGAACGTTGGCACGGCCCGTCCGCGGACACAGCGGGGACAACAGCTCCCCGGCGGCGTAATGACAACGATAACTAATCAGCCAGATGCGGTCTGCAGGCCAGCGGCCCACCGCGTCGTCAGTGATTCAATTCACGGAAGGTTTTCGCCATGATTATCATAATGGCCTCCCGAAATCGCGAAGATGTCGATCACGTAATCCAGAAGGTTGAGGACCTCGGCTACCGTGCCCACGTCATTGAAGGCGTGGAGCGCACCGTGATCGCCGCCGTAGGCGACGAGCGGGGCAAAGAGCGTCTCGCCGCGCTGGAAAGCCTCCCCCATGTGGAGAAGGTCGTCCCCATTCTGAAGCCCTTCAAGCTGGCGGGCCTCCAGGTGAAGCCGGAGCGCACCGTGGTGGAGTGCGGCAACGTAAAAATCGGCGGCGGCAACTTCGCCATCGTCGGCGGACCGTGCTCCGTAGAATCCCGCGAACAGATCATGGAAACCGCCAAAGTGTGCAAGGAAGCCGGCGCCAACATGCTCCGCGGCGGCGCCTACAAGCCCCGCACTTCCCCCTACAGCTTCCAGGGCATGGAAGAAGAGGGCCTGATCCTCCTCGAAGAGGCGGGTAAGGAATATGGCATGCCCGTGGTCACGGAAGTCATGACCACCGAGCAGGTCCCCCTTGTGGAGAAGCACGCCGACATGTTTCAGATCGGCGCGCGCAACATGCAGAACTTCGGCCTCCTCAAGGCCGTGGGCAAGGCCCGCAAGCCCGTCTTCCTCAAGCGCGGCATGATGTCCACGATTCAGGAATTCCTCATGTCCGCGGAATACATCATGTCCGAGGGCAACCCCAACGTGGTGCTCTGCGAACGCGGCATCCGCACCTTTGAAACCGAGACCCGCAACACCCTGGACATCCAGGCCGTGCCCGTCCTCCAGAAATACACCCACCTGCCCGTCGTAGTCGACCCGAGCCACGCCGCTGGCATGTGGGACTTGGTGGCCCCCATGTCCAAAGCCTCCGTGGCCGCTGGCGCCGACGGTCTCATGATCGAAGTGCACCCCCGCCCGGCGGAAGCCTTCTCCGACGGCCCCCAGTCCCTGAAGCCCCACAAGTTTGCAGCCCTCGTTGCGGAACTTCGGCCCTTCCTGGAGCTCATGGGCCAGAAGGTAAACTGACGTGGCTGAAAATGAGGACGATAAGGGAATCGAAGGCAGCCAGGTTGAAGGCGAGGCCCCCGGCGAGGACGAAGACTTCGACGAGGAGATCGTCTCCATCGAGTCCATGGGCCGCGATGAAACGCGCCAAGCCTTGTACGCGCTCCTTTTCGCCAGCGACCGGCCCATGAACCCCACGCGCCTCGCCGAGGCCATCAGCGAGCACATGGACCCGGAAATCGTAGGGATGCTCCTGGAAGAGCTGCGTGAAGACCTGAACAAGCGCCCTGAAATCCCCTATTTCCTCAAGGAAATCGGCGGCGGCTACCAGTTGCTGACCAAGCCCGAATTTGCCCCTTTCATCCGCCGTCTCTTCCAGATCAAGCGGAGCAAGCGCTTGTCTAAATCCGTGCTGGAAACGCTGGCGATTATCGCCTATAAGCAGCCCACCACGCGCGCCGAAGTGGAAGCAATTCGCGGTGTGAGCGTATCCCACGCATTCGAGCAACTGCAGGAACGCCACTTTATTAAGGTAAGCGGCGTCTCCGATTCACCCGGTCGACCCAAGCTGTACCGCACGACGGACGACTTCCTTGTGCAATTCGGCCTGGGCAGCCTCAAAGAACTGCCCACCCTGGAAGAACTCCAGGAAACGCGGTAGGGCCGTGGAACGGCTCCAGAAATACCTGGCCGCCTGCGGCGTGGCCTCGCGCCGGGCCGCCGAGGTGCTCATTGAGGATGGCCGCGTCACGGTCAACGGCGAAGTCGCCGCGCTCGGCTGCAAGGTCGAGCCGGGCACCGACACCGTACTCGTCGACGGTCGGCCCGTCGGCACCGAAGCCCACGTCTACCTCGTGTTGAACAAGCTCCCCAACACCATCACCACGGCCAAAGACACCCACGGTCGTACCACGGTCCTCGACGGCCTGGGCGATGTGGGTGCGCGCGTCTTTCCCATTGGTCGCCTCGACCTCGACGTGGGCGGCGTGCTTCTCCTCACCAACGACGGCGAACTGGCCAACCGCCTCATCCATCCGCGTTATCAGGTCCCCAAAGTCTACCTCGCCTGGGTCTGGGGCCGCGTCACCGATATGGCGCTGAACCAGCTCCGCGCGGGTGTCGAGCTCGAAGACGGCGTAACCGCCCCCGCCAAAGCCCAGGTGATGAAGCACACCCCAAAGCAGAGCCTTGTCCGCCTCCAGATCCACGAAGGCAAGAACCGCGAGGTGAAGCGCATGTGCAAGGCCGTGGGCCACCCTGTGGCCCAACTCACCCGCATCGCCTTCTGCGGGATCCAGGCCAGCGAGCTCAAACCGGGCGAATGGCGCTACTTGACGGACGAGGAACTCGGAATGCTGCGGAGCAAGACGGGGCTGTTATAAGAACGTCCTTTCGAAAATCGCACGTGACAGACGGAGCACATAGGGACTGACGCGCGCAGGCGTACTTGTAACGAGCGGCGGAGATCAACGTCCAACAATTACTCTTGGAAGCAGCAGGCGCGTCAATGCGCGTGGCTGTCCTGTCGTCAGGGAATTGCACGGGATACGCCAACAGGTATTCAGTCCGCGACACTGCCCCTGAACACGGGCCTTGCGAGTGCACCGAGTGCGCTTGGGCCGCGACGGGACAGCCACGGACCGTGCAGTCAATGGCGCTCGGACACGGCCCCCGCAGTTTGACGACATTTCCGCTACCCATGGGCACGGGTCCGCGCCAGTCCCTACGGGCTCCCGCGGATGGTATACTGATGTTCATGAAGCAAAAGGTATACATAGAAACCAGCATCATCACCTGCCTGACCGGTCGACCGAGCCGGGATCTGATTGCCGCTGCACGGCAGGAGCTCACGCAGTGCTGGTGGGAACATGCAGCGCCGCTATTTGAGCTGGTGACTTCTCAAAGCACGATACGGGAAGCGGAGGAGCACAATTGGGCAACCTCCGAGATCGTTTCGAAACTGCGACGATTGGCGCAAAACGAAGCAACCCTCTCGCTGTCCAACCGACTGGTGGAGTCTGGGTTGATTCTGGAAAGCGCCAGGGAGGACGCAATGCACATTGCCATCGGGGCCGCCTATAACTGCGACTATCTCCTCACGTGGAAATTCGAAAGCATTGCAAGCGTGGACCGTCGCAGGCGGATCGACTCCATAGTCGAAAAGGCGGGTTTTGCCTGTCCTGCAATTTGTACACCCCCTCAACTCCACGGCGGAGTGCCGCTTTGCAGCGACCCCATAATCGAGGAAGTTTGGCGAATTCGGGAATCGCATGCGCGAGACTACAACTACGACATCGGCGCGATGGCGGAACACATCCATGAGAAGTCCAGGTGGTTTGCGGGAGAACGGATCACCCTCGCTCCCCGGCCATTGGAACAGCGGGCTGTTGCGCAGGAAAACGCAGACGATTACGGAAAGCGGTAGTCGCGAACTCTAGATACCAAAAGGAGGCTTTGGCATGGAAAATGAATCGCGGTCAGCGAGTAACAGCGATGAGAGCAAGAGGACCGTCACGCAGTTAGTTCAAATCAAGTATATCCTCGCGGGGATACTCGGACTGGCCGTGTTCGGCCGTTCGGGGGATTTGAACACCAATCTACTTACGGTCGCCACGACGCTTTCGTTCGTATATTCCGTCGAGACAACTTGCGCCTGTATTCCCGGCACTGTCAGTCGGCTCGCGTCAATTCACCGTCGTCGAAAGGCAGCCGCTGCGGAGAGTGAGCGGAGAATGCGGCGATTGATGAAGGACCTGGAGGAAGCGGAGCAGCAAGTCCGAAGCGAGTAGACTGTGGATTACAACGCAAACAAGTTCGTGGCTCGGACGTTATATTTGATAACGGTACTGTTCTCGAACTGAAAACGGCGACTCCGACCGAACGACACAACAACTCCAGGAGGGTGTGCGATGCGTATTCTCAACGGGCTGGCGCTCGCGTTTTTCCTGTGCTGTAGCGCAAGCTTTGTCTATTCCGAGCCAACCCTTCAGTCAATTATCGAGGCGGTCCAGGCCAATGCGGAGAAGCGCGCAGAGCTCCTGAAGCATTCTTCGGGAACCTGCACCGTCCGACTGCAATACGAAGCTGGGGAAGATCGCCCTGTGGAGAAGATTCCCTTTTCCATGGATAATTTTCACTTTGACCCCAAGCACACTGCGCAGGTCACATGGATGCAGCGAGGTGACCTTCTGCGCTTCGATGTAGTGATTCCGAAGCCGGCCACGCCATCCACCATCTGGTCGCCTTTCCCACCCCAAAACACGCGAACGTTGCTGGATGACCAGCGTTCCGTGACCTACGACGTATCCGCAGATTCGGTCATTATTGATAAACAGCCACCGGCCGCCGTGAATCCGATTGCCATCCTGTACCGCTTTGAGCCTGCCCTGTTGTATCGGTTTCGGGGTGAGGCCTTGAATGAGCGCTTGAGGTCATATCAAGAGAGCGGTTGGCAGCCCGCCATCTCAGAACAGGAACGGGACGGCACTCGCCTCATCACGGTGGAATATAGCTGGAAGCGCGGCGACAATGGTCGTGATCGAGAAGGAGTAACACGGTACACCGTGGCGCCGGACCAAGGTTACGCTCTGGTGGAAGGGAGCTTCGTGAGCCGACATTTTTACAATGGAAAGATCGGCACAAATTTCGAGCGTTACGATGCAAAATACTCTGAATCTCCAGAGAAGAAGGGCGTCTGGCTGCTGTCCCATCTGCGGCACCTGACCGACACTTCGGGAACCCTGGATGCCGTTGATATTTCATTCGACGAAACGAGCGTCGGTGTCCAAATCCCAGATGCCAACTTTACGACGGAGTGCTTCGGTGTTAACGATGGGACCTCCACCCTGGACCGCCGCATCCCTTCAATCGGCACGACGACTGAGCGTCCCTGACACCCCAAGGCCCAGCGCGCTCAAGACGGTTTCGGCCGGTTCTTTCGGTAGTTGGCGTAGGCGATTCCGCCATTGATCAGCAGGGCCGCGGCGGCGCAAACGGCGACTAGAAACTTGCTGTCGATACGCTGGAGGTTCTCGATGGAAAAATCCCGCGACAGCCGAGCCAGATCATTGCCGAGGTCGCCCATGTACTCCTTGAAGCTGCCGTAGTGGGGAAGCTTCTTCCCATCGCTCAGGACATATCGCTCGACCCTCTCCGGGTTCTCACGGTCTCCGGGCCAGATCTCTTCGACGGGGGTTCCGTTTCGAATCAGTCCGTCAAAATCAAGAAAGCCGGTCACATCGCGACGTCCACCGAAGACGTAGTCTCCGGTCTGCAATACGGCCCGATGCGAATACACGGCCCCGCCTTCAATGTACTGGGTCCGCTCGAGTACGGCGTTGGCCATGTAGAATCGACCACCCCGCTGCATGAGCTCTACCGCAGACAGGCGTTCCTCCGACCGGATCGGAATGACTCGCTGACCTAGCTCCGGAGGCGGCGCAAGCAGGCGCATTTCCGCCGGGTCACGCCAGCCGCGCCGCCGACCGCTGAACTCGGCGGCATGCACCACCTGCACGGTATATTGGCGTGGCAAATAGCCATACGCCGGGTCGAGCCATAAGGTGAAATTTCGGCCATTCCATTTGCCTCGAATCTCGTGACACGGATGGCCGTCGATCGACGCCATCTCCTCTGCAATTTCAAGAAATTCATAGAGGAGCACAAAGCCCCCCCGATTTGGCGGGCTAAGCACCCGATCCAGATACTCCTGCAGGGGCAAGCGTATGGTCGGACTGCGATTGAACTGATGGAGGATATGGAACTCGCCCGTAACCGCCTCTTCCCCCGCTGCGTTTAAATCGAACTCGAACTCACGGCGCTCGCCGCCCTGGTAGACGGTCCGCGTTCTGCGATTTCCATCGGGCGATTGGCGGAAACGCTCGGTACCGTAGCGCTCACCTTCGCCAAGGACGTGCCACTGGTCCACTACGTTTCCGGAGCGGAGCGCCGGTCCGCCCTCTTTCATCCGCCAGGTCACCTCGGCCTCAATGTGGTTCCCAATCGATGTTCCTGACTCGATAACAAAGTTGGCGCGCATGCGCTCGAGCATCGGCCCCGGCTCCGTCTCTTCGGCGCCCGCGCAAGCGCACAAGACAAAACCCAGCGCGATGCGGACGCCCAATCGACCGCGCGGCCTAAGCCATCCCGTTTGAGTTCGGCGCATTCCCATGCCCAGCTTTTTGACCAGAAGCACGACCACCATTCCTCCATCAACCTTGCGGCAAGCAATCCCGTCGGTGCTGTCCGCTTCAACATTCAGCTCCGCCACCGGGCGGTAGGGAAGCGACTCCAGTTCGATAGTATCAGGTGGACACCAATCGGGAAAAGCTCCTGTAAGGTACCTCAGGAACCACGCGGTAGCCACTGCACACAATCCGCGCTGACGACGCCACCTGCATCCGGGCTTCCGAGGATCTCAACCGAGCCTCCACCCGCCGCGACATCGTGCACGCCCAGCCTCACAAAGGGAGAAAACTCCCCCTGAAGGGCGCGCTGGTCCAGGCGCGTTTCCACCACCCCGCTTGCCGTGTGGATCCGGACCAACGCCCGCGTCGCCCGATTGGGATTGGCCGAATAGGACACGCGAATCTCGTAGCGACCCGCCGCCAGCGCCTCCGGATTGAAGCGAACCAGATTCTCTGAACTGGCCGCGTTGTCGTCGTGCACGTAATCGAGTCCCACAAAGGGCCCCGAACTTCCGGAAGGCTTCCAATCCCCGATAATCTCGGCGCGGTCATTGTCCAACACCACGCCGGGCAAATCGGACACACGCACGTAGTCGGGGATCGCGTCCTCTTCGTGCAGGATGGCACCAAAGGCCCGGAGCTTCGCCTGCAACGCGGCCACGTCGATGCCCTGGACGGGGTTGCCCGCTTCGAGTGCCTGGGCGGCGGCCAATCCAAGCGCCTGGCCAATGATCATGTACTGAGGCTCCATCCGCATACTGGAGTAGGCCACGTGCGAGGCGGAGAACGCGCAGCCCACGAGAAGATTTTCACATTCCGCCAACTGCGGGACAAAGGAGCGATAGGCCATGTCGTAGGGACGGACGCCCACCTGCATGTCCCCCTCGTTGAGCACCGAGGGCGTACCCTCGGGCCAATCCCGCGAGCCCGTGGCGGGGATTCGCTGAACGTGATGGGAATCAGAGTTATAAGAGGCCATGCCGATGCTGTCGTCCTTACGGCGGCTCTCTTGAAGGTCGCTCTGCCGCGTCACGTAGCTGCCGACCATGCGCCGGGCCTCGCGCACATAAAGCTGGTGGGGCCAGTTCCCCGTGTCGGTAAATTCATCCTTCGCCAGACCCCAGGAGCGCACCTCGGCCTGAAGCGTCGCGGGCACACCCTGATCGTGAGCGAGAAAATAGAAGAAGCCCTTCACGTAGCGCTCGTGGGCATTCCAAATGGCCGCCTGTTCCTCGTAGCTCCCTTCGGGATAGCCCCAGCTCGCGCCAATATAATCCGTAGATATTGGGCCATTGTTGTTGGTGTCCGTCTTTCCCCCAGGCATGGCGATGGGATTGCACAGCTCGGCGAACTCTGTACCGGGACGCGCCGCGAGATAGCGCCGCAACAGTTCCCATTCCGCCGGATCGTAGCCCTCGGGTCGCGGCCAGTCGAGCCGATTCTTCGGATTCTGGGTCATACAGAGCCGAAAGTTATAGGCCTGAACCTTTCGGTCCGCCGCGCCCGGTGCGCCACCTTCACCTTCGAAGATCAGGGGCAGCAAGCCGCCGGCCGCATCTCGGGGATCGACCGGCACGGAGAACTGGTGCTTGTCACTATACTCAATGCGCCCCGCCAGACTTTCCCCATAGGCTTCCCGACTCTCCCGGCCCCAAGTGTACGTAATCCCGGCGCGGGGAAGGAGATCGCCCTCGTAGGAGCAATCGATAAATACCCCCGCCTTGAAAGCCGCGCCATTCTCCAACGTGAGCGTGGTGATCCGCGCTCCCTCCTTCCCCACGGCGTCGAGACGGCTCCCGAAGAACAATTCGACCCGTGCTTCGCGAAGCCATTTCCGCAACACGCGCTCCGCCTGATGGGGCTCGAAATACCATGAGATTGGTTCGCCATAGTGCATGCCGAGTTCTTCGTAGAAATCGCGGGCCATCCCGCCAATGACCTGCTTTCGGCCGAAGTCCGTCGCACCGAGACCGCCGCTGGTCATGCCGCCCACGTGGTGGCGCGGCTCGATCAACGCGACCGATGCCCCTTCGCCCGCCGCAGCCACCGCCGCCGCCACGCCGCCCGCCGTGGCGCCGTAGACCACCACATCGTAGTTGCGCAGGGGCGGTGTGGCAAAGACGGAAAAGGCCGGGATGAGAAGCGCCAGCCCAATAAGCTTGATGGTAGGTTTCATTGCTTTACTTTCAATCGCCGCCGTGGGGTAACCTACTGTGCGTTTACGTCCGATTGCGCTTCCGCCGAACCAAAATTTCTCCCACAGATAGACTCAGATGAACACAGATAGAATAGTGAAAATAATCAACCTTTGAATGTGGGGGGTGGTATGGAGAACAGAACTACACTTCTTGGGGATGCGCCAGACCAATTTAATAAAGTCGCCCTCGTTCTATCTGTGTGCGTCTGAGTTCATCTGTGGGAAAACTCTTCACGTTACGCCAAAGTAGTCCATGGGCAAATCCATCTTCGAGGCCATGCGGCGGCGCGCCGGTCATCCTTCACTCCTTCGGAAGCCACTGGACCGCATCGGCCACGATGAAGCCGCCCGCGTCCTCCCCACCCTGGATTTCCACGTAGCCCTGTTTGCCCTTTTTGAAGGCGAACGTGCCCAGTGAAATGAAGGGCGAGAGAGGACCCTGATCCTTCTGCTGGTTCACGAACTGGATTTCCTGACCCTCCGCCGTCTGAATGACCACCTTGACCTTCTGCGCACGGAACCTCTCGGCGGTGTAGGACATGCGCACTTCATACCGACCATCCTTTGGCAGTTCCGGGGTGTAGCGCACCCGCGATTCGGGGGTATTGGCCACTTTTTCGTGCAAGTATTCATAGCCCACGTAGGGCGGCACGCCCCGAGAAGTGCCCCACTCGCCCTGTGTCTCGGCGGCGTCTTCATCCAGCACGATGCCGGGCAAGTCGCGCACATCAAAATAAGGGGGCTTTGAGTCCTCCCGCCGCAGGACGCCGCCGTGGGCATGAAGTTTGTCCTGCAATGATTTTATGTCGATATCCTGCACGGCCAACGCGCCCGCGATGGCCATCGAAGCCGCGATGCCAGCCGCCTCGCCGATGATCATATACTGGGGCTCCATGCGCATGCTGGAATAGGCCACATGCGTCGCGGAAAAGGCGGAGCCCACGAGGAGGTTGGTGCATTCATCTTTCTTCGGGACGAAAGCGCGGTAGGGCATTTCGTAGGCCTTTACCGG
Source organism: Candidatus Hydrogenedentales bacterium (assembly GCA_041859365.1). Classification (GTDB taxonomy): domain Bacteria; phylum Hydrogenedentota; class Hydrogenedentia; order Hydrogenedentales; family JAEUWI01; genus JAEUWI01. Next base: position 15,619 of record JBHEKR010000542.1, read on the forward strand.
CACCTGAACATCGCCCTCGTTTATCAGCGATGGCGTCCCCTTTTCCCAACGGGGCGACTCGTCGACCACAAACCGCTGCACATGATGAGAATCCGAATTGTAGGAGCCCATACCGATGGTGTCGTCCTTCGTTCGCTCGTCCTGGAGGTCTTTCTGACGCATGACGTAGGCGCCGATCATGCGGCGCGCCTCGCGCACATAGAGCTGGTGCGGCCAGTGGCCCGTGTCGGCGAATTCATCCTTGGCCAGACCCCATCCATTGACTTCATCCTGCAGCACCTTGGGTACGGACGGGTCATTCGCAAGGAAATAGAAGAAACCCTTGACGTAGTCCTCGTGCTCTTTCCAGATGCGCGCCTGCTCCTCATAACTCGCCTCAGGATAGTCCCAGCTTCCGCCAATAAAATCCGTGGAGACCGGCCCACGATTGTTGACGTCCGTCTTGTTGTTGGGCATGGGCGAGACGATCATGATGTCGTCCATGATCAAACCCGGGCGCGCAGCGAGATAGCGGCGCAGGATCTCCCATCGCGCCGGGTCGTAGCCGTCGGGCTTCGGGAAGGGCACCTGATTCTCTTTGTCGCTGGACAGGCACATGCGGAAATTGTAGGCCTGAACCTTCTTGTCGCCGTCCCCCGGTTTCAGGCCATCGTCTCCCTGAATCAATGGTAGGAGCGCACCGTCTTCGCCGTAGGGATTAATCGGCACCTCGAACTGGTGCTTGGGGCAATAGTCCACCTTGCCCGCCAGCGATTCGCCGTATTCGTCGCGTCCTTCCCGACCCCAGGTATAGGTGATACCCGCTGGCGGCAGCAGATCGCCCTCGTAGGAGCAATCAATGAAGACGAAACCCGTATAGATCGCTTCGTTCAGGAGCGTGATGGAAGTTATCCTCCCATCCATCTTCTCCAGCGACTTCAGCCGGCTCCCAAAGACCACCGTGACGCCCGCCGCCTCAAGCCGCTCCCGAAGCACCCGCTCGGCCTGATGGGGTTCGAAATACCACGAGACCGATTCGCCATAGTGCTTCCCGAGCCGGACGTAGAACTCCTTCGAGCGTCCGCCGATGACCGACATGTCCCCGAAGTCCGTCCGCCCAAGTCCCCCCGACGTCATGCCGCCAATGTGCGTCCGAGGCTCGATTAAGACCGTCCTTCGACCTTCCTCCGCCGCAGCCACGGCGGCGATAGCTCCACCCGCGGTGCCGCCATAGACCACCACATCGAAGTCGTGGGGGTTGGCCCACGCTGGCTGCAGCGCGGCAAGCACTAACAGAAAGATACCAAGGGCGGGGAGGGCAATTCGGGACACGGATCTTCTCCTTGAGGTTCAAAACCCAAGAATAGCGGAGTCCCGACGGGCATGCAACCTCAAGGGCCGGGCAAGTTCAAACGCTGCGAAAGAGCAACACCGCCCGGGCGGGGCGGTGTGCAATTGATCACGCCAAAATTGCGAGCAAACGATGCATCAATCGCCCGTCGATATGAACCGTCCACAAAATCCAAATGTCGCCAGGCTCAGCGCGCCGATGATCCACTCACCCAAACTTTCCGCGAATGGTAAGGCGCCTGCTTTCGAAGCCGCACAGCCGCCCCCCCCGCCGGTCACCTGCCGGAGCTCCGCCACAGTCAAGGTGTCGCTGTTATTGCTGTCCATGGAGTTAAACTGCGCCTGGGTAAGGCCTGGAACTTCGGACCGGGCCTCCGCGAAGCTTAAAGTACCATCACGATTGGTGTCGGCATCCGCGAACGCGTCATCTAGCGCTTCCGCAGCTTCCCTTAGGGTAACAGGTTCTCCTTCTCCTTCTCCTTCTCCTTCTCCTTCTCCTTCTCCTTCTCCTTCTCCTTCTCCTTCTCCTTCTCCTTCGCCTTCGCCTTCGCCACTTCCCGTACCAAGGGGAAGTTCCAGCGCC
>JBHEKR010000041.1:0-5688 GCA_041859365.1 Candidatus Hydrogenedentales bacterium
ATGGTGGCCGTGTACAAGGTGTTCGCGGTCAGCGTGCTCTCCGGGTTAAACGTCGCCGTCGCCCCCGCATAGCTCACGGTGCCGGCAACCGCATTGGCGCCTTGCGAAAGCGTGAACGTCGTGTTCGTAATCGTCGCAGGTGCCATGACTTCATCAAAGATGGCCACGAGGTTGCTCGTGCGCGAGACCAGTTCGGCACCATCCTGGGGGAACGTCAGCACTACCGTCGGGTTCGTCGTATCTTCAACGGTGCCCGTCACAAAGGTCCACACATAGTCCTCCGCAAGGCCATTGCCCGCGAGATCCTCTGCACCCGTGGTAATGGTGGCGGTGTACGTCGTACCCGCGAACAGGGTGTTCGTCGGATCAAAGGTGGTGGCGGAGCCGGCGTACGTCACAGTGCCGGGAACGGCGGTGCCGCCCTGCGAAAGCAGGAACGTCGCCGTCGTGATCGTTGCGGGATCCATCGCCTCGCTGAACGCCGCGAGCACATTGCTGGCACGCGGGAAGTCGGCGGCTTCATCTTCGGGGAACGTAAGAAGCACTGTCGGCAGAACATTGTCTGCAACGGGAGCGACGGTAAAGGTCCAGTTCACATCCGAAGCCAGGCCGTTGCCCGCCAGGTCCTCGGCGCCCGTCGAGATCGTGGCGCTGTACAAGGTCCCACTGCTCAGCGGATTCGTCGGATTGAAGACCGCCGTATTCCCCGAATAGCTCACGTCACCGGGAACCGGGACGGTGCCACGAGCCAACGTAAAGGTTGCGCCGTTGATGCTCGCGCCGTTCATCGCCTCGCTAAAGGCGGCCGTGACGTTGCTTCCGGCGGGAACGCCGACCGCACCATTCAGCGGCAGCGTGAAGATGACCGTCGGCGCGGTGGTATCTACTTCCCCCTCGCCTTCGCCTTCACCCTCGCCCTCCCCTTCGCCTTCACCGGTCGTGGCGGTCGTGAAGTTCCACACGACGTCCTGCGTCAGCATGTCGCTCGGCGGTCCATCGCCACCGCTGCCCAACGCGAACAGGCCGACTAGCCAAGCGCCGATGTGCCCGAATCCATGGCCATGGCCGTGCCTATCGTCTTCGTCGCCATCGCCAATGCTGGGATCAATTTCATCATCCGGGGGATAACCCGGATAGTGCTTGTCCGCAATGCCCACATCTTTGGTGAGCGTGGCCGTGTAGCGCGTGCCAGCAGCAAGATCGCCCGCGGGGTTGAACGTCGCTGTGGTGCCAGAATAGGACACCGTGCCCGTGACGGGCGCCGTGCCGCGCTTCAGGGTGAAGGTGTTCGAATTGACCGAAGCCGGGTTCATCGGTTGGCTGAAGGTCGCGGTGATAGTCTTGCCCACCGCCACGCCTACGGCCCCATTCGCTGGGTCCGTGGACGTCACCGTGGGAGCGCCCCCCCCTGAGCAGCCACTGGCCCCAATCAGGCCTAGCATGCAGGTCAATGCGATGATCCCCAACTTCGTCGCGTTTCGCAATAACATCGTACTCTTCCTTCCATCCTTCGTTTGAAGGCGGCGCTTCCGCCGTAGGTGGTCTACCTGGAACTCGACATCGGGAACCCCTCAGATGCTCCCGCCATGCCGTCCCTCGCCCGCCACCGGGGCAGTCGAAGGTCAGCCATTGGTAGCCATTGAAACAGAGGCGATTAAATGCTGGGCAAACGCTGAGTAAGGATCTGGTAAAAGGTGGACCGCTGCGAGACAGCGCAGTAAGACGCCCGGCAGTCGTCGATTGCACACCTACCGAAGCTTTGCCCCACCTTTGCCCAATCTTTACGCGCGACCGGTACCCTCAGGCTATGGAGGCGTGAATTAGTGGTTTCCGCCACGCCCTCCGCACTTGGAGTTAAGCTTGTGATGCACGATGAGACCGTTGATATTCTCGTAGTGGAAGACAACGACAGCGAGCGCACTTCGATCGTGGAGGCACTCATTGACTCGATTCGTAGCGTCCGTGTGTTGGCCGTACGCAGCGGGGCGGAGGCCCTCGACTTTCTCTTCGCGCGCGGCGCATGGACCACCAGGGTGGGGCTACCCCCACCACGTCTAATCCTGCTGGACCTGGAAATGCCCGGCGTAGACGGCATCTCGGTGCTGGGCCAGATTCGCTCCATCGAACCGCAGGACGCGCTCACCCTCACGCCCGTCGTGATCTTCAGCAGCTCGAATTCGGCCGAAGACGTGGAGACCAGTTACCGCTGCGGGGCGAACAGTTACATCATCAAGCCGCTCAGCTTTCCCGACTTTCAGGCCGTCGTAGAGCGAGTGGGCTTGTATTGGATGGCGCACAACCGCGTCATGGTTTGAGTCCGGCCTGGACCCGTGCAACGTTGGCGGGTGGTTACCGCCGGGGCGAATCCCGGCAATGCAAGGAGAATGAAATGAAGCTACTAAATGGCGCCTTGGTCGCCTTGGCCGTGTGTGGTATGGCCAGTACGTGCGCGTTGGGATGCAATACCTTTCGCGGGGCCGGCAAGGATATTCAGCGCGGCGGCGAAGCCATCGAAAACGCGGCGGAGAGTACCCGCACCAACAATGCAAAGCGCGAAACGCGGCGCGAGACCATACTCGCCAGCGCGGCGCAGGGCGGCTCCATCTCACCCACGGGCAGCACCAGCGCTTCCTATGGCTCCAGCCGCACCTTCTCCGTCACGCCACACACCGGCTTTCACGTGGCCGACGTCCTGGTGGACGGAAAGTCCATCGGCGCCGTAAACCGCCATACCTTTGAGAACATCAACACGGGGCACACCATCTCGGCCCTGTTCACCGCGGACCCGGCACGCTAGCCCATCCTCTGCGGTGTGCGCGGCCTTGGTAGGCCGCACCACGAGTGAACACGAGTCAAACGAATCTGCGTCTTGGGGGCGAGTGGGCCCACGGGCAGTGTCGCGTAGCCGGCACCCGGTACCGTTGGAACAAAGAGTCGGCCCCAATCGCAGTCAACGAAAGGAAGATGACCATGAAGATACCGACGAAGTTATTGTGTCTAGGGGCAGTGTGTATGCTGCTGCCCCTGGCGGGCTGCATGACCGGCCGCGGCGCGGCGCCCTTGGCCACGGCACCGGCCGTGCCTTCCGCCAACGAGCAGTTGGCCCTGGACCAGATCATTGTGCTGGTCGATGTGACCGGTTCCATGTCCGGCGGGAAGTACCGACACGAAAAAGCCCTGGTGGACGCCTTCACCGGCGCGATGCCCGATGGACCCTATGAGGCCGGCATCGATTCCTTCTCCGGCGTCTCGGTGGAGCAATGGGTCCAGCTCCCGCTCGGCCCGTACAACCGCCCGGAGTTTGAAGCCGCCGAATCCCGCATCGCGCTCTTGGGCAGTCTGACCCCGCTCAGCCGCTCCATTCGCATGGTGGCGCCCGAGATGAAGGGCAAGGGTGGCCGCGGCGCCCTGCTGGTCTTCTCCGACGGTCTGGTCCGCAGTGACCGCGCCGTGCTGAATGCGTGTGAAGCCATCAAGGCTGCGCACAACGGCGAGTTGTGCATCTACACCGTACAGATTGGCAACCGCGACCGCGGCCGCAAGCTGCTGCAAGACATGGCCACCGGCGCGCAATGTGGTGCCTACTGGAATGCCGCCGACCTGAACTCCGTCGCGGCCATCGACCAGATGGTTCGCACCATCTTCTTCGGCGAACGCGTCGAAGTCGTGGCAGCACCCGCAGCCGATCCCGTGCGGGCAAAGCGCGAAATGGTCCTGTCGGGTGAAGTCCTCTTCGACTTCGACAAGTCCATCCTGAAAGCAGAAGGCAAGGTGGAAGTGGACCGCGTCATTGGCATCCTCAAGGAATTCCCCAATGACGACATCGAAATCGCAGGACACACCTGTGACCGCGGCTCCGATGACTACAACATGGCCCTCAGCCAGCGCCGTGCGGATGCCGTGCGCGACTACGCGATCGCACAAGGCATTCAGCCCGAACGCATCACGACCAAAGCCTACGGCGAGACCATGCCTGCCGTGCCGAACACCGACGAGGCCAACCGCAAGTTGAACCGTCGCATCACGTTTGTACAGTAAGTCCCATTCGTCCGTGGCGGCAATCCTGCCGCCACGGACGTTTCGCATTTGAAAAATACAACGGACCAGCAGCGGTCCGTCTTCCCGCAAAACAAGCCTGGCGCTAGGCTGCGCCAGGCGACCAAAGAAGGAACTGGAACCATGCTCGAAACACTCATCATCGTACTCGTCGTGCTGTGGCTCCTCGGTCTGGTCACGTCGTACACCATGGGCGGCCTCATCCACGCGCTGCTGGTCATCGCAATCGTGGTCATTCTGATTCGCGTCATCCAGGGACGCCGCGTCCTGTAATTCGACGGCCCCGGCTACCGCCGGTGTCCGCGCTCACCGTGAATACTGCAATTCAATTTTGGAGACGAATGTATGCGTAAAGAAGTCTTGATAGGGATCGTCTTGATCGCGGCCGGTATTCTCGCGCTGGTCTATGGCCAGTTCAGCTATACCAAGGAATCCGAAGGCGCGAAGCTCGGCCCCATCGAGCTGACGATCCAGGAAAAGGAAACCGTCAATGTACCGGTCTGGGCGGGCGTCGGTTCTATCGTCGCCGGGGCCGCCCTGCTCGTCTACGGGCGCATGAAATAGCGCGATCGGTTCGCGCGGCAGCGCATATTGCGAAGCCGCATTACTTAACACCAAGGAGTTCCCCCATTGAAGAATCCGCTCTTGATGCATCCAGCGCGTACCCTGGGTACGATCCTGGCCGCTTGCCTGGTGGCGCTGCCGTGCACCGCCGCCGTGCTGGCAGACCCCGCCTATGTCACTTTCACCGCGCCACAACAGTCCGTCGTCGTCAAACTTTCTAACGACGGTGTTCCCGTCTCCGCCGCGGGCATCGGCAATTGGCAGTTGATGGCCAGCGGCCACGACTACAAGCACATGCTCCAACTGGCGAAAACGGACGGCGCAATCACCATCGGGCCAAGCCCGACCGTCGAAGTGGGCAGCTACGATCTCAACATCGAGACCACGGCGGGCCCGGTGCTGATTCGCGTCTTCACCCCCCTGAGTGATGTGCCCGATATCGTGGAGAAGCGCGCCGCACTCACGGGAGAATCCGAACAACGGGTCAAGGAAAAGATGGGACTGGTCAGCTCCTCTGGGCGCGCGACGATCAGTATTGACCTTCCCAGCGTCTACTACGAGGGCCAAACCCTGGAACTGTCCATGCCCGTCAAGCCCGGACCCCAGCGGTCCTACGCCTGGTTCATGAATGGCGAACTGGTCGCGGAAAGCCGTGAAGTCAGTGCGATCAGCTACACCTTCACGACCCCGGGCGAGTATGTCCTCACCTATCTGGAGACGGAAGAAGCGGACGGCAAGGTGGCCGCCATGGGACAAGCGACCGCGTATACCCGGGTCGTGGCCATGCCGCCGGTCCGCACGGAGGTCGCGGCGCACACCGAGATGACCTTCCTCGCACCGCCCGGCTACCAGCAACATGCGTGGCGCGTCGATGGCCTTGAGGTCTCCACCGCCTCCGAGCTGAAGCACACCTTCCATACGCCCGGCACCCACGACGTGGACTGCCTGGCAACTGCGCCAAGCTCAGGCCCCGCCCAGGGCTTCCAGCGCGTACGGTTCGCAACGACAGTGCACTAAAAGTGGACCACGGGCCAGACCCTGGCCCCGAATGAAACAGCGCACGCCCGG
>JBHEKR010000077.1:0-25415 GCA_041859365.1 Candidatus Hydrogenedentales bacterium
ACAAGACAATGGTTTAATTTGTCGATATGCATCGTATTCAATTTTCAAAGAGCATAAAAGCACACACGCACAAACCAACCGAAGAACGCCGAAGCGTCAGCCGCCGGTGCGTGTTTTACCGCCAAGACCGTCGTGCGGTCAAGCGATACATAAGATAGCAAATTACTAAGCGCTATGTCAACTTAATTCCCGAGAACTTTTCAGGAGCCAACCAAGCACCGTAGATTGCCATTCAACTGTCGTTGCCTCGCACCACCACCGACCCAAAGGTCAGTCATGGGACTGGCCCACTGCGCTTTCACATCAGCGGGGAAGCAGTATACCGGATGAATTTGATGTATGTCAAATTCCCACCGAACTAACTGCCAGCCAGTCGCTTCCAGCGCTGCCGTAGTAGCGCCTTCGTGGAGGCAACTTTGATTCAATTTAACTGCGGGCCGCTTCAAGCAACCACTCACCTGAGCTTGCGCCCAAGAACTGTGAAATCTTAGCAAAACCAGAAAGGCATTGTCAAATCGCGGACGTTGCCGGGATTTGCTGGGCGCTTCACGAAGAAGAGCTCACTCCTCAAACCTATTGAGGCAACACCTTTGGGTTTTCAATTTTGTTCGCAGCGCGACTGGCCAGTTGACCGCTCGTCGCTGCGATGTGCGAAATACTATCAAAACTCGAATTGCTATTTCAAGTTTTCAGGAAAATTATCGGTCGGACCTTAGCCGGAACCGAGCCCACACCCTACGTGAGAAAAGCCATCAAAACAATAAATGCTATGGTGGCGCTCTCAATTTTTCGGAGTTTTCCGGGCATAGATGCCGGCAAACCAACGCGTTTGGCGCAAAGGAGGAGTAGTATGGCATTTGGACGCGACCGAAGTCAATCGTGCGTTTACTTTTTCTGATGGCTTCGCCATAATGGCCGCCACAACGCAGAAAGGCCCCCTTATGGAACAGTTACCCCGTATTTCAATTCAGTACTGTGACCAGTGTCGCTGGATGCTCCGCGCGACCTGGTGTGCCCAGGAGCTTTTGACCACGTTCCAGGGACAACTGGGTGAGGTGGCTCTGATTCCCGGTAGCGGCGGCATCTTTGAAGTGCGATGCGATGATGTCTTGTTGTGGTCGCGGAAAGAGGAAGGTGGCTTCCCGGAAATGAAGGTCCTCAAGCAACGGGTTCGCGATCAGATTGCGCCGGGACAATCCCTTGGCCACAGCGACGGATGATCGCTCTCGCCTGTGGCGGGGTGGCTAATCGCGGCCATACCAACGGGCGATCGTCCGGGCCTTCACGCCCATGGGATAGGCAATGAAGGTGATGATGTTCAGGGCGGTCAGGCGGAGGAGACCTTCCCTTTTCCATCGGCGGGCGGAGGTGGTGATTGCACGATCGACGGTTATGATAACGCCCCGTTTTCGCGCCGCCCGAACGAGTGCGTAGTCTTCCAGCATGGGCAGTATGGGGTAGCCGCCGAGGGCTTCCCATGTTTCGCGCCTTAAAAAAAGCCCCTGGTCACCGTATGGAGTCGAGAGCCAACGGCTCCGGAGATTGGCGGCCCAGGCTATTGCACGAATCCACCGGCTCGAGCCGTCAATCCGGAGCGCGAAGGCCCCCAGGACCACGCGATCGAAGGCCAGGGTCTGGCGCACACACTGCGAAAAGTCTCGTGGCGGCAGGCTGTCGGCATGAAGAAAGAGTAGATAATTTCCGCTCGCGACGGCGGCGCCGGCGTTCATCTGCACGGCCCTCCCCCGCTCCGAATGAATGACGCGCGCGCGGTAGGCCACGATTTCGACGGTGGAATCGGTGCTGCCGCCGTCGACGACGATGACCTCGATGTCGGGGGAGGCGGCCAGAGCATCGAGCAGTGGGCCGATGTGTTCGTCCTCGTTCCAAGTGGGAATGATAACGGAAATGCGGGTAGCCCGCTGTGTATTTTCCCAGTGCACCAAGTCTTCCGGCTCATCCACATCCGACAGTTCCTCCAAGAGGGCCACACGGAGACCGATACGCTCGGCATTGGCGAGGGTCTGCTGGCGCACCGACGCGGTTCCCCATTCGACGCCCTCGAAGAGGCGCATGACCTCCTCCGGCGCACCGTTCAGGGAGAGGCCGATGAGATAATAACCGCCGTCCGTGGCAGGCCCGATGACGAGATCCGCTGTTTCCAGGGCCTTGAAGGCCTCCAGGGTATGGCGGCTGTTCATGGCGGGACAGTCGGTGCCGCAGAGGACGACTTGTCCGTAGGCCAGGTTAAAGCCCTCCTCCAAGGCGCGGGCCATACGTTCGCCCAGATCGCCTTCCCCCTGGGGCGTGTAAAGATGATCGGGCCCCAACCATTGGCGGAGTGCAGGCCGATCCGCGCCGGTATAGCGAATCTGGGTTTCCACTTCCTCAAGCGGTGGAATGGATTGGCGGAAGGTGTGGACGGTCATCATGCGTTGACGGTCGGCGGCCCCTTCGGCGCCCAGCGCGGGAATAAGGCGGGTTTTCGTGGTGCCGGGCTCGGGGAATCGGGTGAAATAGACCAAGAGCCCGGTCTTGAGGGTGTGCTTCGAGAAGAGCGCGCTGAGGAAGATGGTGCTGAGAATCTTGTAGCCCGCGCCGACCACGCCGCGCACGGTGCCGGAAACCTTCGAGACCCCCTCACGCTTCCGATAGGAAACAGGCACTTCGTCCGCCGGCACGGCGTGGAGGGCGGCCTTGATCTGCATCTCCACGGTCCATCCGTAGTCCTGATCGGTCATGCCGAGCTGGAGCAATGTACGATAGCGGATGGCCCGAAAGGGGCCCAAATCGGTGTAACGAATACCCCAGAAGAGCCGGATCAGCTTTGTGGCGAGCCAGTTTCCAAAGGCGGCCTGGGGCGTGAGGGCACCGGGCTCTCGAACACCGAGAGCACGGGATCCGACCATGAAATCGACTTCGCCTTGAATCACGGGATCGACCAGCAGCGGCATTTCTTCCGGGTGATCGCTGTAGTCGCCGTCGAGAAACACGACGATATCGGGTGCATTCAAGGCCTCGATACCCCGGAGGCAGGCCGCGCCATAACCCCGCTGAGGCTCCGCGATCACCCGCGCGCCGTGCTCCGCCGCGACGCGGGCCGTGTTGTCGATGGAGCCGTTGTCCACCACGATGATGTCGTCCACCCAGACGGGGATGTCGTCGATCACCCTGCCGATGGCGGCTTCTTCGTTGAGAACGGGGATGATGACGGCAATGGTGTGTTCGTTTCGCATGGGAACTTTCTGTGGGCTTGGGCACGGGGCGCTACACGATAGCACGAAGCGGGGCGCGCGAGGGAAATCGGGGGGAAAGCAGCAAGAATTATCACGCTAAGGCGCTAAGGCGCAAAGGAAAGAATCTTCACATCAGTCGGTAAGTTTCCGACGACGCTCTCTGCCCCAGTCCCACAGGAGGAGGAGCCACACGGGGATGAATTCCAGCCAGACGACGCCTTGGTGGAAGAGCTGCACCTGGCCTCGGGCATCGAGATAGAATTTCAGGTAATAAAGGGGCAGGGTCAAGGTCAGTAGAAGCATGCCCCGGGTGGGGATGAGGGCCAGCAGGGGGGCAAACCAAGTGAAATACCACGGAAATTGCGTCGGACTGAGCAGAAAAAGGGCGGCGATGGTCCAGAGCGTGGCCATGATGACCGGAGGCACACGGCCATTGTCGGCGCTCTCCCGATTTGCGGCGCGGCGACAAATCAGCGCAATTGCGGCGAGCAGGATGAGCCCGGCGATCATTTTGCCAATGCGATGGGCCTCGCCCGCAGTCAGCGTGTGGCCCATTGTTGCGGCGATGTGCTTGACCGACCAGGGGAACACCATGAAGAGGGCGTCGTTCATCTCCCAGCGCGCACTGTAGGCGGCTACGCCCGATGCGTCGCCCAGCATGCGCGTGGCGGCCATGGGCGCGAGGAGGACTGCGGCGAGGACGAGAAAAATGGTCAGGCTGAAGGCCAGAATTCGGGGTGACCTGCGCAGTATCACAGCGAGGGGCGCGACGAGCAGGACCGGCCAGAGTTTAACGGCAGTTGCCACGGCCAATGCGCCTGAGGCCGGCAGGGGACGTCCGCGCAGAAGCTTCCAGAGGAAAAGCAACACAAAGGGCAGCAGGAGGATGTCCATGTGCAGGGAATTGTAGATCTCCTTCACGCAGAGTGGATTCCACCAATAAATCAGTACGAGGGCGGGGCTTTTGTTCACCCTTCGCAGCAAGGCAATCAGGAGCGCGAAGACGGCGCAATCGGCGGCGTAGTAGAGCGTCAGGAGGCTCGCACGGCCCCAGGGCGCCAACCAGTGGGCGAAGGCGAAGACCGTCTGGGCCACAGGGGGATAAATGGTGCCGAGTTCCGGGTGGTTCACCCGCTGCAGCACGATCCCGCTCTCCTGCGCGAGGGCGAGGATCTCCGGCGATACCCCTTCCCCGCCCGCCCGAGCGTCGGCGGGCCGAATCGTGTAGGGATTGTGCCCATGGGCCGTCACCGCGCCGTCCCAGAGATAGCGGTAGAAATCGTCTTCGAGAATGGGCTGGGAAGTGGCCATCATCAGGCGCATCGCCGCACCGCAAACGAAAATACCCCATGCGAGCTTCCGCGTCAGGTTCGCGCGTGGTGCGAGGTAGACCGCGCCAAAGTAGGGCAACGCGGCCAGCATGAGCAACGCGACGAAGAGCAGTATGGGTCGCTCGGCCATTTCGGATCCGTAAGTGAAGTCGTGGGAAAGCCAGGCGATGGCCGCGCAACAGGCTGCCAGGGCCGCGCCGAGTAGGGCGAGACCGGCGGTGAAACGCGATGTGGCGGTAACTTCAGATGGCACGGGACGCTCGATGGTGTAGGACCGATACGACGGATAGGACGGATGTTTTCCGAATCAGGGACTCGCTTGCGGCTGGGACTTCAATAGCTTCAGGCGTTCGCGGCATTTTTGCCGCGGATGCTCGAAGATCTGCCGCCACTGCTCGAAGATGTAGATGCTGAAGCAGGGGCGGGACGCCGTTGGGTCGCCCGCATCGAGGCGATTCACGAGGGCCTTCACATAGGTTCCATTCAGCAAGTGGCCATCGCGAGCGTCGAGGTTGTGCGCCATTTTGTGTAGATCGCTGTTGAGTTGGCCGCGAAACCAGTCGGCCACGGGCACCTCGAAGCCTTGCTTCTTGCGGTTCACAAACTCGGGCGGCATGTGCTTCGCCAGAAGCTTCTTGAGCAAGACTTTGAGGTCGCGCGCGCCCATTTTCTGATGCACTGGCAGGGAAAGTCCGAACTCGACCAGGCGCGGATCAAGGAATGGGAATCGCCCTTCGAGACTCGCGGACATGGCTATCTTGTCCGACTTCAGCATGAGATCGTCCGGCACGAAATTGTGTAGCTCGCAGTATTGGCGCTGGCCCATGGCGTCGAGACCTGTGGCGCGGGCATCGTTAAATATCTGTTCGAAGACTGATGCGGAGCGGTACGCCCCCACTTCCAGCAGCAGATCCGGATGCAACAACTGGTGCTTGATGTCGTCGTGGATGTGGGTGAACCAGTTCATGTAGCGCGCGGCGGGATCGAGCCCCGCATAGGTGCAGAATTTCTCGCCGCGACGCCCCAGTTCCTTCAGGGGGCCGGGGAGGGATTGCATCGCGCGAAAGATCGGCGCGAGCAGGCCCCGTCGGAAGGGATCCGGTACGCGACCGAACTGGGTGGCGATGTTGTCCCAGTAGAACCTGGAGTAGCCGCCGAAGATTTCATCGGCACCATCGCCACAATGGACGACCGTCACGTGTTTCGCTGCTTCGTGACACAGGGCGTGAAGGGGCAACATGGCGGCATCGGCCAGGGGCTCTTCCAGGTGCCAGAGGATATCCGGGAGGGACTTCGTCGATTCGGGGCCGCACTGAAAGGTGTGGTGATCCGCGCCGCAGGCCTTTGCGGCAGTCGCGGCGTACGCGGTTTCGTCGAAGCCGCGCTGCCCTCGAAAACCCATGGCGAAGGTGGAGATCGGGCGGTCGGTGAGCTTGGCGTGGAGCAAGGCGAGAAGGGTTGAATCGACGCCGCCGCTGAGAAATACGCCGAGGGGCACTTCGCTCATGCATTGCTCGCGCACGGAATCTTGCAGCAGCGCTTCGAGCTCTTCGAGCAATTCGGGCTCGCTTCGCGTGGAGATGCCATCGAAGCGTGGTGTCCAGTAGCGCTGAATCTCCACCTCGCCATCGCGAACGCGCATCCAGTGGGCCTGGGGCAATTTCTTGATGGCGCGGAAGGGCGTGCGCGGGCCGGGGATGAACTTGAAGGTGAAATAGTCGTAGAGCGCGACGGGATCGAGGGTTTCCTCCACGTCGTCATCGAGAAAGAGCGCCTTCAACTCCGACGCGGAGAGGAACGCCCCGTTCGTCTGCGTGTAGTAGAGGGGCTTGATGCCGAAGTGATCGCGCGCAAGAAAGAGGCTCTGATCACGGGCGTCCCAGATGGCGAAGGCGAACATGCCGCGCAATTTCGCGACACAGTCGCTGCCCCAGGCCTCGTAGGCGTGGAGAATGGTCTCGGTGTCGCTGTGGGTTTTGTAGCGGTAGCCGCGCGACTCGAGATCGGCGCGCAATTCGAGGTGGTTGTAGATCTCGCCGTTAAAGACGATCCAGACCGAGCCGTCGGCATTGGAAATGGGTTGGTGACCGCCCGCCACATCGATGATGCTGAGACGGCGATGACCCAGGCCGATGGGGCCTTCGGCGAAGAGGCCGCTGTCGTCGGGCCCGCGATGGGCCATGAGGCTGCCCATGTCGCGAAGGAGTTCGGGCGCAACGGGCCGGGCCGCGTCGAAGTTAAATTTTCCGCAAATGCCGCACATAGGGTTCCGGGGTTGGGGTGCATGGTGGTCTGTGGGGCGATTTTACACGGATTGCGCGGCGGGTGCCATGTGGGGCGCATGGGGCAGTGCCTCGCGGCGGGAATGCCCGCCAAAGGGTCGAACTGGTGTATAGTTTTGATGTCGGCACGACCGAGACGTATAAAGTTCCAGCGGGCCTGGCATGGTGGGCGATACGGTGTGAAGCATTTCAGTAGTGCTGAACCCTCTTGTGCGGGAGATAAGTTATGAAGATGAACAAAGGCAGCCTGTTTGCAATAGTGTCCCTCACGCTTGTAGTTTCCGGGCCAGTATTGTTGTCGCTGATTCATTCGAATCGTGCCCAAGTCGAGGTTTATCGAGGCGATGTTGAACCTGTTCGAAAGGACCCGTATGCGGGGATAGACCCGGAACTCTTGCAAGTCATGAAAGATATGAGTTCGGCCCGCGAGCCTGAGGACCGAGCCATGGCAAACGAGAAATTGATAGCCCATACAAAAGAGATTAATGGAAAGCTGGATGCGGATAACGATGCCATCAAAAAGGAAATGCAAGGCAGATCATTTAAGGAACGTCTAGGCTATTTTAGCTATGGAGTGGTGGACGGATACACATTTCAGGAAAAAGCCGAGATTGCCTTGACGTTGAAGGATCTGCCTCAATTGTATGCGACACTGGATGAGCCTCAAAGCGCCGGCGGCTGGTGGACAGCCGTAATGGCAATCGCTATTCTTGAGCCGGACAAGGAAAAAGCGTTCAAGTCTCTATACGATTTTTTCCAGCGCGAGGAAGACTGGGTTGCATTTCGTCAATATCCGGGATGGTCCGATCTTACGGCGTTGCAAAAGTATTGCGCCGTGAGCGGGTTTGGCTACATCAATTCCGATAAAGCCAATGAGTTGTTGCTGCAGCTTATGGAAGAGGATAAAGCACGTGAATTGGTGTTGAAGTCCGGCGGTGCACTACCGAACTTGGTAGATGAAGCTGAATGCACTTGGTTGGTGCAGGAGAATGCTGCTCGCGGGCTCATGTTGACACGTAACGACGAGTTACTCCCCGACCTCATAGACGCGAATATACAAGCCGAGACTGAGTTTCAAAAAGATCATGGAGTGTATTCTGGTCGGTTGGCTTCAGGCTTAAGCACCACTCTGGCTCTGCATTATTATTACAAAGATCATGGTTGGGAGGGTGGATGCAGACTTAGGGTCTTAATGCAGGTCCCTCTATATCCCGAAATACCTATTGAACCGATACGAACTTTTTATGACGTATATCTCACCGACTATTATACTGCTCCAAAAGTTTACAAATTGCAGTATGAGCGAGGCCTTGTTACAGAGGGCACCAAATATTATCTCGAGAAATTCCATCGCGTCAACTGAGATTTCCATTCCCTTGGACGAAAGGTCGGCGGCAGGCAAACTCTAGACTATGGAACTTAACATGGAAGATCTTTACCGCAATGAAACGAACGCCCCATCGCCCGCGTGGCACGGGGAGGTATTGCACGAACGCGATGCGGCACTGAAGTCTGGCGAGACCGAATTGGAAGATTGGGAATTGGCGAAGCAGCGAATCCTGGGTGAAATTAGGTGACCGAAATCCAGGTCAAGGGCTGTTCACTCGATATCAAACAGGTTTGGCGTTGCGAGACGTGCGCTGTGGAGAATTCGCAAGATTTGAATGCCGCCGTCAATTCCACGGTAGTAGATCACATATTTCCCCCACGCCACATTTCGAACTCCATCCCCAATATCCAGACGTAATCTCCCCGCCTCTGGGACATCCGAAAACCTCACGCATACGGCATCTATCGCAATCACAGCACGATCCGCCGCGCGACGGTCGTCACGGGCGATGTAGAACCAGATATCTTCGAGATCCGTCTCTGCAAGAAACGTGTATCGAACGTGCCCCACATATTACCCCTTTGCCCTTCTAGCTCCGAGCTGCGCTTCTCCCCGCTCCCGTATCCTATCGAGATTGAAACTCGTCAGCCGCCCCTGATCGGCGTCGGCTATACCTGCGGCAACCAAGCTTTTCAACGCTTCGAGCTTCGCTGAGTCGTCTCGATCCGTCTCATATTCTCCTGCAGCAACATCACGCCCTGCTCAAGTACCTCGTCCACGGATCGAAACTCGCCCGACTCCACTCTGGATCGGACAAATTCTTCAAGCCTTTCAGGAAGTACAATATTCATCGCAAGTCTCCTTTGGGCTCATTATAGCCGAAATCGCGGAAAAGTGTTTCTGCAAGAGTTGAACTGGGGCAGCTTTCCAACACGCTTTGCCTCTCCGTTAAGAGAAATTAAGGCCAGTTCCCTTCGCAAAATCTGTTCCGCAGAGCGGAACGGTATGCATTCCCACGGCGGACCGTGGGAACGAGTGCGGAAGAGCAATGACCACGGAGTGCACGGAGGCACGGAGAAATCAACATGAGAAAGAGAAGGTAGAGAGATTTCCTCGAACGTAATCGTTCCGTGACTCGACACCGCCGCCTCTGAAACTCCTTTTCTTCTCCGCGCCTCCGTGTCTCCGTGGTTCAAACTCTTGGTTGCGGTCAACGGCCGCTCTAAGACCTCCGTGGCAGAGAAGATTTTTCACCGCCCCAGCACTTCGCGCACCGCGGCCAGCACGTGCTCCACTTCGTGGGCGGTGAGGCAGATGGGCTCGTCGTAGAGGGGGCAGGTGTCCTGGAGGCAGGGGCTGCACGCGGGGTTGTGGCGCAGGACGATGTGCTGATCGCCATAGGGATACCAGCGGTGGGCGTGGTCGCGGGCGGAGAAGATGGCGACGACGGGCTTGCCGGTGCTCGCGACGACGTGCATGGTGCCGGTATCGTTGGACACGAAGCAGTCGCACATATTAGCGAGGGCGGCGAGTTCGGGGATGGTGGTCTGTCCGGCGAGGTTGGTGCAGCCAGGACCGATGCCTTCGATGATCGCGTCGATGAGAGGCTTCTCCCCCGCGCTGCCCGTGAAGACGAGGCGGGCGTCCATTTCACTGACCAAGACCCTGCCCAAGGCGATGAAGCGTTCGGGCATCCAGCGATTGGCGGGACGCTTTGCGCCACATTGCATGCCGATGAGCGGGCCGTTGCCCTGGGGCAACTTTTCGATCACGCGGGCACGGTCGTCGTTATCGAAGCTGATCCAGCGGAGGGGCTGTTCTTTCTCCTCATAAAGGGAGCGAATCAGATCCATCAGACGGGGCACCTGGCCCTTGCCGAAATCCTTCTGGTCCACGACCTCCGCGCCGATGATGCGCCGTATGCCGGAGGCCGCGAGGATGGCCATCTGCTTGGCGAGGCTCTTGACCGTGGTGAGATCGTCGGGCAGGAGAATGGCGCAATCGACCCTTGCAGCGATGATCTGGCGTCGGAGTTTTTTCAAGAATGCGGGGCTGGACGCTTCGTCCTCGTAGTAAACGATCATCTCGTCGAAGGTGTCGTCCTTCGCGAGCACCTCGATGGCGCCGGGGGCCCCGCGCTTTGTGGGCGAGGTAACGAGCATCATGCGGGCCTTGGGATAGCGATCGCGGAGCGCTTTAAAGGCGGGCAGGGCCACCACGATATCGCCGAGGTTCCCCATGCGATAGACGAGTATGCTGCGCGGGTGTTGTTTGGGCTTGGGGTGTACGCCGCCGGGCAGGTGGGAGATGACCCGCGTCAAGACGTCAAGAAAGCGATTCGCCCGTGATCGGGTCCTCACCTTCACACCATCCTGCTGATTCATTGCGCCGTGCGGTTGGCGATTGAACTCCGCCAGTAGTTGAGGAGGTCGCGAAGCAGGGCATCGAAGGCAATCTCGGGACGCCACCCGGTCATTTCGGTCAATTTCGCGGAGGAACCGTACGCTTCGGGCACGTCGGAGGGGCGCATGCGCGCGGGATCGTGACGCACCTCGATGGTCGCACTGCTCATGGCAAGCAATTGATCCAGCGCACTCTGGATTCGCTGGGCTCGCCCCGAACAGACATTGAAAGCCTCTCCCGCGGGCGCGTGGAGCGCGGCGGCCTCATAGGCGCGGAGTACATCGTCCACGTGGAGGAAATCCCGGGCGGCTTCGAGGTTGCCCGTTTCCAGCACGGGCGGGCGGAGCCCCGCTTCGATCTCGGCCACTTGCCGCGCGAAACTGGACAAGACATAGCTGTCGGCTTGTCCGGGGCCCGCGTGGTTGAAGGGGCGCATGCGCACGATGTCCAGCGCGCGAATCCGAGACAAATAGGCGCAATAGAGGTCGGCCGCCGCTTTGCTGACGGCGTAGGCATTTGCGGGGCTGATGGCGTGCGATTCGGTCATGGGCAGCGCCTGGGGCGGGCCGTAGATCTCGGAGCTGCCAACAAAAATGAGACGCGGCGGCGCGCTAAGTTCTCGCAGGGCCGCGCAAAGGCGGATGGTGCCGTTGAGGTTCACGTCCATGGCGCGCGCGGGATCGCGCTCGGCATCGGGCACGAAGGCTATAGCGGCGAGGTGGAACACGTGGGTCAGCGATCCCGCATCGGCGATCAGCGCGCGCACCGCTGCGTCGTCTTGAAAATCGCAGGGAAGCATGCCCGTCACGGCGGGATGGCCGCTTCGCACGACTTCCCAGCCCTGGGCTTCGAGGCAGGCCGAGAGGCGCGTGCCCACGAAGCCGCCCGCGCCCGTTACGAGTGCCCGCTTGTTCATACCGTGACGATACGGTTGTCGATTTCCGCCTGGACCCGCGCGAGATCGGCATCGACCATGCGGTTAACCAGCTCGGGAAAACTGCATTCGGGTACCCAGCCCAGTTGCTTCCGCGCCTTGGTGCAATCGCCGTGGAGAAGATGCACCTCCGCCGGGCGATAAAATTTTGGATCGACTTTTACATAGGCGTCGTAGTGCGGGTCCGCGCGGGCAAAGGCCAACTCGCAAAACTCGCGAACGCTGTGGGTCTCCTCCGTGGCAATGACGTAGTCGTCGGGCGTGTCCTGTTGGAGCATGAGCCACATGGCGCGAACATAATCTCCGGCATAGCCCCAGTCGCGCTTCGCGTCGAGGTTGCCCAGGCGCAATTCCGATTGAAGGCCCAGCTTGATGCGGGCGACGCCGTCGGTGATCTTGCGCGTGACGAATTCCAGGCCGCGCCGGGGGGATTCGTGGTTGAAGAGGATCCCGGAGCAGGCGTACATGTCGTAGCTCTCGCGGTAGTTCACCGTGATCCAGTGGCCGTAGACCTTGGCCACGCCATAGGGGCTGCGGGGATAAAAGGGTGTCGACTCCGTCTGGGGCGTTTCGCGCACATGGCCAAACATTTCGCTGGAGGAGGCATGGTAGAAGCGAATGTCCTTGTTCACATAGCGCACGGCTTCGAGGATACGCGTCACGCCCAGGGCCGTGATGTCGCCGGTAAGCAGGGGCTGGTTCCAGGATACGGGCACGAAGGACTGGGCGGCCAGGTTGTACACCTCGCGCGGGCGGATGCTTCCCACGGCCTCGATCAGCGAGACCTGGTCCGCGAGATCGGCCTGAATCAGCTTGACGCGATCCTTGATGTGGTTGATGCGCTCGAACTTTTCCGTGCTGGAGCGGCGAACGAGGCCATAGACCTCATAGCCTTTTTCCAACAGGAGTTCGGCGAGATAGGAGCCGTCCTGGCCGGTGATGCCGGTGATAATGGCGCGGGGTGCGTGGTCGGGCATGTAGTACTCTCCAGGAACTAGGCTTCAAAAAATCGCTTCTATGTTAGTCATTCGCCCAGGTTCCGGCCATGCCCTCGCCTGCAACGTACCGCACAAAACGGCGGATGGTGATTTTCTCGCCGACACTTCGGCCAAACTCCGCAAGCAGTTGATCGATGGTCTTATCCGGATCTCTCACAAACTGCTGGCTCGTCAGGCAAACCTCGGAATACCACCGCTTCAGTTTGCCCTCGGCGATCTTCTCGCAGGTCGCTGGCGGTTTTCCGGTGTCCGCGGCCTGACTCAAGTATAGGGCTTTTTTCCTAGCCACGACCGCCGGACTTAAATCATGCCACGAAACGGCTAAAGGGTTCGTGGCGCAAACTTGCAGGCAAATATCCTTGCACAGCATGCGGAATCCGTCGCCACGTGCGACAAAGTCGCTCTCGCAAGCCAGCTCGGTCAGCACGCCAATCTTTCCATCCATGTGAACGTAGGAATATACGACGCTTGCCATAAAATTCCAGCTTTCTCACCCTGATTGCCATTTCACCCGCAATAGGGCATCTCAGTGACTCGATCGCATTTCCTGCATTTCCCAATACCACGCCACGAAACGCTCAATACCTTCGTCCATGGTGAAGCGCGGGGCGTAACCCAGCTTTTCCCGGGCGTGGTCCACGTTGGCGTAGGTTTTCTCTACGTCGCCAGCCTGCATGGGCTGTTCATCGATAATGGCTTCCCTGCCGGTGTGGCGCTCGATGAGGGTGATGAGCTCGCGCAGGCTGGTGGTGTGGCTCTCGCCGAGATTGAAAATCTCGTAGTCTAAGGGCGTGTCGACGCAGCGCACGACCCCGTCGATAATGTCGTCGATGTAGGTGTAGTCGCGATAGGTGGAGCCGTCGCCAAACATGGGAATGGGCTCCCCCGCGAGGGTCATCTTCGTGAACTTGTGGATCGCCATGTCGGGGCGCTGGCGGGGTCCGTAGACCGTGAAGAAGCGCAGCATGGTGGTGCGCACGCCGTAAATGTGGTGGTAGACGTGGGCCTGAAGCTCGTTCATGCGCTTGGTGGCGGCATAGGGGCTCACGGGCGTCATCACGGGGTCCGTCTCGCGGAAAGGCACCTCTTTGCTGCCGCCATACACCGATGAGCTGGAGGCAAAAACGAGGTTGGACACCTTGAAGTCGCGGCAAGCGTCGAGGATGTGCTGGCCGCCGATGACATTGACGCGGTGATAGAGATTGGGGTCCTGCAACGAAGGCCGTACGCCGGCCCGCGCCGCCAGGTGGACGACCACCTCGGGCTGGAAGGCCTCGAAGGCCCCGCGCAGCGCGGCTTCGTCGCAGATATCGATCTCATTGAGGCTGAAGCGGTCCATGCCCTCGGCCTGGGACAGATTGCGCCGTTTGATGGCGGGATCGTAGTAGGTGTTGAAATTGTCCACACCGAGGACTTCATCGCCCCGCGCGAGCAACGTGTCCACCAGATGGGAGCCGATGAAATCGGCGGCGCCGGTGACTAGAATGCGTTTCATGAAGCTACGTAAATCCTGAATTGGCAGGCCCCGCCTTGCTGCAATCGGGCCTGAAAGGGGTACACCACAGTATAGAGAAGGGATTTGGAGCAACACAAGGGATGGGCGTTGCCTGCAATGGGGTAACTTCAATTGGCAACGGTCTGGTACTTTTCGCCATCTTCTGTGGCTTGGGATGTATACTGTGCGTGCAAAATGCAGTTCTCGGGGGGGGATGTAACCCTTTGCTCTTGAAGCGAGGCTCTGGTGGGACAGGAGATGCCCGAGTGGGCAATGAATTAACGACGTGGCCCTGGCTCGCCGATGCGAAGCCCGCGGCCGCCGCCATCATGCTGGTGTTACTCTGGTCGCTGGAGTCCATCGTGCCCATGTTTGGGCAGCGCAAGGGCCGCGTGCGCCATGGAGCGGTCAATCTGGCGCTTGGCGCGGTCAATGCCGTGATGGCTTCGGCGATTTTTGCGGCGTCGATGCTCTTCGTGACGGAGTGGGCGCGCCAGCAACCCTTTGGTCTGCTGCACTGGCTGGCGCTGCCCGCCTGGGCGGAATGGCCACTGGGGCTGGTGCTATTCGACGGATGGATGTACACCTGGCATCGGCTGAGCCACCGGGTGAAGTTTTTGTGGCGATTTCATGCCGTGCATCATTCCGATCGGGAGATGGACGTGACTTCGGCGGTCCGGTTCCACACGGGAGAAATCGTAATCTCTTCCCTGGCGCGGTTGGGGGTATTGCCGTTGATCGGTTTGACGATGCCCCAGCTTTTTACTTATGAAGCGATTCTGCTGCCAGTGATTCTCTTCCACCACAGCAACATCCGTATACCGTCGGGTCTGGACCGGGCGCTGCGCTGTGTTATCACCACGCCGTGGATGCACTGGGTCCATCATTCGGCCTGGCAGCCGGAGACGGACTCCAATTTTTCGAGCGTGCTCTCCGTCTGGGATCGGATCTTTGGCACGTTTCGTTTGCGGGAAGACCCCAGGACAATTCAACTCGGGTTGGACGACGGTCAGGAGGACGGAGAGTGGCAGTCGCTGCTTTCAATAATCGCGTCGCCCTTTCGGAAACGAGGCTGAACCCGCAGCACCCCGTACCGGGATCAGGTGAGCGCGACAAGCGCCGCGAGGACCGCCAGACCGAGCATGTAAACGGCCGCACGGGACTGCTTTCCCCGGGAGCGCACCATGGTGGAAGTGACAAGAAGCACTGAGGCTGCCAGGGCCGCTGTTCCGGTCGTCGTCGCGACCAGCCCGCAGAAACGCTGTACGACGCGTTCCTGTCCGATAATCTGACCGGGCACGGGTGCGGTTTGCAGGAGCAAGAGCCCCACCGCCAGCAGCACCAGGCCGGGGACGGCAACGATGAGCGAGGCATTGAAACGGGATATCACCCGGCGCTCCTCACTGCTGTCCATAACCCTGCCGCCATCCACTCGGGAGGAGGACTCGGAAGCCTCACCGGTGTAGATGGCGTTTGCCTCAAACCTGCCCTTCTCCCTGAAGCAGGTTATAGTCTGCGTATTCTGATTCTCAGACCCCATATTCGCACGGACCCTCTTCAATATGAGCCGTAGATCAATTGGAGATCCCTTTTACACTACCTGATCAAACCGTACCGGGTCATCCAATTCCAAAAAACCACCTGCTTCTCCCCGCCAACTCCATCGCAAGTGAAACGATGAGAATTTTGTGCAGCGGGCGAACACTCCCTGCGGTAATTGGGCAACACAAGTCATTACGTGACCACAGTTCCGCGCACCAACCCTTTTCAAGCAGCACTGTCAAAGGACCGCGATCCGTCGGCCTACGAGCAATAACGACAAGCTCTTCGGGCGCATCCCTGCGCGCCCATACCACACGCACAATTGAATTAGTCTCTCACTATTCACCAATTGCTTATGGAACTGAATAATAGCATTGAATTCACATTTAGGCAAGCCCTCCGTTTTTCGAACAATTCGGGATTTGTACCCGAGTCTGGGTCTATGTTCCAATAGTGTCGTAGATTGGCTCTGTCGCGTGCCTGGCGGGGATCCAGGCAGACACAAACCAATAAGAACGAACAATGGACAGTCTTTCCCACCAAAATATCATCACGCTCTTCCTCGCCATCGGCATTCTGTTGGGCACCGCCAGAACCCTGGGCGAAATTGCGCAGCGCTTTCGCCAGCCCGCAGTCCTGGGCGAGTTGCTGGCGGGCGTACTTCTGGGTCCGACGGTCCTGGGGTTGATTTTCCCTGACGTGAACCTCTTTCTTTTCCCCATGCAGGGGCCGAATGCCATCGCCCTGGACACACTGGTAACGGTGGCGATCGTGCTCTTTCTGCTGGTGGCCGGACTGGAGGTGGATTTGTCCACGGTGAGCCGCCAGGGTCGCGTGGCGCTTAAAGTGGGCATCATGGGCATGGTGATCCCCTTCATTATCGGCTTTGGCCTCGCCTGGTATGTGCCCAACTCCCTCGGCGCGGAAGAGGGCGCCGATCCGCTGGTGTTTGCCCTGTTCCTGGCGACGGCCCTTTCCATCACGGCGCTTCCGGTAATCGCGAAGACCTTGATGGATCTTGACCTATACCGCAGCGATCTGGGGATGGTGGTGATCAGCGCTGCGATCTTCAATGACCTGATCGGCTGGACGGTCTTTGCCGTGATCCTGGGCATGATGGAGGCCGGTTCGGGGCACGTGCAGGAGATCCCGATGACGATCCTGCTGACGCTTATTTTTGCGGGGGGGATGCTCACGGTGGGTCGCTGGTTGATCAACCGGATTCTGCCCTATCTCCAGGCCTATACCCACTGGCCGGGCGGCGTACTCAGCTTCGCCCTAACCATGGCGCTGTTGTCTGCGGCGTTTACGGAGTGGATAGGTATCCACGCCATCTTCGGCTCCTTCATTGTGGGCGTGGCTATCGGGGATTCGCCCCACATGCGCGAGCACACCCGGGTGGTGATCGATCAGTTCGTTTCATTCATCTTCGCGCCTCTTTTCTTCGCCAGTATCGGTCTGAAGGTCAACTTCATCTCCCATTTCAACCTGGGACTGGTGCTGACCGTGCTCCTTATCGCCTGTATCTGCAAGCTGGCGGGCGGATTGCTGGGTGCGAAATGGGGCGGCATGCCGAAGCGGGACGCCTGGGCGGTGGGCTTTGCCATGAACGCCCGTGGGGCCATGGAGATCGTGCTGGGGCTGCTGGCGCTGGAGGCGGGCATCATCCGCCAGCCCCTCTTCGTCGCGCTGGTCATTATGGCTATCGTGACCTCGATGATGAGCGGACCGTTCATGAAGATGATTCTCCAGCATACGAAGGCCAAGCGATTACAGGATGCCCTCCGATCCAAACTCTTTCATCGCCAGCTTGTGGCTTCTTCACGCCGCGAAGTGGTTCATGAATTGACGTCGGCCATGTGCGAATCCACGGGCCTGGACCTCAATCTCGTTGAAACGGCCGTGTGGTCGCGGGAGGAGGCCATGCCTACCGGTATTGGCAATGGAATCGCCCTCCCCCACGCCCGGGTGCCGGGGCTGAAAGAGCCCATGGTCGCCGTGGGCATATCGGAGGCGGGTATTGACTTCGACGCGCCGGACGGAAAGCCGGCCAACATTATTTTCCTGGCGCTCACACCGGAAGAGCTGCCCAGCGCGCAATTGGAGCTCGGGGCCGAAATTGCACGGCGCTTCCGGCGCTTCGAAACGACCGAGCAGGTACTGCGCACCAAGAACTTCGCGGAGTTCCTCGCGATCATCAAGAACCCGGAAAGCAGTTGACAGTGGACAATTGACAATTGACAACGATTAGTTTGGTGGTTGTCGGGGTAAAATCAACGGTCTGACACTTGAGCCTCGCTCCCATACGTTGAACTTACCCGCTACCAGTTATCCACTGGCAACACAACTGTCAACTGTCAACTATCCACTGTCCATTGTCCCGCGGGTTCGGGAAGTTTCCGCGCGATCTCGTCGAGCCGGTAGCCGAAGCCACTTCCCGAGATGGAATCGAGCTTCACCACGCCCTCACGTCGCTGATAGAGCCCCGGATGGACTTCAGCTTCGGGGAGGCTGGCGTCGGGGTAGAACTGCATGGCGTTGGTCTCGACCCCCATGATCGTGCCCGCGTGGGCCGCAAGGAGCACATGGGGGATCTGGGCAATCATGGGATTGGTAAGGTCCTGCACCATGAGGGTCATGCCGTGGGCTTTGGCCCAGCAGAGACTCAGCAGGGCGCCGGTCTGGGTCTTGCAGGTCTTCAGGGCGACACCAGTCCAGCCGAGCTCGCGCCCAAGCCGCACCAGTTCCCAGTCGTGGGCGCTTTCGTCCATGAAGAGAGGCTTTCGCGATGACACGCTATGCACGTCGATGCGGTTGGCCTCCAGATCGTAAGGAAAGGGCTGCTCCACATAGAGCAGCATGCCGCAGATGCGCGGATGCTCCATGATCAACCGGTCGAGGATGACGTTCACATAGGTCGGGTCGGTCACGGTGCAGTTGAAGTCAGTGGTGAGCCAGACCACGCCCTCGTCGATGGCAATCTGGCCAATGTCCACGATGCGCTTGTAGTCCCAGGCCGCGTCGGTGCCACAAAGCTTGATCTTGAGGCACATGAGACCATCCGTGCGAATCCATTCGCGCAGAAAGACGGGGTAGTCATCCTGCGGCAGCACGAGGTCGGGCTCGAAAGGATCGAGGGGGTCCTTGCCGCCCACGAGGTGCCAGGCGGGCAGTTCCTTGCGGCGAGGCAGTAGGAAGAAATCCTGGGGATACTTTCCGGCGAAGCTCACGTCGGCGCCCTCGGCAGGCTCCAGATACGCCGCAAGATCCGCGTTCATGTAGTCCGCGTTGTAGGTCTGGTAGACGGGAACCTCATTCAGATTACCGTAGGCGTCGTGCAAGGCGATATCGAAGGCGGAGCAACAGACCAGCGCGGCGAGCCAGGGCATGGGTTCATCCGTGCGCGCGGCGTTGAAGGTGTCCAACAGTCCGGGCAGACGCTGGTGCAGGAAGGCATGGCCCACTTCCATGGGGTGGCCGTAGACCTCGAACCCGGCCCACGCTTCGCCGAGGACCTGACTGAAGGCCATCAGGGCGGCTTCCCGCTCGGGGTAGTCCAGGGCGCTGGGCCAGACCCAGTTCGCGCTCAGGGGCGTCTCACCCCAGCCGATGGCGCGGCGACCCTCGCGATTAACGACCTCCAGCTTCACCCGGGCACACTGGATATGGGTGGAGACGGCGGAACCGAACTTGAGGGGAACCCGAAGGGTACAGGGGAGATAATAAAGCGCCGCGCCGACCGGGCGGACGTCAAAGGGCTTGGTCATTCAGAGGTACTTTCTTTTTCCACGTCGTGCGGCTGCCATCAGCCGGAGGAAGTGTGCCACGACATGCCCCATTTCTACAACGCGGCGGGTCTAATCGCTCTATTCGCCGCCAGGCACGCGCTCGGCCAGTTCCAGGTTCCCCCGGGGATCGGCGATGACAAAGCGCAGAAACCAGTCGGCCTTGTTGTTGATGAGCTTCACCACCACGTTGTTCCAGCCCTTTTTCAGGGCCAGCTCGGGATAGATGAAGTCGCCCGGGGCGCCGAAGCCCTGGCCCGATGCAACGAGCACGCCGTTTACGTAGGTCTGGGAGAAATTGTCCGCCGCGATGACGGCGTGGGTAACTTGATCGACGGGCGAGTGCACCGCGCAGGCCACATAGGCCGCGACATGGTCGAGGGTGCCCAGGAGGGCGTTGGCGTTGATCAGGCCGAAGCCCTGGGACGTTATGGGCTGCCATTTGAGCCCGCCTTCGAAGGGACCTTCGACCGTACCGTCTTCCGGACCAAAGCGGTGGGCCAGTTTCGCGTTGGCCTTCTCGGGATTGCCGGGGAGCTGCGCCGTGTCGATGGGGCCCAAAGCGAAAGGCCCGACGATCCGCAGGGCCGGAGCGGCTTTGTAGGTCTCGACCGGATGGATCGGCACAGTCGTTATTTCTGCCATACGCATGCTCTCTTTTTCGATCCACGCGCCGTCATAGCCCACATGGACCCCCACATTGGGTGGGAAAGCGGCGCGATCACGCGGCACCACGAGGGGCAGCGCCACTTGAGCCGTAACGCCCCGCGCGAGGGCGGTGGCGTAGACTATCGAGTCGCATTCGACGGTCCAACCATTCGCACGGTCCCCGTGCCAGCCCGTCTCAAAAAATTTCTCCAGCACCACACGCAGCTCAATGTCACGGTCGAGTGGGTTGTTCAACGTAAACTCCACCTCCACCTCCGCGCTGCCGCTGCTGAAATCCGCGCCCGACTTTGCATCCGCCCGCACCAGCTCGCTGTTGACGGCCTTGCGGAAGTCGGCAGGCGCCACATCCACCGGCCAAATGCCCCCTTCGGGCTCGACCACGGCGTAGCACGATTCCGCGCCGTCCACCGTTACAAAACCGAAGCTGTGGAAGCCGCCCCATTTTTTCGCGTCGCTCAACTGGATACCGCCGCCGGTGGCGCTCTGGATCACGTAGGTATTGCCATTGCGAAATTCCGTGCTGTGGTAGTGCTCATGCCCCGCCACCACGGTGAAGCGCCGTGCGCCGAGGTAGCCCTCCAGCTCCGCCCAATCGTCCATGAAGCGGGGGTCGTCCCACATGGGCTTGTGAAAAAAGACGTAGGTCTGGCGCGCTTCGACCGACGCGGCCAGATCGGCTTTCGCCCAATCCATCATTTTGCGCCAGGCAGGACCACGCCCGTCGATGCGCTCCTCCTCCGTGTTGAAGATGAGAAAATGGCAGCCCTTGTAATCGAAGGAATAGTAGGTGCGCCCGAAATCTTCTCGCCAGAACTGGTAGCAGGCCAGGTTCGCAATGTCGTGGTTGCCCACCGTGAAAAAGAGCGGCGCTTCGATGCGCTTCGCGTGCTCCATGTACTCCGTCCACTCCGTGTCCCACTCGGGGCGCGTTTCCATGTGGCCGGGGATCATATCGCCCACGGTGATAACGAAATCGGGTTTCAGCAGGTTGATGGCGTCCACCGCGCGATCATAGATCGGCCACTTGCCCTCCCCCCCGCTCGTCTTGTCACCCAGGATGACGAAGCTGAACTTCTCCGAGTCGTTCGACCAAGGCTTGTCAATGAGCGGCAAATCGTCCGCCAGGGCCGGACGCTGCGCCGGGGCTGCCGCGATGCCGATGAGCGCCAGCGCGAGGAGAATCATAGTACGCATCAGGTTGCTTCCTTTGGGTCGAATTCCCGACTATTTCTTCATGGCAGGTGACTACGCGAATCCACGCGAGGGAGAAAGCCGGATTCCACGTATGAAATCGACAACGTGCAGGTCCACGGCACGGGCGTTCAAGAAAAACAAGAGAAAATAAACCACAACGCGCGCAAAGATAATTCTGGTATCGATCTATTCGCGTGCGTTGAGTTTGGAGCCAATTTTACGCGGCACAAGCAGCACCATCGGCGCACCATTTAACGCCAAACCGCGAGTGTAGCACGCTGCCACCGGTAAAGTTGAACACCAAAGAACGCCCGAAATTTGCACGCCGACGCCCCTTTTCGGTACAATGTCCATTCATTGTCGGTCAGGCCCTTTTTGTGTCCAGACCGCCGCCCCACCCCAGGAACGGGTAGCTCAGTCGGTAGAGCATCGGACTTTTAATCCGGTGGTCGTGGGTTCGATCCCCACCCCGTTCACCATCTTTAAAATCAAGGACTTACGCGATTTTACGCGGGTCCTTTTTTTTGTGCCTTTTGGAGAAGTATTCCTTCAATTCCAGGGTTTGTGCGGCGACACCGCCTACACCGCCCGGTGCTCGCCTTCCCAGCGCTCCAGGTGGGCCTTGCCTTCGGTCCAGTTGGGCATGGTCTCGCCGAGGGCCTTCCAGAAGCGGGGACCGTGGTTGCGGTGGACGAGGTGGGCAAGTTCATGGGCGACGACGTATTCCATGGCGACGCGCGGGGCCTGGATGAGTCGCCAGTGGACGCGGATGATCCGGTCCTTGCCGCAGGTTCCCCAGGCGTGGCGTGATTCGCTGATCTTTGCGCCGCGTATCGTCACCTCGCCGCCCTTCTTCCCGGCGTCGTCGGCGAACTGGGCGATGAGGTATTCGTAGGCGTCGCCCAGGACCGTGGAGGGCACGTCGGCCCGGCGCATGCGGTATTTTTCGAAGTGGTGGAGCAGGGACTCCAGCAGGCGGTCGGGGAAGCGCTCTTTGTTGGCGAAGTCCACATCCTGGAAGACGCCCTTGAGGCGGGGGTTGGCGTCTTCTATGGCGCGGAAGGCGATGTTAAGCTGGGTGCCGATATCGACGGAGACCTTGCGCACATCGCGCCACATGCAGCCTTTGGGGATGTCGAAGCGGTGCTCGCCGGGGTCCAGCGCCACGGCCTTGTCACCCTTGAACTCGGCCATGAGGGCGTCGTATTCCTCCTCCCACACATCGCACAGGCGCTTGTAAAACAGCAGGCCGAAGATATAGTGCTTGAAGTCGCCCGAATCGATGGAGCCACGGAGCAAATCCGCCGCACCCCAGAGGTGCCGTTCGAGTTCAGGCAGGGTCAGTTGGGACATGGATCTTCATTTCCTTCAGGGGCGGCGGGGGCACCGACTACGCCCTCTTCCAGTTCTGCCAGTGTAGTCCCGTGAATGTCTTTCCAGCATTGACGGCCATTCCGGGAACCTGCACAAACTACAGCAGCAGCCGCAGAGGGGCTGCTGAAAAGGACATCCTGCGTGAATTTCAGATGCTCACCGGCCTCGGCCAACACGCCCTGCTCTATCAGTTCCAGGCGGCGCTTGGCGTACGTCGCACCGAAAGAGTCCTTTGGGTTCTTTTCACCAATGGAGCCATTGGCAACCACGAAGCCCTCGTCGGTTACCGTGCCCTCCGCGAAAATGCCGCGCTTCTCCAATTTGAGGTACAGCGTAACGTCGGACAACGGCCCGTTGTCGCTTACGGATACCGGGACGATCTTGTGCTTTCGGACAGGTTCCAGGAAATTGAAGCCGAGGGAACCCAGTAGGATACGTGCGGGCTCTAAGAACTCTTCCATGGCGTCGCGATCGGGACGTGGCAATCCCGACATCGTAGGGGATGCGCCATTCTCCAGCTTGATACGCTTGGCCGCGAGCGCCAACTCCACCATCCGCGACTCCAGATACTTCACGTGGGCCTTAGTGAGGTTATCGTCCTTGCTGGTGAAGAAAACGACCTGTTCCCAGAAGTCTTTCTTTGTCGCATGCTGTTTCAGACGAGTCAGCACATTCTCCGCTTCGCCCACGTAGGCCATGGGGTGGGAGGTTTCCGGATCCTCCCCGATGAGGATGTAAAGGCCCCGACGCTGCGATTCCGTCCAATTCGACAACTCGCCAATGCGTGCACGGGGACAGACGATGGCCTGCCCCGTCCAGTTTACGACCTCGGCATGGCGAATGCCGGTCGGAGAGCCATCGGCGAGGTAGATTCGAACCGTTCTGCCGTGGTTGCTCACTCGCCAGCTCCCGTTCCGCTCTTACCGAAGGACCTGCGAAGGCCGGGATGGGCGCTTCTCTGGCGGTTGTATTCGAATTGGATAAAGCCCACTTGTCCCATAGATCAATTCTCCCCGTTGGGTTCGCAGTTTGTGTGATGGGAGAGTGTATCAATGCGCTGGCGGGATGACAAGCCGGGGGGCCGCCGAGGGCCTGCGTCAGGAAAGTAGGTTTTTGTAAGATCGGTTTTGTTTTGAGTGAGAAAATGTAGTATACATACTACATCCAACATGTTCGATACTCTGGGAAGGAGAAACGTACTATGAACACACGACAGCAGATAGAGCATCAGCGCAAATCCCTTGCCGAGAAGATTTTGGCCATCCGGTCGTTGCGCAAGGGCAGTATCAACGAGCAATGGTTTCCCGTAGTCCGTGAGGGAAAGAAGACGGAGGATTTGCGCGGCCCCTACTTCGTATTTACCTATAAGACGGAGGGGAAAACCGTCAGCGAGCGTCTGCAGGGCGAGGTGGCGCTTGCGCGGGCACGGGAGGACGCGGCCAACTACCAGGAATTCAAGACGCTATGCGCCCAATTGGAGGCCTTGACCTTGGAACTGGGAGAACTGAATCGCCGTGAAGGGGTTGAAGAGGAGCGGGTAAAAAAAAAGCCCAAATCGCCCTCGAACAAAGCGAAGAAGTGACGCGCGTCCTCCAAGCCGCCCGGCGGAACGCTTCGGGCGATCTGGAAGCCATGGAGACGGCGTTGAAGGCCGCCGTGCTGGAGGCGGGCGCCCGGCTTCTGGAGGAATTCATGAATACCCTTGGCGTGGGGCGGCGGGCGGAAGCCCCGACTTGCCCGTGCGGCGGGACCATGGCCAGTCGGGGCGTTCGCCCTAAGGAAGTGCTTACGCTGCTGGGCCCCGTGCAATACCGGCGCTCCCTCTTCCAGTGTCCGATGTGCCGACGCACCCGGTATCCGGGCGACGAGGCGCTGGACTTGGTCCACACGTCACGCTCACCAGGCGTCTGCCGCCAGGTTGCCCGACTTGGGGCCAAGGAGCCCTTCCACGAGGTGGCCCGCGACCTGCAAGAGCTGGCGTGCGTAAGCCTGAGCCGTAAGGACACCGAGCGGATCGCCGAAGGGATGGGCGAAGACATGGCCCGATGGGACAAGGCCGGGCGGGACAAGCTGCGCACCCTGGAGGTACCGCTCGATACGCCCAAGACGATAAAGACGCTCTATATCGAGTTCGACGGAACGGGCGTGCCTATGACGAAGAAGGAAACGGAGGGGCGTAAGGGAAAACAACAGGATGGTAAAGCCAAGACCCGCGAAGCCAAACTCGGTTGTGTCTTCACCCAGACGAAACTGGATGACGAGGGTCGTCCCGTCCGCGACCCAGCTTCCACCACCTTCACCGGAGCTATCGAGACCGCGGAAGTCTTCGGCACGCGCATCTACTGCGAGGCCGTCCGGCGAGGACTTTTCGAGGCCGGGCGCGTGGTCGCGCTTACCGACGGCGCGGAGTGGATACGCAACATCGTCCAGCTCCACTTCCCCAACGCCATTCACATCATCGACCTGTACCACGCCCGAGAGCACCTCGTCGAGCTATGCAAACTCCTCTTCGACCGCGACATCCGGAAACTCAACCGCTACAAGGACCTGTGGTGGGAAGAACTGGACGAGGGAGCCATCGAAAAGATTATCGAAGAAGCCACCGGATTTCTTCCCAAGGACCCCAGAGCCGGAAAGGACGCCCGCCGGGAGATCGCCTACTTCCAGACCAACATCAAGCGTATGCGCTACAAGGCATTCAGGGAAAGAGGGTACTTCGTCGGTTCCGGCGTGATCGAGGCCGGCTGCAAGACCGTGATCGGAAAGCGCCTCAAGCAATCGGGTATGGAATGGACCGTCAGAGGCGCAAACGCCATCATCGCCCTGCGATGCATCACCGAAT
>JBHEKR010000173.1:0-4913 GCA_041859365.1 Candidatus Hydrogenedentales bacterium
TCCATTGTCCATTGTCAATTTTCAATTACAAAACCCTGCTTGCAAAATTGGGCGATCTGTTCTACGCTAGTGCAGGCGTAGCATCTGGAGAGAGGCACTCAATACATGGGCAAACAGCATCATTCCGTTTCCGCGGCGGAGTTGGCGGATATTTCCGGTCAGTGTGCCGCATTGCATGAAGACTGGCGCCGTTTTTTTCAATTGGCATCCGCGCCGCCGGGGGACGACGGAAGCCAGCGTCAGTTGGCCTTTATCCAGCTCCAGAGTCGCTTTTCCTGCGATTACCCGATACTTTCTCGGTGGCGCGCGGGCAATCTGGGGTTGTCGGGCGCGATTTCGAAGCTGGTGGCCCGCGCTGGGACGCTGGAGGCCTTTTCACTCGAGGCGCAGCAGGGGGATGGTCCCCTGGTGCGCGACTGGCGCGCCGTGGACGAGTCCATTGTCCGGGTGCGGACCCTGCTGGAGAAGGCCCGGGAAGAGGCGAAGGCCGGCGCCCCGATTAAGTTACCCGCGGAAATTGCGGCCCCGATCGAGCGCGAGCCGTGGCCGGTCCGGGCGATGGCCCACAAGGCGGGGCTTGCCAGTGCGGCGGTTGTGATTGGGGGCGTTGTCTTCCTGATTGCCCGGCCTTTTCTGCTCGAAACTTCCCTCTTCAAGTGGGTGGATAAGTCCTACACCACGTGGCAGATGCGCAACGGGATGCCCGGAGTCGATTTTCCGCTGCCGGACGAGGCAAAACGCTGATCCGCTTCATCTTGCGCGGTTCCAGCCTGTCTTAGTATAATCATCGTTCGCGGCGGCCTGGGCCCTTCAGGCGCGCCGCTGCTCCCTCGCCACCCAATCGGCATGCTCGTTCCGTGTGATCGTCACGGTCCGATCCCGCCGGGCGACCATCGTTGAACCCAACGGGCTGACTGTCCAAACCGCATGATTCCAGGAGAAGGTGCATACCATGGCATTCGACATCGACATGATTGAAAAGGTCTACGCCCGGGCGGCCGAGCGCATCGCCGCCGCACGGAAGATCGTGGGGCGTCCGCTGACCCTTTCGGAGAAGACGCTCTACGCCCACCTTTGGGACGGCGTGCCCACGAAGGCCTTTGCGCGTGGCGTAGACTATGTCGATTTTGCTCCGGACCGCGTGGCCATGCAGGATGCGACGGCCCAGATGGCCCTGCTCCAGTTCATGCAGGCCGGTCGCAAGAAGGTGGCCGTCCCCTCCACGGCCCACTGCGATCACCTGATCCAGGCGAAGGCCGGTGCGGTGGCCGATCTGGCCGAATCCATCACGAATAACAAAGAAGTCTTCGACTTCCTGGCCTCCGTCTCCAATAAATACGGCATCGGCTTCTGGAAGCCCGGCGCGGGCATCATTCACCAGGTGGTGCTGGAAAACTACGCCTTCCCCGGCGGCATGATGATCGGCACCGACTCCCACACGGTGAACGCGGGCGGCCTCGGCATGGTCGCCATCGGCGTCGGCGGTGCGGACGCGGTGGACGTGATGGCCGGCATGGCCTGGGAACTGAAATTCCCCAAGCTCATCGGCGTGAAGCTCACCGGCAAAATGAGCGGCTGGACCACCCCGAAGGACGTGATCCTGAAGGTCGCCGGCATCCTCACGGTGAAGGGCGGCACGGGCGCGATCGTCGAGTACTTCGGCGAAGGCGCCGAGAGCATGTCCTGCACGGGCAAGGGTACCATCTGCAACATGGGCGCGGAAATCGGCGCGACGACCTCGACTTTCGCTTTCGATGAGTCCATGGTGCGTTACCTGGAAGCCACGGGCCGCGCGGATGTGGCGGCACTGGCCAAGGCCCAGGCCGACCACCTGCGTCCCGATCCCGAAGTCTACGCGAACCCCGACAAGTTCTACGACCAGCTCATCGAGATCAATCTGAGCGAACTGGAGCCCCACCTCAACGGACCCTTCACGCCGGACCGCGCCACACCCATCTCCCAGATGAAAAAGGTCTGCGCGGAAAACGGCTGGCCGAAGGCGGTGGAAGTGGGCCTCATCGGTTCCTGCACCAACTCCAGCTATGAAGACATGACCTCGGCGGCTTCCGTGGCTCGCCAGGCGAAAGAGAAGAACCTGAAGGCCAAGGCCGAATTTACCATCACGCCCGGCTCCGAGCTGGTGCGCGCCACGGTAGAGCGCGACGGCGTGCTGGCCGATTTCGAGACCATCGGCGGCCAGGTATTGGCCAATGCCTGCGGCCCGTGCATCGGCCAGTGGGCGCGTTATCGCCACGGCGAAGAGCAGAAGGAGAACACCATCGTCCACTCCTTCAACCGCAACTTCGCCAAGCGCGCCGACGGCAACCCGAAGACCCACGCTTTTGTGACCTCGCCCGCGATGGTGACGGCACTGGCGCTCGCGGGTGACCTGACCTTCAACCCCGTGACCGACACGCTCATCAATGAAGACGGCGTCGCCGTGAAGCTCGATCCCCCCACGGCGGTGGAGCTGCCCCCAAACGGTTTTGGCTGCGATGATCCCGGCTACCAGGCCCCGGCGGAAGACGGCAGCGGCGTGGAAGTGATCGTCGATCCCAAGTCCAACCGCCTCCAGTTGCTGGATGCTTTTGCGCCCAACGACGGCAACATCACCGGCGCGAAGCTGCTGATCAAGGCCAAGGGCAAGTGCACCACGGACCACATCTCCATGGCGGGCCCCTGGCTTCGGTTCCGTGGTCACCTGGACAACATCTCCGACAACTGCCTCATCGGCGCGGTGAATGCCTACAACGATGAGACGAACAAGGTGAAGAGCCAGCTCACGGGCGAGTACGGCGAAGTGCCGGCCGTTGCCCGTGGCTACAAGGCCGCCGGCGTTCCCACGATCGTGGTGGGCGACGACAACTACGGCGAGGGCTCCAGCCGCGAACACGCCGCCATGGAGCCGCGCCACCTCGGCGTGCGCGCCGTGCTGGTGAAGAGCTTCGCCCGTATCCACGAGACCAACCTGAAGAAGCAGGGCATGCTGGGTCTGACTTTCGCCGATACCGCGGACTACGACAAGATTCGCGAGGATGACACCATCGATATCCTCGGGCTGGACAGCTTCGCCCCGAACACGCCGCTGACCATGCGCTTGACCCACGCCGATGGCTCCACGGAGGAGTTCAAGGTGAACCACAGCTTCAATGAAGGCCAGATCGAGTGGTGGAAGGCCGGCAGCGCGCTGAACCTGATCAAGCTGCAGAACGCCAAGTAATCTATGTGCTTTGAAAGCCCCGGTGCCCTATGGGTGCCGGGGCTTTTTATTGGACCGATAGGACGGATAAGACTGATTTAATCAGTCTGATCGGTCCGATCGGTCTGGTTCTCCCCAAAGATGACTTGCCCACTCGAATACCCTATACTAGGGCCTTGCTCCGAGTCACCGAGGACCCTTACGACATGCGCCGTTATTCCATCGTGTTGTGTTGCCTGGCCATAGTGTTGGCTGGCTGCCGATTCTATCTGCCCATCGCGGACTTCAGTCCTTCGGTGCGCGTGGGGGATTTGCCGCTGGAGATCACCTTCACCGACCTGAGCAAAGACGGCGGCCAGCCCATCACCAACTGGCGCTGGGACTTCGGCGACGGCACGACCAGCACGGCGATGAACCCCGTTCACACGTACACCGAGCGCGGCACCTACACCGTTTCGCTCATCGTGGAGACGCCCTGGGGGATGAATGAGCGGGTGATGGAAGATCTCATCGAAGTGCGGCAGGTCGTGCGTTTTCCCGACGCAAAGCTCGATGCCACCCTGCGTGCGGCACTCGGCATCCCCACGACGAGCATCCGCGTGGCGGATCTGGAGACGCTTACGACACTGGACGGTTCGGAGGCCGGCATCAGCAACCTCGCCGGTTTGGAATATGCCGTTAATCTGGAGACCCTTATTCTCGAATCGAATGAGATCAACGACATCGCGGAACTCGCTCCCTTTCGCAAACTTCGATCGCTAAACCTTCGTGACAACGCGGTCACTGATATTTCACCGTTGGCCGCGCTGCGCAATTTGGAGCTGATCGATCTCGGCATTAATCAGGTGACGGACATCTCCCCGCTGCGGGATCTGGAACATCTGACCGAACTCAACCTGGAGCGCAATCCCGATCTCGCCGATATTCTCCCGCTGCGATTCCGGACCGGCCTTCGCGAGTTGTCCCTGGCGTTTACCGCACTGACCCAGATAGAGGGCGACCCGGAAGGCGATGATCTCGGTCCCCTTGGCCTCCTCACAAATCTGGTATTCCTCGATCTGGCGGCAAACGATCTGCGCGATCTGGGAGCCGTTTCCGAGCTGGTGAATCTCGAGACGCTGATCCTGTTCGATTGCCAGATAGAAGATATCAGCCCCCTGGCCGATTTGACGAGCCTTCGGGAACTCCAGTTGTCCGCCAATGGCATCGCCGATATCAGCGTGCTCACCGGCTTCGAATCACTCCAGTTGCTGACGCTCCAGATGAATCAGGTGCAAGACCTCGCGCCGCTCGTGGCCAATCCCGGGCTGGGCTTCAACGATGTGGTCCGCCTCACCGGCAATCCGCTGAATCCCGATGCGCTCTGCAGCGGGATACCGACCCTGGAAGCGCGGGGCGTGGTCGTGGAAATGGATCAGGCGTGTGTGGCGCGGTAGTCGTCGTGCGAGGGCCGCTGTGCGGCAAACAGGAACTCGTCGAGTCGTCTGAACCTGAAAATGTAGAACCCTCAGTCACGACAAAGTATCTGTACGACAAAAATCGAACCACGGGTGCCACCTCAATCGTGCAACGCACGTTTGGGTGCCTTGAACTCCAGCAGCCTGCGCGCAATGGAGGTTGCTGAACGGGGGCCTGGTGGACGAAGGAGTAGACTTCCAAAATTCACCAGCCGATTGGAAGTTTTTCGTTGGGATCAGTATTTGCCCCTCAATAC
>JBHEKR010000213.1:0-2734 GCA_041859365.1 Candidatus Hydrogenedentales bacterium
CTCGACTCCACCTTCGGCACTGGTGGCAAGGTGACCACCCCAGTAGGGTCCGGGACCGGCTATGGTGCCGCGATCGCATTGCAGGGCGATGGCAAGATTCTTGTCGCAGGGTCGGTGATCAACGGGGGTGCCGTGGAGTACGGTCTGGTTCGCTACCTTGCGAACGGCACGCTGGACAATTCCTTTGGTAGTGGTGGAAAAACCACTACGCAGGTCGGAGGGTCAACCGGCGGTGTCTCTGCAATGGCCGCCCAGGACAATGGAAAGATTCTGGTCGCAGGCCGAATTGACGGACAATTCGGACTCGTCTGCTACAACAGTGACGGTTCGCTTGATCTTTCGTTCGGGACCGGAGGCAAGGTAACAACCTCGATCCGCAGCAACGATTCCGCCGACAGCATCCTGCTTCTGGCCGATGGCAAGATCCTGCTTGTGGGAATTTCCCGTGATGGATGGGGTGGTAGCTCCACCTCCGGCGTGGGTCTGGCCCGCTATCATGCAAACGGCACTTTGGACGCGAGCTTTGGGAATGGAGGCAAGGCGTATACCCAGCTTGGGATCCCTGGCGGCGTAGACTGCGAAGCCGCCCTACAGGCCGACGGCTCCATCGTGGTGACCAGCCACCTGAATGGAGACGTCTTGTTGGCGCGCTTCAGACCGAACGGATCCTTGGATTCCGGATTCGGTCCAGGCGGAATCGTCACGACGCCGATCGGAGTA
This sequence comes from Candidatus Hydrogenedentales bacterium, assembly GCA_041859365.1. Lineage (GTDB taxonomy): Bacteria > Hydrogenedentota > Hydrogenedentia > Hydrogenedentales > JAEUWI01 > JAEUWI01. The sequence goes on from JBHEKR010000213.1 coordinate 721, forward strand.
GCCAATGACTACGGAAGATGTGTGGCGGTGCAGCCCGATGGTCAAATCCTCGTCGCTGGAATCGCGTACCCCGCTAGTTCGGGACCCACTCAGATTGCCCTGCTCCGCTATCATGGCGGCACCTCTCCCCAACCCGAGATCACTATCGAGCAGCCCGCAGGAACGTGGATCGCCGATGGCGGCGGCAGGAACTTTGGCTCCGTCGCGGTGGGCGATAGCACCACCCTGATCTTCACCATCCGCAATATGGGAGCTGGTGTCCTCACTGGCCTTGCAATTGCGAAGAGCGGGGCCAATTCTTCGGATTTCACTCTCGGCATTCCGGGCCAAAGCACCTTGAGCACAAGCGACAGCACGACGTTCACCGTCACATTTGCGCCTACGGACGCTGGGGACCGCTCTGCTATGATTCAAATCGCCGGAAACGAGACGACGATGAATCCTTTTGACATCACGCTAACGGGAACCGGGACCACGCCCACCGTCGTCAAGCCCACCGTCACAACCAACTCCCCAAGCAGCGTCACCCACAACTCCGCCGTCGTCGGTGGCAACGTAACGAACTCGGGCGGATCAGCGGTTACGGAACGGGGCATCGACTTCGCCAGTTGGCCGTGGCCCGTCGGATATCTTGTTGAGCGGAGAACCTCGGGAAGCGGTGCTGGGTCTTTTAATGTCAATCTTTCGGACCTTTCGCCGAACACGACTTATTACTACCGCGCCTACGCGGTAAACAGCGCAGGCCTCGCCTACGATGAAACGCTGAAAAGCTTCACGACTGCTGCAAGCCCCTCTCCAACGCCTGCGCGTATCTACAACCAACAACTACTCAGCAACCTATCGGGCGGTCAAGGAACGTCCAGCTATTATGTCATCGCGGTGCCGGAGGGTCAGCGCACGCTAAGGATTGAGTCAAATGGCGGAACGGGTGACGCCAACCTCTACGTCTCATTTGGCCGGATCGCGGTGCGTGGAGCCTCGGACTACGACTCTACAAGAGGTGCCAGTGATGAATTGATTTCGATCGATTCTCCTGCCGCAGGGGATTACTTCATTCTGGTGCACAGCCTTACGAGCACCGCCGGCGTTTCGCTAAGGGCATCATATTTACCTCCGAGCCCTCCGGCGCTGAGGATTTACGGTCCCCGCAACATTCGGACTTCCCGTGCCTCCGTGGCACTGCGCGGCGCCGCCACGGATCCCGATGGCGATCTCGCCAGGGTGAAGTTCCGGGTCTCCGGACCTTGGCGAACTGCATCGGGCTTGGCCTCGTGGAGAGCGAATGCGGTCTTGAAACCCGGGAACAACCGGATTCAAGTTGAAGCAGGTGACCGAACCGGGCGCCGATCGCCAATCCAGCAAGTCCGGGTGTTCCGGAGGTAAGCGTTCCGCGTTTTTGAGCGGGAACGTCCCCACATCACCCCACCGCCCGGTCCAGCAGATTCTTCGTGATCCGCTGCACCCGGGCATCGGGCCCGTGAGGCCGCGACCAGTGCGACCAGGGCAGCATGTGGCCGGGCGGCGAGCTGAGCCCCTGGCACCAGAAGATGGTCGAAGCGTTGAAGACGAAATTGCCCTTCGGCCCCGGATAAATCGTCGCGGTCCATTCCTGCGGATTGACGCCGCCCTGCAGCGCCGTGCCCGCACCGATGACCTCGAGTCCGGCGATGTCTTTCGGCGGATCGCCGTGATACTCCCAGCCGATCAACCCGGGGATGGCATCGCCCGCCTTCATCCCGGTGCCCTCGAAGATCCAGTGTTCGGGCTTCGTGCAAACCCAGTCTCCGCCGCCGTTCACGGGGTCGATGTTGCGCACGCCCATGAGATAACCTTCATCGGGGCCACGATGCGGGTAGGGGCCGTAGTCTTTCTCGCGATCCACCGCATACTTGTAGTCGCCGCCATAGGGACCGCCGCGGAACATGATGCGATTCTCGCGACCGTCCGTGCTCGGGGTCATCGGCGTCACCCAGCAGACGGCGTTGCCGGAGAAGAAAAGCAGGTTCGTTCCCTC
>JBHEKR010000415.1:0-18644 GCA_041859365.1 Candidatus Hydrogenedentales bacterium
GACCTCGCGCGCCATACGGACACCAAAGGCTACGAGGCCGATCGCCACAGGGATATGTGGCGTTACCGCGATTGGGTCATCGACGCCTTCAACCAAGACAAGCCTTTCGACCAGTTCACCATCGAGCAGATCGCGGGCGACATGCTGCCCAACCCGACGATGGAGCAGCAGCTCGCCACGGCCTTTCACCGCAACACCATGACCAACGACGAAGGCGGCACGGACAACGAGGAATTTCGAACGGCGGCGATCATTGACCGGGTCGACACGACCATGTCCGCGTGGATGGGCCTTACGATGGGTTGCGCCCAGTGCCACACCCATAAGTACGACCCCCTCACCAATAAAGAGTTCTATCAGTTCTACGCCTTCTTCAATCAGACGCAGGATGCGGACCTCTACCCGGAAGAATCCCCCGTGCTGCCCGCGCCCACGCCGGAACAGCAGCAGGAGTTGAGCTTCCTCAATGCGCGGCTCCAGCAGGTTGGCGCACTCGTCCAGACGGCCCTGCCAAGCCGCAGTGCGGGCCAGGAAGCGTGGGAGCAGAAACTGGCGGCGGAAGGCAATGGTGCGCCGACGGTCTCCGCGTGGGAATCACTGGGGCCGATTCCGCAGGAAAACTTCGACGTGGCCTATGACGCCACCGGCGGCGTGGACCCCGCCTCGAAGGACTTGGTCGCCCCCGAAGGCTACACCTGGCAGGCACGTCCTGATTGGGCCGATGGCGCCATTCACAAACTGGAGAGTGGCCCGGCTATCACCTACCTGCGCCGCACGATTCACAGTGAATCGGCCCTCCCCTATCCCATCAAGGTCGGCAGCAACGACGCCATCATGATCTGGCTGAACGGCGTGCTGGTGCACGGCAACAAAATTGCCCGCGCCATCACCCAGGGTTCCGATGCGGTTCAGTTGAGCCTGCAACCGGGCGACAATCTGCTGCTGATGAAGGTGGTGAATGCGGGCGGCGAGTATGCCTTCTCCTATGAGAGTCCCTTTCAGGGACTGCCCGAGAATATCGTGAACCTCGCGAAGGTTCCAGCGGATCAGCGGACGGCCGAGCAGGCCACCGAGTTGCTCAACTATTACCGGGACAATATCGCGCCGGAACTCGCTCCATTTCGCGAGCAGATCGCCCAGATCAAGGCGGAAATTGATCGCGTAAATACCGCCGTGGCGAAAATACCCGTATTGCGCGAGCTGAGCCCGACCGAACAGCGCGTTACCCGCATGTTCGAAAAGGGAAGCTTCCTGAATCCGGGTGCGGAGGTGCTGCCCGGCACCCCCGCCGCGCTGCACCCCATGCCGTATGACGCCCCCCGCAATCGACTCGGTCTGGCCCAGTGGCTGGTGGATGAAAACAACCCCCTGGCCGCCCGCGTGCTCGTCAATCGATTCTGGACGCAGTTTTTCGGGATTGGTCTGGTGGAAACCGCCGAAGACTTCGGCACCCAGGGCGAAATGCCCTCCAACCAGGCCCTTCTTGACTGGCTCGCCGTCGACTTCATGGAGCAGGGTTGGTCGATGAAGAATCTCTGCCGCACCATCGTCACCTCGGCGACCTATCGCCAAGCGCCGACGGTTACCCCGGACCGCCTGGAAAAGGACCCCAACAATCGGCTCCTCGCCCGTGGTCCCCGCTTCCGCTTGGAAGCCGAGATGGTGCGTGATCAGTCGCTCGCGTCCGCAGGATTGCTGAGCGCGAAGCTCCATGGCCCCTCCGTGATGCCGCCCCAGCCCGAAGGCATCTGGCAGGTGGTCTACAGCGGCGACACGTGGAAAGAAAGCACTGGCGAGGACAAGTACCGTCGGGCGCTGTACACCTACTGGCGACGCACCATGCCCTACCCCTCCATGGTTGCCTTTGACGCGCCCTCGCGGGAAGTCTGCACCGTGCGACGTGTGCGTACGAACACGCCTTTGCAGGCGCTGGTTACGCTCAACGATCCGGCCTATATCGAAGCAGCCCAGGCGATGGCCCGCCGCGTGCTCCGCGAGGCGCCCGAGCCCGATCTGGACAGCCGTATCCGCTATGCCTACCTCCTAGCCGCGTCGCGCCCGCCGGAGGCCGCCGAGGTGGAATCGGTCAAGGCCCTGTATAATGATGGCGTGGCCCAGTTCTCGGCCAACGGCGAAATCGCATTGGCCATGGCCACCAATCCGCTCGGCCCCCCCACGGGAAACGCCGACAACGCGGAGTTGGCCTCCTGGACCCTCGTGAGCAATGTGTTGTTGAATCTGGATGAAGTGTTGACCAAACGATAGCCGCGACGGCCCAAAATATAAAGAGAAAAGCCCTATGAATCCTTACATGGACCACATGCACGCCCTGACCCGCCGCCACTTTCTGCAACGCGCCGGCGCGGGCATCGGCGCGACGGCGTTGAGCTACATGATGGGTCAGAACCCCGCGACGGCGGCGTTAGATACCGAGGGACCGCGCGGCGCCCAGTTCACGCCCCGCGCCAAGCGCGTCATTTGCCTCCACATGGCCGGTTCGCCGTCCCAGCTTGACCTCTTCGACTACAAGCCCAAGCTGAACGAGTTGAACGGCCAGAAGTGTCCCGATGAGTTCCTGGCGAACGAACGTTTCGCCTTTATCAAGGGTCACCCCACGATGCTGGGCTCGCCCCATAAGTTTGCCCAGCACGGGCAGAGTGGCACGTGGATCTCAGAACTTTTGCCCCATATCTCCACCGTCGCTGATGAACTGTGCATGGTCCGCTCCATGAAGACCGATCAGTTCAACCATGCCCCGGCCCAGCTCTTTCTCTACACCGGCGCGCCACGGCCCGGTCGCCCCTCCATGGGCTCATGGCTCACCTACGGGCTCGGTTCGGAGAATCAGAACCTGCCCGGCTTTGTGGTGCTCGTTTCCGGCGACAAGACCCCCGATGCGGGCCAGAGCGTTTGGGGCAGCGGCTTCCTGCCCACCGTGCACCAGGGTGTTCAATGCCGCACGAGCGGCGACCCGGTGCTCTATGTTTCCGACCCCAAGGGTATCTCGCGGGACACACGCCGCCGTTCTCTGGATACGCTCAACCAATTGAACGAACTCCACTTCTCGAAGGATGCCGATCCCGAGACGATGACCCGCATCTCGCAGTTTGAATTGGCCTACCGCATGCAGCTTTCCGTCCCGGAAGTCATGGATATTGGGGCGGAACCCGACTACATCCACGAGATGTACGGCACGAAGCCCGGCGAAACCTCCTTCGCCAACAATTGTCTGCTGGCGCGGCGGCTGGTGGAGAAGGGCGTGCGCTTCGTACAGCTCTTTGACTGGGGCTGGGACACCCACGGCGCGGGGCCCGGCAACGATATCGTCGAGTACCTTCCCACGAAGTGTAAACTGACCGACCAGGCGGCGGGCGCGCTCATCCGCGATTTGAAGCAACGCGGCCTGCTGGAAGACACCCTTGTCATCTGGACCGGCGAGTTCGGTCGCACGGCGATGAATGAGGCCCGCGGCGGATCCACCTACCTCGGTCGGGACCACCACCCCCATGCCTTCACCATCTTTATGGCGGGCGGCGGCTGCAACGCGGGCGCACAGATTGGCCAAACGGATGAACTGGGCTACCGGATTGCTGAGAACCCGGTCCACATCCACGATCTCCAAGCCACGATCATGCACCTCATGGGATTCAACCATGAAAAGCTGACCTACCACTACCAGGGCCGGGACTTCCGCCTGACGGATGTGCACGGCGTGGTCCGGCCCGAGTTGATGGCCTGATCGCCATTCCAGTGTCTTCAGGGAGCAAGGCGCCAAGATTCAACAGATCGAGTAAACACGCGCAAGGCTGGAAGCAGAGGCGCCCCCCAGTCTTGCGCCTTTTTTCCGTTCAGATGGCGACTCGTGACCTGAAGTCCCTGTAAATCACAAACACTCCCCGGGGGTTTAGCGGGGAGTGTTGCGCTGTAGCGCCTTGGCGCGACACGGGGTGTCGCGATTCAGCCTACAGTGGTGTGCGAAGATTTTTAACGACCCAGCCGCCTCGGCGGTCTGGAGCGTGCAGGTTCAGTTCACGTCGGCGCTCCATTGTTTGAAGAAGGCCTGGATTCCCCGGAGGGGCTTCAATTTAATATTCGTATAATGAAGTCGCATCAACTTGTCGAAGGCGTCCAATTTGTCCCGGGCGATTATTGTCCCTTGCGCCTTGTCTTCAAGACTATCCGCCGACTTGGCGGAAAACTCAAATACAGCCATGTTTCGCTCTCTCCGAAGTATCCAATCCGACTACCTTCGAAGCCTCACTCTTGACTTCTGTCTATATAGTTGTATTTTCGGACAGAAAGTACAGAGATTGGTCCGTATTGGAACACAATATTTGTATTCTGCTTATTTTGGAATAGTTTTCAATGAAAAGCACTCAGCACGTGCCAATCGGGAAGTTCCGGGGACTGCCTCCCGCGCCCAAGGTGACTCCGCCGCGCACGCGCTCCAGCGACCTGTGAAGCGGGTGGCGGTACCCATGAGGAAACGTGGTGGTTATCACGTTTATAAGGGGGGAGAGTTTCCGATTGGGTGGACGACAAGACGCGAGGTCGATATCGTCAGTCCCCTCAGTAGTCCGAAGGCTTGCTGCTGTACTTGTCGCCGAAGGGGCCGTTCTGCTCGTCTTCCATGCTCATGCGGATGCGGAGATAGGACTCATAGCGCCAAGGCAGGAGCTCACCGGCGTTCACCGCTTTCTCCACGGCGCAGTCGGGCTCGTGGGTGTGGCTGCAATCGCGGAAGCGGCATTGCATGCCCAGGGCGGCAAGGTCGGGGTAAAACCAGGCCACTTCCTGCGGCGTAACGCCCCACACGCCCAAAGCGCGGATGCCCGGCGTGTCGATGATACGGACGTCGCCCTCAAGTTCGTAGAGGCGCGAGGCCGTGGTGGTGTGGCGACCGCGATGAGACACGCCGCTGACCTGCTGGGTGTGGACTTCGAGATCGCTATCCAGCGCATTCAGCAGCGAGGACTTCCCCACGCCACTGTGGCCGGAAAGGATGCTCAGCTTGCCGGACAAGAGCGCCCGGAGATCATCCAGACCCCGACCCGATTCGCAACTGGTGCGAACGACGCGGAAGCCCAGGCGCTCGTAGTCCGCGAGTTCCGGAGGCTCTTCATCTTCGATCAGGTCCATTTTATTGACGCAGATGACGCATTCCACGCCACCCACTTCGGCGGCAATGAGGTAGCGGTCCACCAGACCGGGTCGGAAAGGCGGATCGGCGGCGGCGGTCACGATGACCAGGAGATCGATGTTTGCCGCGAAGATCTGCTCGTCCAGCCGGTCGTGCTCGTGACCGGGACGGCTCAGGCGTGTGCGACGCGGCCCAACGCCCCGGACGACCAACTTCTCCTCTTCATGCTCCACGAGGACGTTGTCCCCCGGCGCGATGAGGGTGGCCCCGCCCTCTTTGAGGCGTTCGTCGATCAGACAGAGCTCTTCTTCGCCATCCATGAGCACAAAGGCCCACTTCTTAGAATGGGAGATAACAAGTGCGTTGGGAACGAAATCCGTCGGCAGGGATTGAAGCTCAACGGCCATATCAGAGATGGCCGACTGGGCGCGACGGTGCCGCACGCGATCATGGGTGAACGCGGTTTCGTGAGCCTCGTCCCAGTTGCGGGTACGGACCTGGGAGCGCTTCTTTTTCTTGACGAGTTTCTTTTTCACAACGGCCCAAGTTTAGTGCACGTAGGTGTGGCTGCCCGAGATAATCTTCCTATCATAAGACGTCTTCTGTGGGATCCAACGTGATTCGCCCCTCATTGTTGGCGATGATTGTCAGGCGCTTGTCTGAACAGACGAAAACGGCATCAGGTGGGCACAATAAACTGAACGTTGCATACTGGATCGCGTCCAGAGCGCGAAACGGCACGCTTACACCGTCAGGACCAAGCATTCCTTGAGCGCCTGTCAGTACGGCGGTTGTCAGTGGGAGTAATCTGAAGCGTGATTTCAGGTCTCCCCTGAACCGTTCATAGGTCACTCGATGCCCTTCAGAGCTGATCTCTCCATTGAGCAGTATCTTCCGAATCGCCGAAGCAAACTCCACGCGTGTCAGTTCCGAGATCCAAATCTCGTCCATCCCAAAATAGAGGGAGCGCATGGTTTCAAAGCCCGTTTCGGGATGGTAGATCTTTGTCAACGCCGAAGTGTCAACAAAGTAGATCAAAACCGGTCTTCTCTATCTTCGATGACCGCATCGCTCCAACTCGATTTGTCGGAACTTGTTAGTGCCCAAACTTCTTCAATCGTGGGAATTCGTTCGGGGCTTGGGCTCTCGCCAGGCGATATTTGCAACAACTTGATCTGCTCGTAAACCACAGACAAAGCATCGTTGTCGAGTTGATCAATCGATTCGTGAACCGCTTCTCTGAGGGTCATGTTTCGCACTCCGAAATTGGATGGACGGCGGGAGGCGAACTAACGCTCGCCTCCCACACATTATACCCAAAATGCGCATTCCAGCACGGTAATAAAATGCTCTTGAATAAATCTACGCCTCGTGGTCGAAGGAAACCTTCGGCGCGATATAGGCCGCCACGTCGTCAATCGGGATACGAATCTGCTCCATGCTGTCGCGCTCACGGATAGTGACGGTGTTGTCTTCCTTCGTGTCGTAGTCCACGCAGATGCAGAAAGGCGTGCCAATTTCGTCCTGCCGACGGTAGCGCCTACCGATGGCGCCCGCCTGATCGTAGTAGGTGTTGAACTTGCGCCGGAGCTTCTTTTCGAGGTTTTCGGCGATCTCCGCAAGGCCGTCTTTCTTCACCAGCGGCAGAATCGCCGCCTTGATCGGGGCCAGTTTCGGCGCAAGGCGCATCACCACGCGCGTCTCGCCATCCACTTCGTCCTCGTGGTAGGCCGAGCAAAGCACGGCCAAGGTCGTGCGGTCGGCGCCGGCGGAGGGCTCCAGCACGGTGGGCACGAATCGCTCGTTCTTCACTTGATCAAAGAAGGACAGGTCCTTGCCCGAGTGCTTGGAGTGGGCGTTCAGGTCGAAGGTGCCACGGTTGGCCAGGCCCTGAAGTTCGCCCCAGCCGAAGGGGAATTCATATTCCACATCGACCGTGCGCTTGGAGTAGTGCGCCAGGCTCTCCTTCGGGTGCTCGTACCAGCGAAGCTTGTCTTCGGGAATGCCCAGGCGCAGGTACCAGCTCCAGATGGCCTCCTGCCACTTCTCGAACCAGATCTCTTCGGTCTCTTCCTTGCAGAAGAACTCGATTTCCATCTGCTCGAACTCGCGGCTGCGGAAGATGAAATTACGGGGATTCACTTCGTTGCGGAAGCTCTTGCCCACCTGCGCAATGCCGAAGGGGATCTGGCAGCGGGTGGAGGAATAGACCTCCTTGAAGTCCACGAAAATCGACTGGCAGGTCTCGGGGCGCAGGTAGGTGTTGACCGCCGTGTCCTCGCTCACGCCGAGCTGGGTGCGAAGCATACTGTTGAACTTTTTCGGTTCGGTCAATTCACCGCCGCAATCGGGGCATTTCTTGGATTCCAGATGGTCTTCGCGGAAGCGATGCTTGCACTCCTTGCAGTCCACCACCACATCGTGGAAGGCTTCCACGTGGCCCGACGCCACCCAGACTTCGGGGTGCATGATGATGCTCGCATCGAGCCCGACGATGTCATCGCGGGTCTGGACAAAGTTGTACCACCAGTCATCTTTCAGGTTTCGCTTTAGTTCGACACCCAGGGGGCCGAAATCCCAGCAGCCATTTACGCCGCCGTAGATACCGCTCGATTGAAAGATAAATCCCTTACGCTTGCAAAGGCTGACCAGCTTGTCCACGATAAACTCCTGTTTTCACTCGATAGGGGAAAAGGCGCGCTGCCCAGGGAGAGGGCGCGGCACAAGCGGGTATTGTATCGATTGAAGTCCTTTAATTGCAATTGTTTGGCGGGGAGAAAGCGGTTTTCGGGGACCACCCTGTGGCTGCAGGTGGCATCAAACGAGGGAGGCGCGCTACACTCCTGCTTCAAAAACGAGTGGGGCGAATTGAGAAAGTCTTTGCCATGGCGCGCAAGCCCACGCGAAGCTCGGCGGATGAGTCGTCGGCTTCGGAACATCACCAGCTCTATCTACTTGATTTTGCCAATTCCGGTGTAGTCGAGGTTCGTGATCGTGTTTCGGCACCCGCAATCGCCTCCGCAGTTGCAGCCGCCCCTCGCGAAGTGGCCCGGACCGAAGGGGTAGTGCTCGTCGATTTGGAGAATACCCAGCCGGACAACCTGGAGGTCCTGGTGGATCTTCCCTTTCGCGTAATCGTGTTCACGGGAGAGAATCAGGCGAAGATCTCATTGAATACAGCCGCCGCCATGCAGCGAATGGGCACGCGGGCGGAGTATGTTCGTATGACGGGCAAAGGTCCCAATGCCCTCGACTTCCATATTGCCTTTTACGCGGGCGAGCTGGCGAGCACGATGCCCGGCGCGCGGTTCTACATCGTCACGAAGGACCGGGGCTTTGATCCCCTCATCAACCACCTGAACGAACGCTTTGAACGTCCCGTGATGATAAAGCGGGTTCGCGATTTAACGGAAATTCCCGGGCTCCCCATTTACAGGGTGGATCGGTTCAGTGCGCTTGTGGAAACGGCGATTGAGAAGCTCGCCCAACATCCAGGGGTGAAACCACAGCGATTGAAGACATTGACCCGTTCCATTTCGCTTGCTCTCTCAACGCAGCTTGAACCCGGGGAAAGTAAGGCTATCGTCGCCGAACTGGTGGCCCGTGGAATTGTGATTCTGGAGGAAAAGCGCGTGCGCTACGCGCTTCCGCGATGTGATGTCACCCGCTAGGGCGATGGGATCGCGGAATGGGTTGCCGTGCTATACTGCGACGGGTGGGAATTCCCACGTCCCGAACAGATTAGAGCGCCTGGACCACGACAGGCGGGAGGCATGACGCACCCATGAGCAAGAAGGGCGAATACGAAGCGCGCATCCAGACCGTATGTCTGGCGACGCTTACCATTATCGCGGTTGCCGTTGCGCTCCACCTCCTTCGTATTGTGCTTGTCCCCTTCATACTTGCCGCGTTTCTTTCGCTCCTGCTGGTACCGGTCGTGGAGTTCATGATGCGGAAACTGCGCATCAACCGGCCTATTGCGTTGTTTTTCACCTTCCTCGGCGGCAGTCTCATCGTGATTGCCATAGCCGCTTTCGTCTCCGTGTCGGTGGGGCAGTTCGCCAACAGCGCAAGCATCTATGAAGCCCAGATCTCGCGCCTGCTGAGCGACGCGGAGAACTCCGGCCCGTTCAAGGCCCTGCTTTACCTGGCAGGTGCGCCGGTGCCAACCCGACCGGTTCAGGTGGATGGCATCTCCGGCGCGGGAGACCCCGTGGGTACCTTCCACGCCTCCCAGTTGCTCCCGGAGGGCACGATCAACGGCCTGGCCCGCCGCCTGTCCTCGGGCGTCCTGTCCCTCCTGTCGAATGGCTTCCTGGTACTGCTGTTTGCCGCCTTTCTCCTGATGGGAAGCACGACACAACATCGCTCCGCAAGAGGCATCATCGGCGAAATCGAAAAGCGCGTGCAGAAGTACATCGTCATCAAGCTCCTTTCCTCGATGCTTACCGGCTTTCTCGTGTACCTGGTTCTGCAATTTCTCGGGGTACGCTTTGCCATGTCCTTTGGGGCCTTCGCCTTTATCCTGAATTTCATCCCCAACCTCGGGTCGGTCGTCGCCACCCTGCTCCCCCTGCCATTCGTGCTCCTCACGCCCGACGTCAGCATGGTTACGGTAGCCCTCGCGCTTCTCCTGCCGCTTATGATTCAGTTCACCATCGGCAGCGTCCTCGAACCCAAGATTATGGGCGACACCCTCGGACTCCACCCCGTCGTCGTGCTCATGTCCCTCATATTCTGGGGTATCCTCTGGGGGTTCGCCGGGATGCTCCTCGCCATCCCCATGACCGCCAGCGCCAAAATCATCTTTGGCCGCATTGAAGTGACCCGGCCCATCGTCGCCGTGCTGGAGGGGCGTCTGGAAGCCCTCGACGAGATGTGAGTCCCCCCCCTCACCCCCTACTCCGCCAGAAGCCGATCCACAACAGGCTTGAGGTCCGCCCAGAGCCGCTCCCGGCCTGCCGCCGTCAAGTGCTCGTTGGGCGCACCGCCGTGATCCAGAAAGCCCTCCGTCGGGGCCGTATCCGCCCGGTCCAGCAGTCCTAAACCCTGGTCTTTCGCAAGTGCGGCCGCGATGGCCCTTTTCACCACCTCCCGATTTCCGTCGATGACGGACACTATCCCTTCGCCGAACTCCGCCCCCCCGCGCTCCCGGTCCACCGGCGTAATGTACAGCACCACCCTAACACCGTCGGCCCGCAGTTCATTCACCAGGCCCCCCATGGCGCGCAAGAGGGGATGCTCCTCCGGTATCGGCAGGCCATAGCAAAGATAGTAGGACGCGCGCGCGCTGAGCTTTTGGCCGGTCGCGTCAGAAGCGGATTCGCCATCCAACCCAAAGCCCGCGGGCGCCGCATGCAAATGGCGGCGCAGCATGCGGTAGTACTCGTCAATCTTGAGCGCCTTCTTATTCAACACGTCAAACTCCACCAGCGGCCGATAGAGCGCCCGAACCATGCGGGAATCCCACGTCAACTGATGGAGCACTTTCTCGGTGTAGCTGTCAGGGCGCTCGTACCACGTGGGAGAAAAGGAGCGGAGATTCACCACCACCACCGCCACACGCGGCGCGGCCCCTCGCGCACGGAGATAGCGCCAGCTTGCCTCCATCATGTCCAGCGTCAGGGCCGCTTCGGAGATAGAACTCACCTTCAGCGCTGGATAGGCCGCCGCAACCGCGTCCTCCAGACTGAGGGAATCCTTCTCGTCGGGCCCGCGCCAGAACAGGGTGCTGTCCCCCATGAGCAGCAGGTCCGGCCGCGCTTCTGCCGCCCCATCCAGCACACCGAGAAAGGGCTCGGGCTCCGCGAGCCCCATCGTGAGCGCAAATGCAATCCACAGCCCAGTGACCAGTCCCACCAGCACCGCCAGCCGTACGCCGATGCGCAGGGGCACGGCCCACTCAGAACTGGAAGTAGATGAAAGGAATTTCATGGTACCCTCCCAGTGCAAAAATCAGAAACAGGGTGGCGGCGTAGGTGAACCACCGCACGATTCCATACGGACTCTGAAAAGGGCGCGGGGCCTGGTTCGCCGCCTGTGAGCCTTCCAACAGGAGCATACCCGCGAGCGCGGACAGCCCCAGCAGCAAACTGGACACCGGATTGGCCAGGGTAAAGGCTTCCCATTGCTCCGCCAGCAATGCCGGATCGAACCACCCCGTGGGCAGCGCGGACACGAGGTCCATCGCATGCGCCAGCGATGTGGCCCGGAAGAAAATCCACGCGAAACAGACCAGGCTGAAGATCGTGACGCGATTCACCAGCACGCGCAACGCGCCGTCGTTTCCCGGTCCCCGAAACCTGGCAAAAGCTTCACCCGCGAAGTAGTAGAGCGCGTGGAGCGCTCCCCAGCATACAAAGGTCCATTCGGCGCCGTGCCAGAGCCCGCTGAGGAGAAAAACCACCGCAATATTGCGCACCCACCGCAGCCCCGAGACACGACCGCCGCCCAGGGGCATGTAGACATAGTCGCGAAACCAGATGGACAAGGAAATATGCCAGCGCCGCCAGAAATCGCGGATGGACAGGGCGGCATAGGGCCGGTTGAAGTTGAGCATGAGATTGATGCCGAGGATGCGCGCCGAACCCACTGCGATATCGGAATATGCGCTGAAGTCGCAGTAGATCTGAAAGGCAAAGGCCACGGTGCCGATGACCACAAAGATTCCCGCCGGCGCTTCGGCCTCTCCATAGACACTCCCCGCAATGAGGGCCATGCGATCCGCCACCACCATTTTCTTGAAAAGCCCCCACAGGATCAGGCGCAGACCCGACACCGAGCGCCCGTAGTCCCAGTGGTGTCGCTCGCAGAACTGGGGCAGCAAATGCGCCGCGCGCTCGATGGGCCCCGCCACAAGCTGGGGGAAAAAGGCCACATAAAGCGCGAAGCGCCCCAGATGCTTCTCCGCCGGACATTCCCGTCGATAGACATCTATCGTGTAGGCTAACGTCTGAAATGTATAGAAGGAAATGCCCGCAGGCAGGAGTACGTCAAGGTGATAGGGCAGTAGCTCACGATTCCCGATCAATCCGGAGAGAAATGCGAGGGATTCGCTGAAAAAGTTGAAGTACTTGAAGGTAAAGAGAAGCCCCTGATTCAGGGCGAGACTGCATAGCAACACGGCGGTTCGCGCGGCGGGGCGGTCCATTCGCCCGAGCGAAAGTCCGACGCAATAATCCACGATCGTCGATGCCAGCAGCAACAGAAGATAAGCCGGGTTCCAGCAGGCGTAGAAGTAGTAACTCCCCGCCAGGAGCCAGGCCCATCGCCACCGCTGGGGGAGCGCAAAGTAGCCCACCGCGATCAGGGGAAGGAACAGGATGTACTGGAGGGAATTGAATTGCACAGGTTCAGATCCGCGAATTTGACCGACCGTCGGCGCGCGTGCTCCCGGACGCGGCACCCACGGCGGGCGCAGTCTAGCACAGGACGCCAACGTCGGCAAGCAGTGCCGCATCAAGACACGCCCGGTCTTCGGCAAGCCTTGGAGACATTTGTGCCTTGCAATAGTCAGGCCCGATTCCCTAATCTAAGCCTTTGGTCCAAGCCGCTATTGACTCCGGCCCGCGCCGCGGATTGGAGCGAACGGACACCAGTCTGCGGATTACCCCATTCGCGGTCTGACGCACCACAGGGGATTGAGGAGAATTGTGGCTATGCATTGGTATCTGGACGTATTGAAGAACTACACGGGATTCAGCGGACGCGCCCGCCGAACCGAACTTTGGATGTTCTGGCTGATCAACCTTGGGGTTGTCATTGGGCTGACCATCGTTGAAAGCATCATCGGTCTGCCGGGTGTCTTGAGCGGTCTGTACAACCTCGCAGTACTACTGCCTTCCATCGCCGTGGGCCTGCGACGTCTCCACGACACGGACCGCACTGGCTGGTGGCTGTTGATCGCGTTTGTACCTTTTATTGGTGCGATCGTGCTGCTGATCTTCTTCTGCATCGAAGGCACCAAGGGCGACAATCAGTACGGCCCCGATCCGAAGGCCTGATACGTTTCCCAACGAGTTTCCGCACAGGCGGGCGAGTAATCGCCCGCCTGTTGCATTTCCACCGGGCGGACTCACGCGCGGTAGTATGGCGCTTTCAGACTCCAGCCATTTTTGTATTCGCGATGGGCCCAAGCGTTGGCCTTCGCCATGGCCTCGGAGTTCTCCCCCGTGAAGCGCTGCGAGGCGACATCCCAGCCCAGCTTCTCGCCGTCGGCCACGTAGGAGCAGGTGCCCATGTGGCACAATCGCGAGGTGCTGTGGAGCACTTCGACACTCGCCACCGGGTCCTGGCCGGAACGAATACAGTCGGCAAAGTTCTGCCAGTGGGGCTCATTGAGCTGTGAGCCATTGCCCGTCTTCTCCACCAGCGTGGGCTTCCCGTCGGTCGCATTGTTTTCCGTTGCCCAGACTTGATAGCCGTCGCGTGTCACCTGAAGGCTGCCAAGGGTACCGTGAAACAGGGTGCCAAGGCCCTTATCGCCCTCGCGCCGATGCTCGTTCCATGCCCGGTGGGCGAAACTCATTGTGAAGTCGTCGAAGGTGTAGAAAACATCCAGCGTGTCCGGCGTGGTGCGATTGTCCTGGATGACCCACTTGCCCCCATTGGCTACTACGAATTGAGGCTGGAGCGTCGGCTTCACATCTTCACGTTCCATGGCCCACAAACCAACGTCCAGCAGGTGAGCGCCCCATCCCGTGAGGGCTCCGCCAGAGTATTCGAGAAAATTACGGTAGTAGGGCGTCCATCGATTCGTATTGAACGGCGCATGCTCCACCCAGCCCTGTTGAAGTACCCAATCGCAGTCGGGATACTTGGCGATATCGTCCACGCCCGGGCCCATCCCGGCGATGGACTCATTATTATTGTACCAGGTCTCTACGCGGTGGACCTTGCCAATGTAGCCCGAACGAATCATTTGGACCGCTTCCCGGAAGTGCGGTCCGCTCCGCTGCATCAGCCCCCCTTGAAAGACCACCTTGTTGCGCCGCACGGCATCCACCATCGCCTGGCCTTCTTCAATCGTAGTGGCGGCTGGCGATTCACAATAGATCGCCTTGCCCGCGTCCGCCGCGTAGAGGGTGCACAGCGCGTGCCAGTGATCCGGCATGGCGATGATGACCGCATCTACGTCCTTGTTGTCGATCACCTCGCGAAAATCGTGGTGCTCCGTCGGGTTGATGCCCGGCTTTCTTCGCGCCATAGCACCCATTCGTTGTACATTCTTTGGATACATGTCGCAGACGGCGATCGGCTCCATGTCCATGCGCTTCATGACGAAAACAAGGTCAGCGCTACCCATCCCGCACATGCCAGTGCCTCCGCCCCACTCGCCGATGTGGCCGGTGCGAATCTTCTCATTTGCACCGAGCACCGTCGCCGGGAGGATGGACTTGTAGACCCCCGCGCCCGCCGCCGGGGCAACCGCCACTGATGCAGCCGCCGCGGCGACTTTGATGAATTTGCGGCGGGACGTGTTGGAATCGCCCCCGATGGACTGGCCCGTGTTCGACATGGCGTTGCTCCCTCGCTGGATTGCCATACTTCCTCCACGCTCGCCCCTTAGCGGATAAGGTAGCGGGGTGAAGTCTCTGGAAATTCTACACCTGGCGCCTGATTTACGCCAGTATAATTTCGCCCCACACTATCATCCTCGTTGCCACGGACCCCGATAGAGTTCTACACTCCATCCAATCGCGCAGGATCTACGCTGTGGGGCCTTCAGGGCTACATTTTTGAGAATCTCCGTACCACTACCCGCAACATCTTGTCTTTTCCACAAGGTAGTTTCTACTGCCAGTCGCAAGTCGCTACGAAAAAGTGAATTACAGTGCAACGTGGCGAATGAACCATTTCCTGTGCTCTTGCCCGCTCAACTAAATGAATACTGACCACGGAGCGCACGAAGGCACGGAGAAGATAGATGAGAGGAAGAAAATGGGAGAGACCTTTTCGAACGTAAGCACACCGTGACACGGTGCTGTCACCTTTGCACTCCTCTTTTTCTCCGTGCCTCCGTGTCTCCGTGGTCAAAATACATTGGTTGCGGCCAACGGCTGATCGGTGTCCTGCCGTGCACAAAACTATACATCAAGAAGCGCGTTCGCCTTACACACCCAACTACCATTTCTCGGCGTCTTCGTGGATAATGATGCCTATGAATTTCCTGCGTCTACATAAAGCGCCACGCCCAGCCAGTGCCCTCGTGCTGGCCCTCTGCTTCGTTAGCCTATCGCCTGCCGCCAACGCCGACACTTTCTCCGACCACGTCGCGCCCCTGCTCCAGGCCCATTGCCTCGAATGTCATCAGCCCAACATCCTCAAGGGCGACCTCTCCCTGGCCACGCGGAGCGAGCTCATGGCCAGTGGCACCATCACGCCCGGTGACCCCACGGCCAGTCGCCTACTCGAAGTCATCCTGCCCGGTCCAAACGGCGAAGCCCCCGAAATGCCGAAGAAAGGCGCGCCGCTGACAGCGGAAGAAGTGGGACACCTCCGCCAGTGGATCGCGGATGGTGCGCCATGGCCGGAGGGCGTAGTGTTGAAGGAGCCCTCAAGAGCGGACACGTCGTGGTGGTCCCTGCAGCCCCTTGCGGAAGCCGCACCGCCCGAAGTACCGAACGCACCTGAGGCGTGGCAAGCAAATGCCATCGACCGATTCCTTTTCACGAAGCTTTCGGAAAACAACCTGGTCCCTGCGCCCGAGGCAGATCGCCGAACGCTCATCCGTCGCCTCTACTTCGATCTGCTGGGCCTGCCGCCCACCATCGAGGCCATCGAGGCCTTCGCCGCCGACCCACGTCCCGATGCCTACGCGCGCCTTGTGGACGCACTCCTCGCTTCGCCCCACTACGGCGAGCGCTGGGCCCGCCACTGGCTCGACATCGCCCATTACGCCGACACCCACGGCTTCGAGCGGGATCGTCCGCGGGACAACGCCTGGCGCTACCGCGACTATGTCATTCGCGCCTTCAATGAAGACAAGCCCTACGATCAATTCCTGCGCGACCAGATCGCGGGCGATGTGATCCAGCCGGAATCGCCCGAGGCCGTGATCGCTACGGGCTTTCTCGCGGCGGGCCCCTGGGACATGGTGGGCCAGGACGAGACCGTCAACGCTTCCCTCAAGCGCATGGCGCGGGCGGACGACCTGGACGATATGGTCACCACGACCATCACGGCCACCATGGGCCTCACGGCGAATTGCGCGCGTTGTCACGATCATAAGCTCGATCCCATTCCCCAGAAGGATTACTACCGGGTGTCGGCCGTCTTTGCGGGCACGACCCGGGGCGATCGCAGCGTGGCCCCGGCGTGGGACGCGGCCCAGGTGCGCGTGGCCGCCATCCAGCGCGAACTCGATGCCCTGGGCGCAAAGCCCATCGACCTGTCGGACCTCATCGCGGGCGGCAATGGCTATGGCACCGGCAAGCCCTACCCCGCCGGGATCAACACCCAAACCGGTGCCGCGATCTCGACCATGGCACAGGGGGTCGAGTCTACACCCAATCTGTACCTGCCCGTGCCGGAGATCGCCGCTGTGGATGGCGTGTTCGTGCCCGATGGCGGCGCGGGGCAATCCGTTACCATAACCTCCACGGGCATCCAGGTCCACGATCTGCCCGACACCACCGCACTGACCTGGGACTACATACTCAATGGCAAGGTGAGTCTCCAGGCCTCCAGCACGCTGGGCGAGACGGACTATGCGACGGCGCCCAACACGCTCCTGGGCTTCCATGCGAACAAGGGCATCACCTTCGATCTCGACGCGATCCGCGCGGGCGGCCACGGCGGCGTGTTTCGCTTCCGCGCCGTCGCGGGCTATGGCGGCGGCGCGGTTACCACGCGAGCCGATTTCTTCATCTATGTTGACGGCGCGTTGCGCGCGGTGCGACGTGGCTTCGGCACGAAGGACGGCCCGCTCCCCATCGAGTTCGATATTGCGACCTCCGAACGATTTCTCACCCTCATCGCGACGGACGGCGGCGATGGGCTGAGCTCGGATCAGGTCTTCTTCGGCAATCCGCGCATTATCCCCATCGGAGACGACGCACAACTGAGCCCGGAGCAACGGGCACAGCGCACGTCTCTTCAAGAAGAGCGCGCCCAACTCCTGGCGAACTACCCGCCCGATGCCAAGCCGGACCTCGTCTATGCGACCCGCGCAAAAGAAATTCCCGCAACCCACGTGCTCCTGCGCGGCAGCACCGAATCACCCGGCGACGCCGTCACACCGGGCGCCCTTTCGTGCCTGCCCATGCTCACCGCCGATCTCGGCGACGATACCCTGAGCGAGGGCGAGCGGCGCGTGCGCCTCGCGCAATGGATCACCCACCCGGACAATCCCCTCACGCCCCGGGTCTGGGTCAATCGCCTCTGGCACTACCACTTCGGCAAGGGTATCGTGGATACACCCAGCGACTTCGGCTTCGGCGGGGGTCGTCCCTCCCACCCCGAATTGCTCGACTGGCTCGCAAAGCAATTGCAGGCGGAGGGCTGGTCCACGAAGGCCATGCACCGGATCATCCTAACCAGCCAGGCCTATCGCCAGGAGAGCAGACTCAACGGCGACACGCCTGCGGGCTTCGCGGACCCGCGCGAGGTGGATGCGGACAATCGCCTCCTCTGGCGCATGAATCCGCGACGACTCCCCGCCGAGGCCCTGCGCGACGCCATCCTCGCGACCGCGGGCACCTTGAACCCCGCGCAATTCGGCCCCGGCTACCGCGATTTCACCATGGAGGAGGACTACGCGCCGAAGTACACCTACATCACCGCCGACGCACCGGAATTGTGGCGCAGGAGCATTTATCGCTTCGTGATCCGGAGTTCGCCGGAGCCCTTCATGACCACGCTGGACTGCCCGAACCCCGCCGTGCTCACCCCCGCACGCATGACCACCACCACGGCGCTGCAATCCCTTTCGCTGCTGAACAACGAATTCATGCTCAAGCAGGCGGGCTACTTCGCCGAGCGTGTGAAGCGCGAGGCCAGCGCGGATCTATCTTCCCAGATGCGTCATGCATTTCGAATCGCCTTCGGGCGCGAACCGGTTGAGAGTGAATCCGCTGCATTACAGACATTGGCGGAAAAGCAGGGTCTCGCCGCGTTGTGCCGCGTGCTGTTTAATGCGAATGAGTTTGTGCACATAGACTGAGAAAGAACCTGAACCACGAATGGACTTAGCGCAGCCGTTGGCCGTAACCAAAGTATTTGGACCACGGAGACACGGAGGCGCGGAGAAAAAGAGGAGGATTGAATGCACCGGCACCGAGTCACGGTACGCGTACATTCGAAAGATTCTCTCCAACTCTCCTCTCTCATTTATCTTCTCCGTGCCTTCGTGCTCTCCGTGGTCAGCATCTTTTCGTCCAAGGCCATTGGGTATTCGCGTCCATTCGCGTTCATTCGCGGTTCAAATCTCTTTCGTTTTCTTCATATTCAATTTGCGAGAATTTACCTAAATTTGCGGTCCAGCTTTATGGGTTACTGCCAGCGG
>JBHEKR010000022.1:0-13776 GCA_041859365.1 Candidatus Hydrogenedentales bacterium
ACCATGAAGTTAATCGGAATGAGAGCATTGAGGCTTTCCCGTCAGATGAGAGACGCTCGAAATTCGTGAACGCTATCCAATTTAAAAATATCGTCAAGCGGGAGCACGGACTTTCCAGTCCGTGTACGTCGAGCACCTTTGGTGCACGACACGCGGGTAGGAAAACCCGCGCTCCCGTTTCCTAAAACAACTCCAACACCGGCTCCGTTCCAAAATCCACCACAGGCACGGGGCGCGATCCTGGCGAGGGCAACTCCGTCTCCAGATTCACACCCAGGCTGTGATAAACCGTCGCAATCAACTGCGCCGGGGTCACGGGGCGATCCACCGGGTACGCACCGATGCTGTCCGTCGCGCCGATGACCCGCCCACCCTGGACGCCGCCGCCCGCCATGAGCACGGACCAGGCCTGGGGCCAGTGATCGCGCCCGCCCGCAGGGTTCACCTTCGGGGTGCGGCCGAATTCGCCCATGGCGACGACCATGGTATTTTCGAGCAGTCCGCTTCCCTTGAGTTCTTCGAGCAACGACGCGTAAGCCTTGTCGAACATTGGGCCGACAAGATTCTCGTAGCACTCGATGGGGCTGAAGGGCGCGGAGCCGTGGATGTCCCACGTGATCTCGTTGAAGACGGTCTCAAACATGTTCACGGTCACGAAGCGCACGCCGCGCTCCACGAGTCGCCGCGCGAGGAGGCAGCTCTGACCAAATTTATTGCGGCCATACTTGTCGCGGGTCTCGGCGCTTTCCTGATTGATGTCAAAGGCTTCCCGCGCGGCCTCGGAGGACATGAGCGTGTAGGCCTGATTGAAGCTGTCGTCGAGCAGGCGCGCGTCGGGATTCGTATCGAGCTGGCGCACAGATTGATCCACCATGGAGCGGAGCGATTGACGCCGCTGAAGGCGCATGGCGGAAATGTAATTCGGCGGCAAGAGATCGGGCACCTTGAAATCGGGCAGGCTCGGATCGGCGTTCAGCACGAAGGGGTCATAGGTCTTGCCGAGGAATCCCGCCGTTTGACCATGGGGCATGTTGCCGCCCGTGGGGCCGATGGGCCGGGGCATGAGCACGTGGGCGGGCATGTCGTTCTTGCCGCCCTTGAGATAGCCCAACACGCAACCGGCGTTCGGCTGCTCTAATCCATTAAGGAACAAGCGCCCGGTCTGCATCATCTGGTGGCCCGTATCGTGGACCCCCGTGGCCGTGTGGTACATGCTGCGGATGATGGAAAACTTATCCGCGTGCCTGGCGACGTTCGGGAAGATCTCCGAGATCTGGATGTCTGGACAATTCGTCCGGATCGGCTTGTAGGGCCCGCGAATCTCCGCCGGGGCGTCCGGCTTCATATCGAAGGTGTCTAACTGGCTCGGACCGCCCACGAGGAAGAGAAAGATGCAGTTGCGATCTTTCGTGTCGTCCACCAGGCCGTGGGCCTTCGCCTGCAGGAAGCCCGGCATGGAGAGCCCGAGATAAGAAAGGGCTCCCGCGTGAAGGAAATCACGTCGGGACATCCCGTCGCAAAAATGGACTCGCTTTTCCGCGTCTAGTCGGAACATGGTGCTCACTCCTGTTACCCAACACTGTACAACGGTTCATTCTGGCAGAGATGGCGGCGGAAGGCAAGGGCCAGTTGACAGTTGACAGCGCGCTACCCATACGAGCCGCATAGACCCGCCCGGTAAACTCTTGACACCCGAGCGCGCTGGTCACGTTGACTCATCGGCCCTGTTTTGAAATAATTGCGGTTGAGGTGTCCATAACATGAAAAATACTGTCTTTATCTCCTTGTTTCGATTGAGCCTGGTCTTAGGTTGCGGTGTGTTGGCCACCACCGCCTCCCTGGCGGAGGAACCTGTCAAGTTCAACCGCGACATCCGGCCGATTCTCGCGAGCAAGTGCTTCCAGTGCCACGGGCAGGATTCGAAGAAGCGCAAGGCCGATCTGCGCCTGGACACCCAGGCGGGCATGCTGGCCACCCTTGCGTCGGGCAGCCGGGCCGTTGTGCCGGGCGATCCTGCCGCCAGCAGCCTGATCGCCCGCATCACCACGGCCGATGCGGACGACCGCATGCCGCCCGCGTCGATCAAGAAAGAATTAAGCGAAGCGGAGGTCGCCCTGCTTACCCGCTGGATTGCGGAGGGCGCGCCATGGGAGGAGCACTGGTCCTTCCAACCCATCAAACGCCCCGCCACGCCCGCGGTGAACAATGCGGCCTGGGTCAAGAACCCGATCGACAGTTTTGTGCTCGCTCCGCTGGAGGCCCACGGCGTCTCGCCTTCGCCCGAGGCCGATAAGCGCACCCTCGTGCGGCGTCTCTATCTGGATCTGACCGGCCTTCCCCCGACCATTGAAGATGTGGAGGCTTTCCTGGCCGATCCGCAAGCGGACGCCTACGAGCAACTCGTCGACCGGCTGCTTCAATCCGACGAACACGCCGAGCACATGACCCGCTTCTGGCTCGATGGCGCGCGTTATTCCGACACGAACGGCTACCATATCGACAACGAGCGCTTCATGTGGCCCTGGCGCGACTGGGTCATCCGTGCCTTCAAGAATAATATGCCCTACGACCAATTTACCGTGGAGCAGCTTGCCGGCGACCTCCTCCCCAATGCCACGAAAGATCAGAAGCTGGCGAGCGGATTCAACCGCAATCACATGGTCAATTTTGAAGGCGGCATCATCCCCGAGGAATACCGCGCCCAGTACGTGATGGATCGCGTGGAAGCCACTAGCACCGTATGGCTTGGCCTCACCATGACCTGCGCGCAGTGTCACGACCATAAGTACGACCCCGTCTCGCAGGCCGAATATTACAAGATGTTCGCCTTCTTCAACACGATCGACGAGAAAGGCAGCGACGGGTTCAGCGGAAACGCCGTGCCCATGATGCGCGCCTCTACAAATGAACAGGACGCGCGCCTGGCGCGATTCGAAGAAGAGAGCACGCGGCTTCGGGCCGAAATGAACAAGCCCATGCCCGAGGTGGACACGGCCCAGGCCGCCTGGGAAGCAGCCAACCTCACCAAACTCCAGGGCAAGTGGCAGCCCCTCGTGCCCACGGCGGCCACATCCACCGGTGGCTCCACGCTCACAACAACCGCGGATGGCGTGGTTACCGCCACGGGCGAGAATCCCGCGAAAGATGTCTACGAACTCGACTTCAATTTGACGCAGCCTGGTGTCACGGCCCTGCGCGTGGAATTTCTTCCCGCGCCCGACAAGCCCCTGAACAGCATCGGTCGCAACGACGTGGGCAACATCGTGCTTACGGAGTTGGAGGCCGAGATTAGTCCGGCCGCCGACACCCCGACGTATCAGAAAGTGACCTTTGTTTCCGCCGACGCGGATTATGCACAGCCCACCCTCGAAATCGCGAAGGCGATAGACGGCAACTTGGAATCCGGCTACGGCGCGGGCGGCCATGAAGTCGCCGGCGCGCGGACGCTGGTCTTTGTTCCCAGTGCTCCCTTCGGCAGCACGGCGGGCAACCTCTTCAAGGTGCGCCTGCGGCAGGAAAGTGGCTTTGCGCAACATGCTGCGGCGCGGGTGCGCGTGTCGGTCACGACCGATCCCGCCATGGGCCGCGCGAAGCTGGAGCAGTGGCACGTGGCCGGCCCCTACACGGCGGTTGACGGCGACACCGCCTACAAAACCGCCTACGACCCCGAAGCGGGAATCGACCTGGAATCGACCTACCCCGATGGTCGCCAGAAGTGGCAACTGGCCGTTCCGGGCTATGAAGATGGTGTACCGAATAACCTGAGCGGGCGCGTGGCCGCGACCTATCTCTATCGGAAGATTGTCTCCCCCACCGCTCGCAAGACGACCTTCTCCGTGGGCAGCAACGACGCCATCAAGATCTGGCTCAACGGACAGGTGGTCCACGACAACAACGCGAAGCGCGGCGTGATGGCGGATCAGGACAAAGTTCCGGTGACGCTGAGGGCGGGCGACAACGAATTGTTGATGAAGGTCGTGAACTACGGCAACGCCTACGGCTTCTTCTTCCGCACGATGGACGAGCAGACCGGCGAGTTTCCCGTACAGATAGAGTCGGTGCTGGCCAAAGCGCCCGGGGAGCGAACGGAAGCCGATCAGCAGGCCCTGCGCAACTTCTATCGCCAGGCCAACTCGCCCGAGTGGCAGGCCCTCAACACCCAACTCGCCAAAGTGCAGGAAGACAAGGCCACCTTCGAAAAAGATCTGCCCACCTCCATGGTCATGAGCGAGATGGCCGAGCCCCGCGAGACCTTCGTGCTCATCCGCGGGCAATACGATCAGAATGGCGAGAAGGTGACACCGGGCACGCCCGCCGCGTTGCCACCCCTGCCCGAGGGCGCGCCGAACAACCGGTTGGGCTTCGCCCAGTGGCTGGTGAGCCGCGACCATCCCCTGATGTCGCGCGTAACCATCAACCGCTACTGGCAGCAATACTTCGGTTCCGGACTTGTGAAGACCACCGAAGACTTCGGCACCCAGGGTGACCTGCCCTCGCACCCCGAGCTGCTGGACTGGCTGTCGGTCGAGTTCATGGAAAGCGGCTGGGACGTGCGTCATATTCAGCGCCTGATCGTGACGTCCGCCACCTACCGCCAGTCCTCGAAACACCGCGACGACACCCAGGCCTTCGATTCGGCCAACCGCCTGCTGGCCCACGCCCCGCGCTTCCGCATGGACGCCGAAGTGGTGCGAGACAATGCGCTGGCCGTGAGCGGCCTCCTGAATAAGGCGATCGGCGGCCCCAGCGTGCGCCCCTACCAGCCCATGGGCCTGTGGGAAGAGGTGGCTTATGGCGACGGCTTCTCCGCCCAGATTTTCACGCTGGGGCCCGACACCCATCTGCACCGCCGCAGCATGTACACCTTCTGGAAACGGACGAGTCCGCCCCCCAGCATGATGCTCTTCGACGCGCCGAACCGCGAAACCTGTTCGGTAAAGCGCAGCCGCTCCAACACGCCCCTCCAGGCCCTCACGCTGCTCAACGACCCCCAGTTCGTGGAAGCTGCGCGCTTCCTGGCCGAGCGCATGATTACGGAAGCGGGCGACACGCCCGAGGAGCGCTTGAACCACGCTTTCCAGTTGTCCATGTCGCGCCTGGCGAAGCCCGAAGAGCTCGCTATTCTCAGTCAGCTCTATGAACAGGAGTTGACAGGTTTCCAGCAGGAGCCCGGGCGCGCGGAGGAATTGCTCAAGGTGGGTAATTTCCCCGCCAACGCCGAACTCGACAAGGTGGAACTGGCCGCCTGGAGCACTGTGGCCAGCGTGATTCTGAATATGGATGAAGTCATTACGAAGATCTAACCGGGCTTCTTTCGGAAGCCATAAGGACCCTCCATGACCCTAAGCATGGCCGGGCTAATCGGAGGCCTGGCCCTGCTGATAGTCCTGACGATTCGCGGCATGAACATCCTCATCGCCGCGCCCCTCTGCGCCTTTGTGGTGGCGCTTTGCAGCGGCATCCCCCTGATTCCGCCGCTGGCCCCGGAGGGCGTCATCAGCCTGACCGACGGTTACATGGCGGGCTTTGCGGACTTCCTGAAAAAGTGGTTCATCGTCTTCCTCCTCGGCGCCATGTTCGGCAAGGTCATGGAAGACAGCGGGGCCGCCGACAGTGTGGCCCAGGCCATCGTGGAAAAACTGGGCATGCGCCACGCCGCCGCAGGCGTGGTCTTCGCCTGCGCCGTGCTGACGTACGGCGGCATCAGCGTCTTCGTCGTCGCCTTCTCGGTCTTCCCCATGGCCCTGAGTCTCTTCAAGCAGGCCGACCTGCCCCGCCGCTTCATTCCCGCCGCGCTGGCCTTCGGCTCGGGCACCTTCACCATGACCTCGGCGGGCTCTATGGAGATCCAGAACTTCCTGCCCATGTCCCACCTCGGCACCACCCAATACGCGGGCGCGCTCGTCAGCTTTATCGTGGCGATCTTCATGGCGACTCTGGGCATGTTCTGGTTCAACCGGATGCTGAAACGCGCCAAGGCGCGCGGGGAGCGCTACGAGGATCGAGGCGAGGTGGCCGCCGTGCGCCACTACAAGAAACTGCCCCATCCTCTCCTTGGCCTCCTGCCGCTCATGCTGGTCCTCATCACCTCCTTCGTTGGGAGCGTGGTCCTGGGTTATGGCGACACCTCCCTGGTCCTCGCGCTGCTCGTGGGCCTTTTCAGCGCCACCGCCATTTACTGGAAGAATTTGAAAGACTTTGAATCCGCCATGTCCGCCTCCACCTTCGGCGCGCTCGTGGCCATCAGCAACACTTGCGCGGTCGTGGGCTTCGGCAGTGTGGCCAAGCTCACCCCGGCCTTCCAGGAATCCCTGGTCTACATGACGTCCATCCCCGGCAATGGACTCATCGGCGCGGCGGTCGCGATCAGTGTCATCGTGGCGATGACGGGGTCCTCCTCCGGCGGCCAGGCCATTGCCCTGCCCCTCCTCGCCCCCCACTACCTGGCCCAGGGCGTGGACCCCGAGGCACTCCACCGGGTCATCGCGATCACCTCGGGCGGCCTCGATTCCCTGCCCCACAACGGCTACGTGGTCACCACCATCCGCGCGATCTGCGGGGAAACCCACCGCTCAGCCTATTTGCCGGTCGGCGCCCTGACTGTCATCGTGCCCCTGCTGGGGTCGGCGCTGGCTATACTCTTGTTTATTTTAGGTTTATAATGGCGGCGCATGGGACACGGGTCGTTTGAGTCCAGTAGGACTTCGCGCGGCCTTTGGCCGTAGCCAAATTTGAATCGCGCATGATCTCGAATGGGCTTGAATGAAGGACCTCAACTAAAGCCTGTCGTTATCATTAGTCCAATTTCGCCCCGAAGGGGCTGCGCAGCTTTCAGCCCTGGGCAGCGCCCAGGGTAAAAAGCTCACTAATCTATTTCGCCCTGAAATGGCGGCGCAGTGGGTCGGTGACCTCAGTCCCGGCCAAAAACTGCCCTGCCCTTACAGGGCGAGAAATTCTTTGTGTTACACATTCCCCTGGGCGTTACCCAGGGCTGGAAGCTGCACTGGCCTTTCAGGCCGAAGCAAGTAGAGTCGCAACCGTCACGAGCGAATAATACCGACTGCATGTTGGTCAGATTCTATTCATGAAACCAATGAATTCTTTATCATAAGACCCATAAGACCCATTCAATACCCGGAGTTAACACCATGGACCTCGAACAGAAGACGATGCAGCACCTGACCCGGCGCCAGTTCTTTGGCCGCGCCAGCGCAGGGATTGGCACCGCCGCACTGGCCTCTCTAATGCAGGGCCAGGCCCATTCGGCCATCCAAAAGTCGGCGTCGGAAGGGCGCGGCGTTCTGGGCCATCCCCACTTCGCCCCGCGGGCGAAGCGGATCATCTATCTGTTCCAGTCCGAAGGTCCATCCCAGCAGGATCTCTTCGACTACAAGCCCCAGTTGGACGCGCTCCATGGCACCGATCTGCCCGCATCCGTTCGCGGCAACCAGCGCGTCACCGGCATGACTTCGGGACAGGACAAGTTCCCCGTCGTCACGTCAAAGTACAAGTTCAAGCAGAACGGCGAGTCCGGGATCTGGATGAGCGAACTGGTGCCCCACATCTCCAAAATCGCGGATGACATGTGCCTCATCAAAACGATGAACACGGAGCAGATCAACCATGACCCCGGCATGACCTTCTTCCAGACGGGCCACCAGCAACCAGGCCGCCCCAGCATGGGCGCGTGGCTGAATTACGGTCTCGGCTGCGACAACGACAACCTGCCAGGCTACATCGTGCTCATTTCCCACGGCAGCTCAAAGCGCAACGCCCAGGCGCTCTTCCAACGCCTCTGGGGCTCCGGCTTCCTCCCTTCGGAGCACCAGGGTGTGAACTTCCGCGCTGGCAAAGACGCCGTCCTCTACCTCACGAACCCGCCCGGAATCACGGCGGCCACCCGGCGCAACATGCTCGACAGCTTGGGCCAGCTCAACGAAATGGCCTACGACGCCTTCGGCGATCCCGAGATCGAGGCGCGCATCGCCCAGTACGAGATGGCCTACCGCATGCAGACCTCCGTGCCGGACTTGATGGACATCGAGGAAGAACCCGCCCACATCGTAGACATGTATGGCCCCGATGCGCGCAAACCCGGCACCTTCGCCGCCAACTGCCTTCTCGCGCGGCGTCTGGCCGAGCGCGGTGTGCGCTTCATTCAGCTTTTCCACCGCGGCTGGGATCAGCACGGCGACCTGCCCACCGATCTGCCCCTTCAGTGCCAGGACACGGACCAGCCCTCCGCGGCACTCGTGCAGGATCTGAAGCAGCGCGGCATGCTGGAGGACACCCTCGTGGTGTGGGGCGGCGAATTCGGCCGCTCGGTTTACTGCCAGGGCTCCGACCTCGTCAACTACGGCCGCGATCACCACGGGCGCAACTTCTGCATCTGGATGGCCGGCGGCGGCGTGAAGCCAGGCCACGTCCACGGCGAGACCGACGATTTCTCCTACAACATCGTCAAGGATCCGGTCCACGTCCACGATCTGAACGCGACCATGCTCCACATCCTCGGCATCGACCACGAGCGCCTGACCTATAAATTCCAGGGCCGCGACTTCCGCCTCACGGATATCCACGGCCGGGTCGTGCATGAGATTTTGACCTGACAGGACGGATTAGACCGAAAGGACCGCTGCAAAATAGGTCCTATCGGTCGAATCAGTCCTTTTTCAAATCCGCAACGCAGTGCAGGAACCAAGTAGCCAAGAGGGGCACCCATGCTAAGCCGACTCATGACCATCCGCGAGCAATTGCTCCTGCTGGGCGTTGCGACGGCTATTCTCATCGGTGCCGCCGTGCTCATCTGGCGCGGCAGCGGCCACGGGGCGCCACCACCCGACACCTTTGCCGCACGCGATTCATCGCCCGCAGCCAGCGCTTCCCAGACATCACAAACTTCCGCGCCGGTCACTGCGCCCGCGAAACCGACTTCCCCACCCGCCGCGACACCGGCATCCGCGACCGCGATCGCACCACCCGCGCCTCCGGCCCGCATTGGCGTGGGCATCCTCGGCGCGGTGGAAAAGGAAGGGCTCTACTACTTCGATCAGGGCGCACGCGTCCGAGATCTCCTCCAGGCCGCGGGTGGCGCAAAGGACGACGCCGATCTCTCCGACATCAACCGCACCGCCCTGCTCATCGACCAAACGACCCTGCTCGTGCCGCGACTGGTCCGGCAGGGCGCGCAGGCCTACAGCGACCCGCCGGTGACCTACAATCCCACACCCTATACCCGCTCCACGTGGTACCAGTTCAACAAACAAACCCACGAACCCGAGCCCGTGGGCTCGACCTCGCCGGAGGCACCATCAGCCGCCAAGCCTGCTAAAGCGACATCCGGCGGCCTGATCAACATCAACACCGCGACCCAGGCCGAACTCGAAAGCCTCCCCGGCATCGGGCCCGCCACCGCGCAGAAAATCATCGCCTACCGTCAGAGCACGCCCTTCCAGACCATCGACGATCTGGAGAATGTAAGCGGCATCGGCCCTTCCAAGATGAACTCCGTGCGCGGGATGATCTCGGTGAAGTAGCGCAGGGACAGGGCCACATAGGGACAGCGTCCCCTCGCGGCTGTGATGCGAAAAGAATACGTCGAGCCGATCAAGCAGCCTCTTCCATGCGAAACTCACTTCAACCGGCGGGGCTGTCCTGTCGTGTGCGAGGTGTGCGCGCACCTACACAATAAACCGAACTTCGCGAACAAGACTTCTTGAAGGAATCCACCGCATCAACCGTGGCCTCGACAGAGCCACATCGCGACGGCGGACGACAGGACATCCATGATAGGTTTTTGTCAAGCGACGAATGGGAGATTCGTCTCCGCTGGGCTTCATACCTGGGCTTGTATGCTATTCTAGACTTGCCTGCCCGGAGGATACGGCAACGCTGGCGAGCGACCGGAGCGCCGCAGCAGGCGGGTTATACGGATGAGGGCGGTTCGGCGTTGTCGTTCCGCCCTATTTGTTCAATGTCATCTGGCAACCCTCTAAAGCGTTAAACGCACAGTATGGTCGAGCGCACCTTGCTTCTTACCTCAATGGGCCAACGGGGATCGATAGGATCAACGTGACCAGACATCCATTTGCAGCATCCGAGCGCCGGAGCGCCTTCGCCGAAGTTTGAGTTTGGGTAAACCCGCCGGCCTCCAAACAGCCCCAAGGGGTATCGTGGAAGCTCCACTTGCCCAGTCCTGTCGACGGGAGGACCGGCGGAAAAAAGGTGCGCGGATAAGCGGTTCAGGCCTTAGTAAACATTGTGAATTCCTTTTGGGTCTTGTCGACGCACATCAGATAAGCCACCAGTTTTCGCGCGACAGCCAGCGTGGCCTGGTTGCTGTTCGCGCCCTCGGCCAGGGCCTTGTCGCGGGCCTCTTTGAGCTGAGGATTGAACGTCGGGCCCTTCTTGGCCGCTTCGATGAGCACCCACTGAATGTGGGGATTGCGTTGCTTGGACAGGGGGCCGCGTGTACTCTTGCCCGCAGACTCGCGCAGGGCGCTGCACAGCCCGCAGTAGCTGACTGCCTTTTTAACCGAAGAGAAGCGCCAGGGATCCCCGATCTCCAGGGCCCACGTCAGTGCGGTTATCGGGCCAACCCCGCGAATACTCTGGAGACGAGTTACACGTTCGGAAAGCAGTGTGTGCTTCTCCAGCTCCCGCACAATCATCCGCTGGTTCTGTTCGAAGGCTTCCACGCTGCCCCGCGCCAGCTTTAACAGGTTCTTCACCGACGCCGGTGTGTCTTGCAAGTTGTCCATCAGGTGCGTGAAGTAACGCTTCTGGTGCAGTTTGTCGCTGTCATACTCCTCGCCCACCTCCATGAGGAAGCAGGCCAGCCTGTTCTTAAAGCGCGTGGACTCGCGCTTGAGCAGGTTGCGGTACCGCAACGCCTGACGCAGTTCGCGCAGCGTACGGGGGAGCATAAAACACTCCGGAAAGAAATTGGATTGCAGCAGGCTGGCCAGAGCACGTGCGTCCATCCGGTCATTCTTCTTCTTGCCCGCCCCAATCGCCTTCAGCTTATGGGGAGAGCCAACTTTAACCTCGCACCCCAGCGACTCCAGGTAATCATAAATCCAGGCAGTGAACATCGTCGCCTCCATCCCAAATTCCCGCTGGCCGCGGAAGCTGCTGCGAAGACCTTTGACCCAATCGCCAATCTCTGTCCGGTTGGCATTTATACGGCCTTCAGCGACTCTCTCGCCGCATACATTAACAACACAGTAAGAAATGGTTTTCTTGTGGACATCCATACCCACGGCGTAGTACTTTCGCATGAGAGGTCTCCTTATCTGGGTTTAGAGTGAATCGACTGTTGACCCGTTTATTCTAAACCCAGGGAGGCTTCTTCCAACAAGCCCCCTATACATTCAAACAGCCGCGCCAGTTGATGTTGCGCCTGGCTCGCATGAATCGAAAGTCAGACCCATCGCCCATTTCGCCCTTCAGAGTCACGGGGCGACGCTGTCCCTACGACACCACCGGCAATCTCCGCCAGATCAAATACACCACCCCGATCGCAACGCGGAGCGCAAAACCAAGCGCCCAGAAGAGCGGCTCCGATTCCGTATCGCCCAGCAAGTGAAGAAAGGCCGATGGAATCACAAGGGCCAGAATTATCGCTCGCCCCTTCCAGCCCACTTCCCACACGAAGAGTCCAATCAGGATCCAAGTGAGTGACGCCACGCCCATAATCATTGCGATACTCCCTTTCAGTTCCGTTCGGGCGCTGCCGATTACATTGAGCCCGCAACCACCGACGCTCCTTCGGGAGTGCATAGTGCAACTACCATCGGGGCGGCCCCGTATATTCGCCGCAAGCGCATTCGCATTTACTTTCACGGGCGATTAGAGCCGGGAATGAACATAGAGTAAGCGTTGGCCGTAATCAAGTATTTGGACCATGAGAAAATGGAGTCGCACCCTTCTTTTGCATCCGTACTATCCGTGTAAACCGTGATCAAAATGCAGGAAGGAAAATCGACCACGGATTACACGGATGGCACGGACTTTTGACAGGGTGTGGACCTATCCACTCGCATTCGTTGTTGCCGAAGATTCAGATTCGCAAGCCCAGTATTCGCCGTGCAGGGTATTGACTTCTTACCCTAGCGTCTCCATACTTCCATATCGTTCAGCCTTTTCAAGGAGAGCCCATCAAATGTCCATGCTTCCAAGCGAGAAGCGTCTCAGCGCAGCCGGGTGGATATGTGTTGCCTACTTGGGGCTGTACATAAGTCTGGTGACGATCAGCCTATTGGGTCCGACGCTATCCGCAATCAGGGTGTTTCAGACCGCATTGCAATTGCTGATGCTCGCCGCGGCGATGGCCTCGTACGTAAGTCTAGCGCTGCTGTTGAACGGACCTTACCGATTTCGCAGGGCCAATATACCCATAGGGATTGTTATTGCCGCTGCCATATGCGGCACCGTGCCTTCGATTTTCTTTACCCTCTACAGTCTGCAGCCAAACCTTCAATTTGCCGCAGAGTTCGTTTTCCATCTCTCTCCGTATCTCACCGCATTCTCGGGAATCGCCTGCGGTATACTCGCCGCCGCACTCTGGCAGCGCCGCGGCGTCGTGCCTCTGTTGAACCGATTTACGGAGGCCCTTCTATTCTCCTGTTTTGTGTTCCTCGTTAGCCGGCTCCCCATTGCCCAGAGTGCATTCCCGTACCTGATTCTGCTTTTCTTCGCGGCCAACGCGGCCACCTACATCGCCCTCGCCAGCGTTTTCTTCCGTGCCGCGCGCATGGCCAAAGTTGGATGGAGTAACGCGCTTTTTGCGCAGGCCGGACACTCCGATAACGGCGATTAGCACGCCCGCCCCGCACCCGTGTGTTATCCTTCCTCCCATGAACAGTAAGAAATTCCCAGGCACGCGCCTTACCAAATCCGACACCACTCCCGTGGAGGACCTCCTCCCCGTCGAGGCCGTGCTCCAACTCAACGTCAATGGTGCGGCCTACACGACAACCGTGCGCACGCCGGGTGCCGATGAAGCCCTGGCGCGCGGCCTGCTCTATACCGAAGGCGTTTTGGTCGACCCTGCAATTACCCCGGCCTATCACGCCATCCCCGATCCCGACACGGGCCTCACGGGCTGCCTGGAGATCACCGTGCCGGAGGCTTCCCTCGCCAAGGACGTGACCGGGCGGCGTTCGGCCATGGGCAGCGCGTCGTGCGGCCTGTGCGGGATTCGCGAGCCGGAGGAGTTGCTGATGCTGGGCACACCTATCGTACCGCCGCCGAATACCCGGCTCACGTTCGCGACCATCGCGGCGCTCATGGCGGCCCTGCCCGATCATCAGCCCCTCTTTCGAGCGACGGGAGGTGTCCATGGCGCCATGGCCTTCTCCCCTGGCGGCGAGATCCTGTGCAGCCATGAGGACATCGGCCGACACAATGCCGTGGACAAGTGTATCGGCGATCTCCTTAATCAGGGCCGCCTCGACGACGCCTGCGGTGTGGTGGTAAGCGGGCGCATGTCCTATGAAATCGTGTTCAAGGCCTACCGGGCGCGCTGGCCCTATCTTCTGTCGGTGTCCGCGCCGTCCTCCCTCGCCGTGGAGATGGGCGAGGCCTTCGGGCTGTGCATCATCGGCTTCTGCCGGGAGGAGCGGGCGACGGTGTATAGCCATCCGGAATTGGTGGAATAGGGAATGGTGAATGGTGAGTTAGATGGTATCCGGGTAGAGGCAGTTTAATTTGACGGGCGCTATTGGTCCTGGTCTCCATTCGCTATTCTCAATTCACTATTCACTATTCGTAACT
>JBHEKR010000118.1:0-7311 GCA_041859365.1 Candidatus Hydrogenedentales bacterium
TGAGATTGCCCACCACGTCGATGAGCATCTCCAGATCGGCGGCCTGCTTGTCCACCAACTCCGCCAGCGCCTTCGCATCCGCCACTTTCGTCAGCCCGTCGATCTTCGACGCGTGCTCCTCGACGCCCTTCTCATAGGGAACGAGAGACTCGGGCTTCAGCAAAAACTCGACGCAGGCCTGACCCAGGCGATCAGCCTCCACCGACAGGGACTGCTGGAGCGCCTCCACCGCCGGGAGATCCATGTACTTCAGATCTTTCAGCGCTATCACGCGCCCTCGCGCCGTACGAACGCCCGTCAGGCTGGCGACAAAGTCATGGATCGTGTCGAAACGCTTGCTCTTACTCGCATCCTGTACCGCCAGCGCTTCCGTCGTGGCCGCGTTGAGCTGCTCTCGTGCATGACGGCGCGCGTTGGACACTTTCTCGAACTCGCTGATGGCCGCCTGGGCCGCATCGCGAATCGCCGTGAGGTCTTCTTTGAGGTTGAAGGCCTCCTCCTTGCCCAGCCAGTGGAACACGTCAAACATCGTCCCGATCTTCCGGGTGATGTCGCCATAGAGGTTCGCGTAGCTGTCCTCCTTCGAAATCAAGTTCAGGATCTCGTTGCAATCGGCCATGCCGCGCACGATTTCTTTGTTCCCGATCTTATAGAGCATGGAGTCCGACTTCGCGGAAAGGGGCAAGTCGGCGTCGCGATAAGGCGTCTGCCAGATCTGGAGCGCGTGGTTGCGCTGGGGCTCGGGTGAAGTTTTGAAGTAGAGGAGCTCCCCATTCTTGAAAAAGGAGTAGCCATTGCAGGGAATGGGCGTGTCCACGGTCTGGGTGATTACGTTGTACGACAAAAGCACGTAGTCACCCAATTCGCGACTGTAGAATTCGTAGAGGTAGTCCTCGCCGTTCGACGAGGCCACGCGCTTCTCGAAAAGCATGTCCTTGAAGTTGCCGCCGAAGGATTTCTGCTCCCCAGTCTGGAGCACGTAGCCATTCGCGTAGATCAGGCCGTGCTCCTCCGGCAACAACACGCAGGACTCCTGAATCGCGTCGAGGCGATAGACCTTCTGGTTCTTCTCGCAATAGACGAAATAGCGCCAGCTTTGCTCTTGGTAAGGCTTGATCTTAAGCAGGATCAAATTGCCGACAATCGCGTAGAAAAACTCCGCATCATCCAGGGTCTGATCCTTGTTCTCTACGTCCTCTTTGTAGATACCCAGGCCGCTGTCCGTGTTGTTTTCGACCTTAATCGTGAGGTCGCCGCCCACCGTCTCGACAAATAAGCGATCTTCAATGGACACATGGGGGTGCCGCCCATGGTAGTGCATGTCCCGGTGGGTGCGAATCCACTCGAAATCGTGTTGCGGCGGAAACTTGAACTCGTGCTCACTGCGATTGTCCAGGTAGGTGATCGCATCGTCATTCAGCGCCCACTTGAAGACTTTGACGTCGGTAACGCCCTTGCCCACGCGAAACACCATGAACAGGTGGGGACCGATGATGGAAAACTTCGCGAACACAGTACTTTTGTAGTACTTGAAAAGCTCTTGGAAGTCCCGCTCGAAACTCGCGTCCTTGATCAGGTCCAGCGGCTCGCGCGTGAGCGTGTGGTCCTTCAGGCGATACACCGCAAACACATCTTCCAGCGCGATCTGCGACTTCAGGCCGATGTGGACGTTGTAGCCGAAGATGAAGCGATCACCCACCGGGATCATGTCGCGGGCAATGCAACTGTTGTCCGTCGTAATGTGCTCGGTGGCCAGGAGCTTCGTCTCGATCGCCCCGAAGACCTCCTTCCGGCCGGCGTTGAGCTGCTCCAGGCGCGCCTGAAGCTGCTTCCCGCCCTTGGCGAGGCGATTGCGTATGATTTCATACGCGCCCGCTTCCAGGCCGGCAGCGGCCCCGCTTTCGGGGGCCTCCGCCGCCTTCGTTTCTTGTTCAGCCATGTGCGATTCTCCTCGCTGGATGCATCACGCGATCAACTGATTCCATGCAATCAGAGGATCTGGCTGAGTTTCTTGTCGCTGAAGCCCAACTGCTTGGCGAGCCCGGAGAGCGTCAATAGCTCCGTCGCCTCCGGTCCTTTCCCGGCGGCGTCTTTCATCTTGTTCAACAGCGCCGCGATGGACAGATTCTTCAGGTCCTCGGTGCTCACGCCAAGCAAGTCGGTGAAATGTTCCATCCGCGCCCGGAAATATTCCGGGTCGCCATTAAAAAAGGTGTTCTTCACATCCGTCAGCGCTTTGCTGTTGTTCACCAGCCGGTCCACGGCCTTGCCCGTCGTAATCGCACTCGTGATCTTGTTGAAGAACTCCGTCTCGCCGCCCACGATGTCGATGCGCGCGGTCTGAAGCGCCTGGCCGACAATCGAAGCCTGCTGCTTCGCGATTTCCTGCTGCGCGGCGATACCCGCGAGCTCGATAGCCTTCTCCTTCTCCAGGTTGAGCTTGAACTCTTCGTGTTCGCGGCCCACCTCATTGAACAGCTTCATCGCCTCGGCCTTATCGGTGATGCCCTTCGCATCGGCCTCGAACTTAAGCTGCATGACGGTCGCCTCGGCCGTGCCCTGCTTCTGCGTGGCGGCGGCGTGGGCTTCCTGGCCCTTCGCTTCGGCAACGGCCTTGCTCTCGATCACCGACGCTTCGGCCAATCCAGCAGCGGCCAGTTCGGCGGTCACGCCCTCGGCCAGCACCTTCTTGCCCACGGCTTCGCGCTCGGCGGCGTCGCGTGTGGCTTCCGCGGAGATAACCAGTTGCTCAGCGCTGAAACGCGCCGCGTCACGCTTGGCTTCGGCGGATTTGATCTCCTTGACCAGCGCCTGTTGCGCATCCTGCTCGGCCGCGGTGATCGCGACCTTCTTCGCGCGCTCCGCCGTGGCGAATTCGCGCGTGTCTTTGATTTTCTCTTCTTCCTCCACCACGGCGCGCTCGACAATGACCCGCTCGCGGATCACGTCCTGAATCGCCTTCTTCTCCACTTCGATGGCCTTGTCACGCTCGATGGTGGCCAGGGCGACGACTCGCTCCCGCTCGGTCACTTCGAGCAGGCGGTCCTTCTCCACCCGTTCCTTCTCCACCTGATCCGTGCGCTCTTTGTTGCGCTGGGCCACGATAACCTGCCGGTCCTTGTTCTCATTGGCGATGGCCATCTCTTCTTCGGTGGTGATGCGGGCCCGAGCCGCCTTCAGACGCTCTTCTTCCTGAATCTTCGCCGTCTCGGCCTGCTCGCGCGCCTGCACCGACTGGATCTCGCGCAACTGCTTCGCTTCCGCCTCCGCCTGCTGCTTCTCCAACTCCAGGATGGCCTCGCGCGCTTCCACGTCCTGCTTCTTCATCGTCTTCTCGCGCTCGCGATTGATGCTGTTCGCCAGGATCTGCTGTTGCGCCGTGAGGTCGGTGATCTTCTTGATGCCCTCGGAATCGAGGATGTTGTGCGGGTCGAGCTGATTCATCGGCGTCTGTTCGAGATAGTCGATCGCCGCGTCGTCGAGGATGTAGCCGTTCAGATCGCGGCCAATGATCTTGAGAATCTCTTCCTTGAACTCTTCACGGGAGGTGTAGAGCGCGACAAACTCAAATTTCTTACCCACGCTCTTGAGCGCTTCGGAAAACTTCGCTTCAAAGAGCTCTTCCAGCTTCTCCGTCTCCGAAGCCCGGGCCGCCCCGATGGACTGCGCCACCCGCAGCACGTCTTCCGCGTTGTTGTTCACGCGCACGAAGAAGGCCACCTTGATGTCCGCGCGCACGTTGTCCTGGCAGACCAGGCCCTGGGCACCGTGACGGAAGATTTCAATCCGCCGCACGGAAATGTCCATGACTTCCGCCTTGCGGATCATGGGAATGACGATTGCCTTGGAAAAGTGCACCGTTGGCTTGCTTCCGCCGACGATGATGAGGGCCGTGCCCTGGTCCACCTTTCGCCAGCAGTTCACAATCATATAGAGCAGCGCAAAGCCGAGCACGACTGCAAACAACAGACCAACGACCATCACAAACTCAAACATGGGATTCCCTCCGGGGGTAAAAAAACGCCTTACGTTTCAATGAGTTTCAGTTTCTACCGCTGACATCTATGCTTCGCCGCGGCCTCCCGGCCCCGGACAACATCTAAACTGCTTTCTCGTCTTCAAAGGGAGCCACGATATAGGTCCCGTTTTGCCCTTCGCCCACCACCACGGCCTCGTCGCCTTTTTTCAATACCACGCCCTCGCGGGTCTGCACATTCAACACCAGGGGCGAACCCTGCTGCGGCAACTCGGCCTGCCCGTGCCGGTGCGTCGCTTCAAGGGAAGAGATAGTGCACACCTGGCCAAGGACCAGAACTTCATCGCTCGATTCGTCAAAAGCCGCCTTCAAAATCGGTACAAAGGGCCGGATGATCAGGCGCGTCGCCACCACACCGCCCGCGAAAAAGGGCAGGCTCAGCGCCATGGAAAGGGCGAAGCTCGTGTTCCCCGTGTAGTAATTGAAGAGGACCGCCGTGGCCCACATCACGAAGCTGAGCACGGAAAGAATAATTGTCATGGGCACATCCGCCGCATAGACGAAGCTCAGCACCCCATTGAAGATGCCCCCGCCTCCATCGCCCACGCCATCGCCGAGGCCATCCCCCGCGCCGTCCGCACCGGAGCTGAAGTCGGCAAGATCCGATCCGATAATGCCAAAGAGATAGGAAATCCAATAGAGCAGCGCCAGCCCGAAAAAGAGCGTGTACGGCAGATTCACAAGCCGGAAAGACTCTTGAAACAGTTCGATCATTCCCTGCACTCCCAAGATGCGCGGTCCCAAATACCCGCGTAAGGCCATAGTGGCACGACAACAAGCGACCGGTCAACTGGTGCTCTCGTGTTCCCGTGCAGGGAGTACCGCATTGCCCCGTATTTTATTCGACCCCGATCACTTCCAATGAATCGGACCACGCGCTGCCCGGTGGCGCGAATGCCGAGATCCCTCGGTCCAGCGTCACCAGCTTGCCGCCATGATGGGCCGCGAGCCCCAGCAAATAGGCATCGGCAATCTGGCGATGCCCCGTGATCCCCGCCTTCGGAACCTCGTGCGCTGAGAATGGCAGGTCATCGGCCCAGAATTCGTGAAAGGGGAGTTCAACCACGCGTTCCAACAACGCGGCGGCACGGACAGGACCTTCGCCATTCCCGCTGTAACTTGGATTCATCGAAATGCGAACGAAGGCGCATTGCGTCATGGGACACGTCGCCCAACCGGCGGTGTGATGGGCTGTAAACCACCGATGGGCGGCTTCGTGGTGGAGATGGGAAGGCCAAGCGAGCGCCAGCAAAACGTTTACGTCAAACAGGGCAACGCTCAATCCTCTTCCTCTGCGCGATGCATGTCTTCGATGGTAAGAGGACGCGCCCCCGGGGGTACCCTGAAGATAGGAAAACCTGTTTCAGGCCTCCGGTCAAATTCGGGTGCCAACGCCAACCCCTGTCGCGCCAGATCGGTAAGCACTCGCCCAAGGGACACGGACCTCGCCTGCGCGAGGTTTCTTGCCACTTCGAGCAAGTCGTCGTCTATGGTTACCGTTGTTTCCATACAATAACTGTCCCACAGCCTCCCGAGGGAAGTCAAGAAGCGCCGGGACTTCCGGGGAACCAATTCCCACCCCCACTGGTGTCTTTTCCCGGCGGGTACCGAAAAGGTACTATGTACCGGAAATACGCACCGTTCAGCCACTTCAATGGGAAATATATCCATGTTCCGCTTCCTGAATGCCATCCTCCTGACCGCCCTCCTCTCCACCACCGCCCACGCGGCCCTCACGCCCGAGCGGCTCCGTTGCGAATACTTGGAGAACCCCCTCGGCATCGACGCCGCCATTCCCCGCCTGAGCTGGATCGTCACCTCCGAAGAGCGCGGCCAGAAGCAAACGGCCCGCCAAATCCGCGTGGCCTCTTCCCCCGAGTTGCTCGAAACCTCCGACCTCTGGGACAGCGGCCAGATCACCAGCGATGAAACCATCCAGATCGAATACGCGGGCAAGCCCCTCGCCTCGCGCCAAATTTGCTACTGGCAGGTGAAAGTGTGGGACAAAGACGGCAAGCCCAGCGAGTGGAGCGCCCCGGCCTCCTGGACCATGGGCCTGCTCAGCAAAGCAGATTGGTCGGCCCAGTGGATCAGCTTCAAGGACGAATCGCCGCTCGAAGCTTCCCCCGAGAAAATGGTGCTCCCCCCCGCGCGCTATTACCGCAAGGACTTCGCCGCGCCGAAGGAAGTGAAGCGCGCCACGATCTACGCCACCGCCCTCGGCGTCTTCGAGTTCAGCCTCAACGGCAAGCCCATCTCCGATCAAATGTTCGCCCCCGGCTGGCCGGACTACCACAAGCGCGCCTACTACGAGACCTTCGACGTGACCGGCCAGATCAAATCCGGCGAGAACACCTGGGGCGCCGTCCTCGCCGATGGCTGGTACAGCGGCTACATCGGCTTCGGCCTCCTCGTGGGCTATGGGCCGAGCCAGTCCGGTCGCGCCTTCTACGGCAAGACCCCCGCCCTCCAGGCCCAGCTCGAAATCGAATACACCGACGGCTCCCACGAAACCGTCATCACCGATCCCTCGTGGAAAACCAGCACCGGCCCCATCCTCACCGCCGACATGCAGATGGGCGAAACCCACGACGCCCGCCTGGAGATGCCCGGCTGGGACGCCCCCGGCTTCGACACGGCGAAGTGGCAGAACGCCATCCTCGCGAAGGACAACGGCAGCATCAAGTCCCCCTATTCCGATCAGGGCGGAAAGCGCGAAGTGGAGCTCGGCTTCCAGGAGCCCGCGATCTACCAGGCCCACAGCGGCGTGCCCGTGCGCCCCATCGAGCGCATCAAGCCCATCAGCGTGAAAGAGATCAAGCCCGGTGTCCACATCTTCGATCTGGGCCAGAATTTCTCCGGCGTCGTCGAGCTCAAGGTCAAGGGGGAAGCGGGCACCCGCGTGCAACTGCGCCAC
This sequence comes from Candidatus Hydrogenedentales bacterium, assembly GCA_041859365.1. Classification (GTDB taxonomy): domain Bacteria; phylum Hydrogenedentota; class Hydrogenedentia; order Hydrogenedentales; family JAEUWI01; genus JAEUWI01. Next base: position 6,954 of record JBHEKR010000118.1, read on the forward strand.
GGCGAAATGCTCCACCAGGACGGCACCCTCATGACCGAGAACCTCCGCAAGGCCCTGGCGACGGATGTCTACATCCTCAAAGGCGACCCCGCGGGCGAAGTGTGGCGGCCCCGCTTCACCTTCCACGGTTTCCAGTTCATCGAAATCACCGGCCTGCCCGAAGCCCCCACCCTCGACACCATCACCGGCGTCGTCCTCCATTCCGACACGCCCCTCACCAGCAAATTCGCCTGCTCCGACGACATGGTCAACCAGCTCTTCAGCAACATCGTCTGGACCCAGCGCTCCAACTTCCTGGAGCTCCCCACCGACTGCCCCCAGCGCGACGAACGCCTCGGCTGGACCGGCGACGCCCAGA
>JBHEKR010000450.1:0-3147 GCA_041859365.1 Candidatus Hydrogenedentales bacterium
AGCCATCATCATCGCTATCGGTTGTTTCGGGATCGTAGGTATCGATACGTAAGGTTATCGGAGTAGACAGTATACTTGTATTTCCGGCGCTATCTGTAGCTGTTGCCGTTAGAGTATATTCGCCATCGGCCCAAGCTGTCCCTGACGAAACAGTCCAGCTAGCCTCGCTCCCCCCAGTCAATGCAGCCGTCAGCGTTACGAATAAACTTCCGTTTCGATATACTCGCACAAGGCTACCTGCTTCTGCTGTGCCGGATATGACTGGTAGATTGTCTGTTGACACACTACCGCCAAGAGGCATAGTGATCAGTGGTGCGCTCGGTGGAAGAATATCGGCTGCTATAAAATTTTCTGTCGCTACCCCGGTTAACGTTCCATCCTTGCTGCCTGGTGTAAAACTATAGCCAACTTTCTGCGGAACGAGCGTGTAGTTAGTGCCATAGGGCACAGCCGAAAATGTATAGACCCCGTCTAGTCCAGAGACTGCTTGCCCCAGGGGGCCTCCATCGATTAGCGTGCCCACTAGGGGGGTGCCGGCAAAAAGCACTGTGCCAGACAATGGATAGGTGTTCACTGTCACAGTGAAATCATGTGTGGCATTTGCTAGCAACTCTCCCGTATACTGCACAGGTGAAACACTGCAGCCAGTGCGTGTCAGCGTAATCGTGTAAGTCGTTCCATGATTTATGCCAATGAAACTATATTGGCCGGAGCTGTTGGTCTCGGCTGCTCCCAGGGAGCCTCCGTCGACCAATACTCCACTTAGCGGAATGCCATTTAAGAAAACGCTCCCTGAAATCGTGTAGGTGTTGAGCACTGCTGAAAAATTTCGGACGGTGTTGACTGATAGATTGCCCGAGACTTCTGGTGGGCTAAAGGTATAGCCAGTTCGACTTGGGGTTAATGTATAACTTGTGCCATAGTCAATGTTGTTGAAACTATATTGGCCCAGGCCATCTGTAATTGTGCTTCCCAGTGGTCCAGCACTAATGGTCACGAGAGAAAGAGGCGTTCCCTGTATCTGGACACTACCACTTAAGCTGTGTTTGTTGAGCGTTGCTGCGAAATCTGCAACGACATCGGCGGTAACTATTCCAGTCCGCATTGCCGGGGTAAAACTATAGCCAGGTAGGCTTGGCCTTATCTGGTAGTTTGCTCCTAGAAACGCTTGCGCGAGGGCGTAAGCCCCGCTAGCATTAGTGGTTGCTATTCCTAGATGTCCAGCTTCAAGTTCTACTCCACTTAAGGGCGTTCCTCCAACCAGGACATTGCCGGCCGCCGAAAAACCGACCTTCTGCACCTGCATATCATCATCGTAGCCTTTGCTGTAAGCGTAATCGCCATTTAGTGTTACTGCCGCTCCGGAACCGCTAACCGGCACGTAACTAAAGAGTTGCGGTGAAAAGGGATCGTATATATCTACCAGGCTTATGCCCGAACCCTCATCGGCTACCAATACTGTGGTTCCCGAGATATTCAGGCCAAAGGCGCGTTCTCCTGTGTTGTAATCACCAACCTCAAAGGGACTATACGGGTTACTGATATCTATTACTCTCAGGCCTCCGTAGGCATCAGCGAGATAGGCATAATCTCCAACAACTGAGATATCTCGTGCTTCACCCGGAGTTGTCACATTGCTCACCTCCAGGGGGCTTGCTGGGATTAAGACATCGATTACTCGCAAGCCACCCAAGCCGTCAGCCAAGTAAGCCAAACCATCCCTGACAACCAGCGAGTGCGCGTTTGCTGCAGTGTTGTAACTCCCTACCAGGGTGGGATTGGCCTCATTGGTTACATCGATAATGGCGATCCCTTCTAACCCATCGGCAAGGTATATCCTGTTGCCCTCAAGAAATAATCCCTGCGCATTTCCCGGCGAGTCATAATATCCAACCTCGGTCAATGAGGCAGGATTCGTGGTGTCGAGAATTCGTAAGCCACCTCGCTTATCCGCAACATAGGCTCGATTGCCCGTCGCTACTACGTCTGTCACGAAACCACTCGTGTCGAATGTCGATATTTCAAGCGGTGCGCTGGGAGTAGTTACATCGTAAACTTTCAATCCACGTAGACCGTCCGTGGCATAGGCGCTTGAGCCGGCGATACTTACTTTCCCTTTTCCGTGCCAGTGTTCATCGAGAACGTACAGACCTTCGTCGAAACTGGGAAAGTAGATGTAACCATCTTTCTCGGCCAGCTGCTCTGTTGCTCCCCAGCCATAAGCAGGGAAAAAACCAACCTCTGTAGGATCTGCTGGATTTGAAATATCCAGGACCAGCACACCATTATCGATCTCTGAGAGGTAGGCAAACCTTCCTTTGACAAGCAGAGCCCTGGCTCCATTTGCTACGGGGAAAAGACTAACCTCTATAGGCGCAGTCGATTGCGAGACATCGATGATTCGCAGACCAGTGTCGGACCTGACGTAAGCAAAAGTTCCTTGAGCAGTCACCTGGTATACGTCCTCAGGAAAATCAAGAAAACCTTGTTCAACGGGCATAGTCGGATTTGAGATATCCACTATGTGCAAACCGGTAACTTCATCGAGTACATATGCAGTGTTACCTTCGATCCAGACATCATCGAGGCCGGTGACCGTATTATACAGTCCCACCTCTTGCGGTGCAGTGGGATTGGATATATCGATGATCTGTAGTCCATGATCCCAGCAGGCGACGTAAGCATAATTTCCTGATACCTTTACGTCGTAGGCCCAGCCTGAATTATTGTCGAAGGCCCCCACTTGAGAAGGAGACATCGGGTTGGAGATATCAATTATTTTAAGGTCTTCAGCGCTGTCAGCGACGTAGGCATAATTCCCCTGTACGTCTACATCAAAGGCGCGGTATAGAGGAACAGATGAAAGATAACGTGGCTCTTCTGCAGATGAAACATCAAATATCATCAGTCCATCCCAGTAGCTGGCGAAGTAGGCATAGTTATTTTTAATCGTGATACTGTCTACATCGGCTGGCGTGACTCGGGAGCCAACGACAAAGGGTGTTGAGGGAACGGAGACATCGACAATCGAAAAGGAGTTGCCGGAAGGAAGATAGAGATAGTCTCCTTCGACCTTGACCTGTTCGAGATAGGTTCCCACGAAATCATTACTGTATGACGCTATTATATTCGGAGTGGCTGGATTGA
>JBHEKR010000075.1:0-5524 GCA_041859365.1 Candidatus Hydrogenedentales bacterium
CAGGCATTCGGTGGTGATGATCATCGTGGCGGCGCTCACGGCGTTCTGCAGCGCGCAGCGGATAACCTTCGCCGGGTCGATGATGCCCGCAGCCACCAGGTCTTCGTACTTGCCCGTGGCGGCGTTCAGGCCAAAGTTGCCCTTGCCGTCCAGCACCGCTTCGGCGACCACGGAGCCTTCATGGCCCGCGTTGCTCGCGATCTGCTGGAGGAGAGCGCCCACGGCCTTGCTCACGATGGCCTGGCCGATGGCTTCGTCGCCCTCAAGCTTCAGCGCTTCGATGGCCTTGCGGGTACGGATCAGCGTCACGCCGCCGCCGGCCACAATGCCTTCTTCAATCGCCGCGCGAGTCGCGTTCAACGCGTCGTCCGCACGATCCTTCTTTTCCTTCAGCTCGGTCTCGGTGGCCGCGCCGATACGGATGATGGCCACGCCGCCCGCGATCTTCGCCAGACGCTCCTGAAGCTTTTCCTTGTCGTATTCCGACGTGGTGGCTTCAATCGCGCGGCGAAGCTGGTCGCAACGGCCCTGGATTTCCTTCTTCTTGCCACCGCCTTCGATGATCGTCGTCGTGTCTTTGTCGATCTCGATACGCTTGGCGGAGCCGAGCTGGGCAAGCTCAACGCTCTCCAGCTTGGAGCCCAGGTCTTCGCTGATGTACTCGCCGCCGGTCACGATGGCGATGTCGCGAAGGATTTCCTTGCGGCGGTCGCCGAAGGCCGGGGCCTTCACCGCAACGCAGCGCAGGATGCCGCGCAAGCTGTTCACCACGAGCGTGGCCAGGGCTTCGCCCTCCACGTCTTCGGCGATGATCAGCAGGGGCTTGCCGGACTGGGCAATCTTCTGGAGGATGGGGAGAAGCTCGCCGATGTTCGTGATCTTCTTCTCCAGGCACAGGATCAGCGCGTCTTCGAGTACCGCGCGCATCGTCTCGTGATCCGTCGCGAAGTGGGCGGAAAGGTAACCGCGATCAAACTGCATACCGTCGACCAGGTCCACTTCCGTCTCCAGGGTCTTGCCCTGTTCGATGGTGATGACGCCGTCTTCGCCGACCTTCTCAATCGCCTGCGCAATGATATCGCCGATGGTCGAGTCGCCGTTCGCCGAAACCGTGGCGACCTGCTTGATCTCTTCCTGATTCTTCACCTTCTTGGAGGCCTTCTGCACCGCTTCAATCGCGGCAGCAACAGCCTTGTCCATGCCGCGCTTCAGGTACATGGGGTTCGCACCCGCCGTCACCTGGCGCAGGCCTTCGTGGACCATCGCCTGAGCCAGCACCGTCGCCGTCGTCGTGCCGTCGCCCGCATTGTCGTTCGTGCGGCTGGCCGCTTCGCGAACCATGCGCGCGCCCATGTTCTGGAAGGGCTCTTTCAGCTCAATTTCCTTGGCAACCGTCACGCCGTCCTTGGTGATGTGGGGCGCGCCGAAGGACTTTTCAATCAAGACGTTGCGACCCTTGGGTCCCAGCGTCGCGCGGACGGCATTCGCCAGCTTGTCCACGCCCTCGATGAGCGTCATACGTGCTTCTTGACCAAAAAGCAATTGCTTGGCCATGTTGTCTATCTCCTTAAGTTGCGCACATGGTGTGCCACAAAAAAATTGCCGTAAGCGCCGGGGAACGAAGGCCCCCGAACCTCGGGAAACTGTTAGCACTCCACTCAATGGAGTGCTAACAAGAGCGCATACTAGCATAACCAACGCGGGGTGTCAAGTCTCGAGGCCCCCAAACAAGCCCCGACGTCCACCAGTCAACGTGGGTGCTATGGATGGCTAAATAGCTGAAAAAATTGATGTTACGCGGCAGGGGACAACAAGGGTTTCAGGATCTCCCGCAACTCAGACAGGGTTATCGGCCCCTCTACCATCTTCACCAGCACCCCCGTCTTGTCGTAGACAAACGTTGCGGGGATCATTCCGGAAAATTTCCCCCGCAGCGCCTTTTCCAAGGCCTCGTCATCGCGCTCGTTGAGCACATAAATGGGGAATGGCATCTTGTGGGTTCGCTGAAATTCGGGGATGGCGCCCGTCACGTCAGCGGCATCGTCAATGGACAGACTCACCAGCGCGACCGACTCAGGATCCGATTCGTTGTATAACGTCACGAAGTCCGGCATCTCCTGGACGCAGGGTACGCACCAAGTGGCCCAGAAATTGAGCACGGTCACCTTTCCCAGTGTTTTTCCGAGAACCTCACCGAGTTCCGCAGTGTTCACCGCGCGAACCTCGGGAAGGGGCGTCTCCGAGGCGGAATCGCCCGCAGGTGCCGGTTCCGAAGTGGCTTCCGCAGTCGGGGAGGCAGCCGGGCCTTCCTGCGCCACCGGGGGCAGAGGGTCGGAAGGTGCCGGTGCGGTAGCCACCGGTTCGGGTTGTGAGCAGCCCGCCGCCAGCAGAAGGGCGCAAGCCAGGAAACCGGGGATGGGAAAACGAACGGTATACATGGGATAGCTCCAATCAAATCAAAAGGCGGACGCGTCATCCGCGCCCGCCACACAGTTTTTCAGCGTTGAATCCGGTGTCTAACCGGCCCGCTTTATACCACAGCCCCACGCTTTCACGGTAGGCTTCTCCACCGCATTGTCCGCGGTCAGGGCATCCAGAGCATCCTTGAGATAAAAGGCTGTGGGGGTGCTGGTCGGACCCGCCCGGTCGTCGGGCGCGCCGTGGTAGGCCAGCTTGCCCTCCTTGTCGATCACGTAGATCTCCGGTGTAACCCGGGCCCCGGCCGCATCGGCCAGCTTATTACCCGCGTCCTTCAAAATGGGGTAGGGGATCCCGGCCTCGTCAATGTGCGTCTGGATTTCCGCCGCATCCAGATCCTTGTTGGAATCCACGCCGAGGCAGACCACGCCCTTGTCTTTGTAGGCCGTGGCCAACTCGCTGATGGCGGGATCGGCGCCATTGGAAAAGGGGCACTCCTGCGAAGAGAAGTTGAGCACCAGGATTTTGCCCTTGTAATCGCCCAGGGCGTGCTCCTTGCCCGTGGTGTCGGGCAGCTTGAAATCCGGGAAAGCGGCCCCGATCTTCGGGGCTTCAAGTTTCGCCGCCGAGGCGTCGGCCATCCAGGCGCCGGAGAGGGTCACGGCCACGGCGAGCCCCGCGACGACCGCGTTACGTGCTGCAAAATTCATAACACTACTCCTTGGACTTAGCAGCGAGATGCGCCGCTGCCACCGCGCTGAATCTATATTCCGCCCCGCACGGCGATCAGGTCAGGGCTTGTTTGCCTCCTCGGACGGCTTCTCCGCATGCTCGGGATCGGATTCGGTGCTTTTCTCGCCCCGGATGCTGCAGCCCCAGGGTGTGATGTCCGCGTTTTCAATCGGCTTGCCCGTCGTCAGGGCTTCCAGAGCGTCCTTGAGATAGAACTCGGTCGGCGTGGCCTTCGGGTTCAGCCGGTTATCCGGCGGACCATGGAAAACCACCTTGCCGCTCTTGTCCTTGACGAAAATTTCGGGTGTAACCCGTGCGCCCGCCGCATCGGCCAGTTCCACTTCGTCGTCCTTCAGCATGGGATAGGTCACCCCGGCGGATAGGGCATAGTCCCGGAGCGATTCCGGGTCCATGAAGAAGTTCGAGTTTACCCCGAGAAAGACCACGCCCTTGTCCGCATAGGCCGTCGCGAGCTCGGCTAGCGCGCCATCCACACTCCGGGAGCAGGGACATTCCGGTGTGCTGAAATTAAACACGACAATCTTGTCTTTATACTGGCTGAGGGTGTGCTGCTTGCCCGTGGTATCGGGGAGTTTAAAATCCGGGAAGTCCGCGCCGATGGCCAGGGCTTCCGGCGCTTCGGCGGAGGCTACGGACAAGAAGGAAAAGGCCGTCGCAAAGGCGACACGCAACAGGTACGTCATCGTTGTTTGTTCCTTAAGTGTTTTTTGAGGCTCTGCCAGTCAATAACCAAAAGATGACCACGGTCACTGAGGCACGGAGAATGGGAGAGGAGAATGCTTGAATTCAAAAATTTTTCCCCTGACACGAAGGGTACTGTTTCCTCTTTCTTTCTCCGTGCCTCCGTGTGCTGTGGTTCAACTTATTGGTTGCAAGTACTGAACTGTAAGAAATCTACGCCACGGTTTTTTGTAGTAGGTGTATTCCGCCCATCGCTCGTTCAAGTCAAGGGTGGCAGGGTTTTCCACGCATCCGGGGTCAAGTCAGTATTCAATCCATCCCGCAGCAACTGACAAAACATCTTGCGGGAAATCTCCCGGGCACCGAGACTCAGCAGGTGGGGATTGGCCACCTGGCAATCGATCAGGGGGATGCCCCACGCTCGGGCGGCCTGGGTTAGGGCAAACATCGCCACTTTCGAGGCGTTGTCCCGATGGGAAAACATGGACTCGCCAAAGAAGCAACCACCCAGGGCGATCCCATAGAGTCCGCCCACGAGTGTGCCCTCGTGCCAGCACTCGATGGAATGGGCGTGTCCTTTTCGGTGGAGGTTCACATAAGCCGCCTCCATTTCCGGCGTGATCCACGTGCCATCCTGACCCGGTCGCGGCGTCTCGCCACAGGCCTGAATCACCTCGGGAAAGGCCTGGTCTAGGGTCGCGCTAAAGACGCCACGTTTGATCACCCGCTTCAGGCTCTGGGAGCAGTGAAACTCCTCTGGAAACAACACCATCCGCGGATCCGGCGACCACCACAGGAGCGGTTCGCCCTCGGAGTACCACGGAAAAATCCCGGAACGATACGCAAGCAGCAACCGCTCCTCGCGCAGGTCGCCGCCAACGGCAAGTAAACCGTCTTCGGCATGGTGGACGGGTGGAAAGGCGACAAACTGATCAAGTCGGTAAATGGGCATGGCGGTATTATGACAGTTGACAGTTGACAGTTGACAGTTGACCCACCGCAGGCGGAACCGTTGAGCGTCATCAGACGAATAGGTCCAATAGGATGGGTTTAATCAATCGGTCCTATCCGTCGAATCGGTCCTATTGGCCCTTCACCCCTCTTCGCCGCCCGCTGTCAACTGTCTTGTCCATTGCTAGCCGAATTCGCTGCGTGCTAGAGTAACGTTGACCTTGCGGGAATTTTGGACCGGATTCAAACGGGTGCCGAAAGCCCACTGTGTAACCCAACGGAGGCGATTACGCGTATGTCTGATGTAGCAGCATTCTTCGATCAGGTGCCGGCGAAAGTGAACAAAGAGAAGATCCAGGGTATGAGCTGCGTTTACCAGTTCAACATCACGGGCGACGGTGGCGGCGAATGGAATATTGCCATCGCCAATGGAGACGCCGTGGTGAGCGCGGGTGCTGCGGAGAAGCCCAGCATCACGATCACCATGGAGTCGGGAAATTTCCTGAATTTGCTTCAGGGCAAGCTGAACGGCCAGATGGCTTTCATGACCGGCAAGTTGAAGATTCAGGGCGACATGGCCCTGGCGCTGAAGCTCCAGAGTGTTTTCAATCTCGGATAAGACAGGATACGCCCGAATGGGCTTGCCGCCCGTACTCTCGAAAGAAACGTCGGGTGCCACCCACACCCGGCGGAGCGCAGCGGGGGAGGATGTGGGTGAAGG
>JBHEKR010000345.1:0-34122 GCA_041859365.1 Candidatus Hydrogenedentales bacterium
TAGCGAATGAAAGAGGTCCGGCAATGCCCATCGACCCATTCACTATTCGGAATTCATAATTCACTATTCCCTCGCCAGCCGTCCCATTTCCAACGGATTCGCGCTGCCATAGCCCAGGCGGGGCAATACCCGTGTCTCGGCCGTGGGTACCCAGGTGCGAACCATCTGGCTCTTTTTGTCCGTCGAGAGGAAGGTCAGTTCGACGTTGACGCGCATGGGTTACACGGGATCGGCCTCGCCTTCGAAAGCTTTCAGGGGAACGCGAAAGCGGAAGTGCTGTTGGCCGTCGATCACTTCACAGGCGGCCTCCCAATCGGCATCGGGCCCGAGCCAGACGGTGCGGAGATCGCGCTTACCGTTCGGGTCGGCGCGGAAGGTGCGGCGCGGATAGATATGCGTGGGCTCGAGGTGAAGGACCGCCGCCACGGGCCGCCAATCGGGCGAGGCGGCGGAAGTGACATTCACGTAGATCGCGTTGTCGTCATGGGTGGCTTTCCAAGACCAAGCAGGTTCATGCGGGCCCTCTGCGACATCCGCGATCGTGCTCCACGCGGCCTCGCTCTTCCACTGCGCACCAAAATCTGCCGCAGCCTTTGCCGCCGTGTAGTGGAGCGGTCCCTCGGTGAGTCCCGATGCTTCCGGGAAGACGCGCTCACCCGCCAAAATGGCTCGACGGGCTTCTTCGAAGTCCGAGGCCAGCATCTCCCGCAACCGCGTTTCTCGCCAGCGAAGCCGCTCGGGGAAGTACTTGTAACCCTCCGCTTCGGCTTGAAAACCGAGGTAGGGATTCTGCGCGCATAGCGCAACCATGGCGACCGTGTTTTCGATTTCTTCGTTCGCGATGGCGCGAAGTTCCTCCAGCAGGGCGGCGGCCTCTTCCGCATCGCCGTAGAGCAAGCGCTCGCGCAGCTCGTAGAAGCGGAGGATGTTGTAGCCGGTGCGAAAGTGGATGCCGAGGGCTTCGGCGTTCGCGAGATCGAGTAATCGATTGGGATCGTCCTCAAACTGGGGCTTCAGCGCGCGCAGTACCTTCAGACCCTCCTGCCAGCCATCGGAGAGTCGTCGGCACAGTTCGAGCATTTCCGCCAACGTGTGCGAGCCGGAAAAGCACTCGCCGATGCGGTCGCCGCTGGGCGGGTATTCCAGTTTCCACACGGGCGAGAGATTTTTATGCACGGGCTTCAAGTGGAGGGGCCAGCCGATGCCATCGTGCATGGGGCCGTAGTACTGGAAGGCGTTGGTGAGGGGGTAGTGGCTGTAGGCACCAGCGAAGAGCTTCCAGGCGTGCACAACAGCGGGCGCATGCTGCGCACCCCAATCCCGCTGCGCCAGACGGAGGAGGAACTCGTCCTCAGTCTGACCTTCGGGGGCGAAGGCGAGTTCGCTGGCGGCGGCACGATTCATGACCGAAGGGAGGCTGCCGATGTACCAGCATTGCATCACCGAAGTGACGCCCAGGCGACGCATCTCGGCGTATTTCTGATAAAGATTGCCGGGCACGGGCACATGAGGCACGGTGGAGACTTCAAAGGAGTTGCAGGCCTGAAGCTTCGCACCGAGCTCGCCCTCGCTCTCCGCCACGCCCGCCGCGACGTCGAGATAAACCGCGCTCGGGCCGATGTAAGAAAGCCAGTAGTCGCCCGCGTGACGCGGCTTGCCCAGTTGCTCCCGTTCGCCGCCCGATTCGAAGTTGATCTGGCAGATTACGCCCGGTGGCGTGTGCTGTGCCATCTCGCGCAGGGGCGCGAGATCGCGTTGCGGGCCGGTGCCATTCTCCGGCACATAGAGCCACGAGATGAATTGCGCATCGGGATTGGCCGCGTGCATGCCCTGCTCCATTGCGGAGAGGGAGGCCTTCAGAATCTCACCGGGCGACTTGGTGGAGCAGGTGGGGCACAGCAGCTTCCACTGCTCATCTGCGCTGCTCAGGCACGTGGTGGAGCGTTCGCCGAAGCTGATGTTAATCAGTCCGCCGAGACCGGGCACCTGGGTGAAGATGTCGTTCATGGCTTCGAAGAGGTATTTTTGTCCGGCCTCGGGGAAGGGACAGAAGAGGCGTCCAGTACCAGGTGTTTTAGAGCCGATTTCGGGGTGGGCCAGGAGCAGGGGATGATCCGGGTCCATCACGCGGGGCTCGATGCAGAAGAGGAACACCTCGACGCCGTAGCGGCGACACTTTGCGACCGTGGCGCGCAACTTCGCCAGGCGCTGTTCGCGACCGGGATCCACGACGGGCGTGAGGGAAGTCTGCACGATGTCCTTGAACTCAATCGTGAGCCAGAGACCGTTCACGCCGTCGTGGGCGATCTTGTTCAGGTAATTGTCCGGGTAGTAATCCACCGCGTCCATCAGCTCATCCTTGAACTTCGGCTCGCGCTTTATAGGGCCGAAGAAACAGCGGGAGATGCGATTTCGGATGAAGGGTTTGCGCTCAGTCACGCCGGGCTTCAAGAAGGGGCCCTCAGCGCGGAGCAGTTCGTCCTCGAGAAAGAAAATACCGCGCCGGATGCCTTCGGTGTCATTGGCCTGGATGCGGCACTCCGTTTCGGTGATGGTGATCCGGAAGGCCTCGAAAGTGTCGGTGGGCATCTGCTCCGTCACAATGCGGTAGGCGCCGTCCCGGGGAATGGATGCGGTGGCGAAGAAGTTGTCGAGATCCTGATAGGCCGTTTCCAGCACGCCATCGGGATCGGGATACATCGCCTCCACGCGCACGCCGTTGCGCAACGACACTTCGTCGGTGACGGGTGCCTCCCGCTTCCAGTGAAAACGCCACTGGATCGGGGCGGCGAGGTCGCTCAGGAAGGGCCATGCATCTGGGCCGGGGCTTTGGGGCGGCTCGGGGTATTCGGCTGATGCCGGGCCCATCGCGGAGAGGGCGAGGATGAAGAGGGAGAACAGGAGTCGGTAGTGGGAATGCATAACGGTTTCCTTGGGCTGACGGCACGTCCGGCGCTCGGGACGTGCAGATCGTCATGGTAGCAGTTGTTCTCCCAGAAATCATGGCCCGTGCGCAGCATATTTGAGTGGAAAAAGCTCTTTCGCAGATTTTCACAGATTTTCACAGATAGTGAGTATGCGCAGCTATGTCTGGATTTTCAACACACCATTTTCTTTTCAGTTTCTTATCTGTGTAGATCTGTGAGAATCTGTCGGAAAATATTCTCTTCCACACGTGATACACCGACTCATGAACCTTGACTCGTGCCTGAATACGGGACAGGTGGCCGGACGCGCGCTTGTTCTGCTATCGTGCGGCATCGTATCAATAGCCCTCATCCCGGAAGGATTCGCAGTGTTCATGAACGGCTTCTATCGCCCTGTATGCATCTTAGCGCTGTCACTCGTTTTTATCGCCACGGGTTCTTTTGCACAGACCGCGCCGGTTTTTGAGGAAATTGGTATCCCCGTGATGAAGGCGGGGCTGATGGGCACCATCGTGGGTCCTGGACCGACACCAGGTTCCGAGCGCATTTACATTAACTTCCGGCAGGAAGGCGGCAAGCTCTTTCTTGTTGCCATCGATCCGGATTTCGGTGCGTCGGAGCAGTTCCAGTCGCCGGTGGGTACGGGGGCCTGGGGCTTTATGGTTGGGCCGGATGACCGAATATATCTGGGAACGCATCAGGGTCCCGAACCCGGTGACAGCGGCCAGATCCTGGTTTTTGATCCGAAGGCGCCCGAGAAAGCGATTCAGGTGGTGGGGCGTCCGGCGGAGTCGGAGTCGTACTTGTGGATGTTTACCACAGGCCCGGACAAAAAGGTTTATGGCTGCACCTTTCCAGGGGCGAAGGTCGTGTCCTACGATCCGGCAACGGGCGCGCTGGCGGATCATGGCGTGGTGGACGCCACGCAGCAATACAGCCGCGAGATCCTGACGGGACCCGACGGCATGCTCTACGTGGCGATTGGCTATGGTCGTGCGAACATCGTGCGCTTTGATCCCGCCACCGGCGCGCATGAATCCATCCTGCCCGAAGAATACCGCGCCCACGAGAAGCAGACCTTTGCGGGGATGTATAAGGGCGTGGACGGCAAGATCTACATCAACGCGATTACGATGACGCCCGACGCGGCGGGCGTGCCGCAGCAAGGATCGGCGGTGCTGGTCATAGAAGAAGATGGTGTTCGCGTTGCGGAGAGTCCCGCCGCGGCGGTGAATCAGCAGACGCTGAAAGACGGCCGGCGCGTGGCCAATGTCACCATTGACAGAACCTACGAGCTCATTGCGCCGAATGGCGCGGTGACAAAACACACCTTCGACTACCAGGGGGCAGGCTCGGGTGTGTTCATGGTCGAGAATGGCCCGCTGGGCCGTATCTACGGCGGCACCTGGATGCCGAACGAACTGTTTCTCTATGACCCGGCTTCGGGTGCCCTGGAGAATCCCGGCAACCCCACGGAAGTCGGCGGCGAGATCTACAGCATGCTCGACCACCACGGGGTGCTCTACGTTTGCGCCTACCCCGGCTCTTTCCTTTCAAAATGGGACCCGACGCAGCCGTGGAATTATGGTCGGGAGAAGACGAACAACCCCCAGGGCTTTGGCAACATCGGGCCGGGGCACCTGCGGCCCCGGGCGATGATCCACGGACCTGAAGAGAAGATCTATATCGGCAGCTTCCCGGAGTACGGCGTGCTGGGTGGCTCCCTGGGTGTGTGGGATCCGGCGACGGACACGCTGCTGGAGAACTATCCACAGTTGATCAAGAACCAGTCGATCGTATCGCTGGCTTACGACACGAAGACGGGGCTTGTGTTTGGGGGTACCAGCATTACCGGCGGCGGGGGCACGACGCCCTCGGAAAAGGAGGCGAGATTCTTCGCCTTCGACTCCGCGAAGAAGACGCTGAGATTCGAGCGCGTCGTGGTGCCCGGCGATCCGTCCATCCGCGCAATTTGTATTCTCGGTCGCAAGCTCTATGGCGTCAGCGGCGAGGAGTCGCTCTTTGTCCATGACCTCGACGCGGATGCGATCATTCACACGGCCAAACTTGGCGTGGGCAACGTGCATGATAATTCGCTGCGCCCGTGGAAAGATGGGAAGCTCTATGGCCTCTCGGGCAAGAAGGTATTCCGTATGGACCCGACGAACTATGCGGTGGAGGTCATTGCGGAATATCCGGGCGACATCCGATGCGGCTTCGCCATCGACGACCATGGGATTTACTTTGGCGATGGCGCGAAGTTGATGCGGTTCAACTGGCGCGCGCAATGAGTTGTTCTTGAAGGTGGGCGATAGCGAAAAAGTCGGCATTGGAATAGACGACAGCGGAATCTCTTCTCACAGCGCAGTTGCCGCTGGGTACTCGGGGCTGCAGACCAGGTCTCCCTCGTTCACTGCTCGATGTTTGAGCGCGGCCGCGGGTATCTCGGGCTGTGTCACTTCGTCGCTGGCGCGCGAAATTCGCAGTTTGCTTTGTTGTCGTGTGTCTGTATAATGCGGGCGGAGTCGAGAAGGGAGACGGTCGGATTGGCGTGTTCGGAACGGGGGATTACTGCGACGGACCTGCCTTGACGCTGTATAACAGGTTGCGATTTTGGGAAGCGCATTAGCACCGCCTGCCTTTGCGAAAAAAACTTTTCTGGCAATGGGTGGGGTGTGTTTATTGCGCCCCAAAGGAGAGACGCATGCAGTTGCACGGCAATATTCGCCGATCCGCCTGGTTGGCCCTGCCCGGGCTTGCCCTTCTGGTCCCCTCGGCGGCGCTCGCACAGGACACGCTTCAGGGGGGCGACACAGCCTGGATCCTTGTGGCTTCGGCTTTGGTACTGTTCATGATGATACCTGGACTGGCCATGTTTTATGGTGGACTTGTCCGCACGAAGAACGTGTTGTCGCTTTTTGTGCAGTGCTTTCTGATCACCGCTGTGGTGAGCGTCATCTGGGTGGTTTTCGGTTACAGCCTGTCGTTCAGCGGCGCGGGCATGGTGGAGGGTTCCTGGGGCGTTCACGCTTTTATCGGGGGGCTGGACAAGCTCTTTCTTTCGGGAGTTACGCCGGCGTCGGTGCGCGGCACGATTCCCGAGGCGCTTTTTGTCGTGTTTCAAATGACTTTTGCGATTATTACGCCGGGTCTGATTGTCGGCGCCTTTGCCGAGCGAATGAAATTCTCCGCCGTGCTGCTTTTCACGGTGATTTGGGTCGCAGTCGTTTATCTGCCCATCTGCCACATGGTCTGGGGCGGCTCGGGCGCGTTTCTGGCAGATCTGGGTGCGATCGATTTCGCGGGTGGCATTGTGGTGCATCTGACGGCGGCGGCGGCCGCGCTAGTTGCGGCGATCCTTGTGGGGCCGCGCAAAGGTTACGGCAAGGTTCCCATGATGCCTCACAGCCTTACGATGACGATGGGTGGTACGGCGATGTTGTGGGTGGGTTGGTTTGGTTTTAACGGCGGGAGCGCCCTGGGGGCGAACGGCCAGGCGGCTATGGCGGTGCTGGTGACGCAGTTGTCCCCCTGCGTGGCCGGCCTGGTCTGGGCGGTGATCGAGCGGATCAAGAATGGGAAGACAAGCGCCCTCGGTTTTGCCACCGGTGCGATTGCCGGGCTGGCGGCGATAACGCCGGCTTCGGGATCGGTCGGTCCCTTTGGCGCGGTGGTCATCGGCCTGTTCTCTGGCTTGTTCTGCTATTGGGCGTCTACGTGGCTGAAGCACAAGTTTGGCTACGATGACGCCCTTGACGTGGTGGGTGTCCACGGCGGCGGGGGACTGGTTGGAACCCTGCTTGTTGGGGTGCTCGGTTCGGGGTCCTTTGGCGGCTGGGTGAGCGACCTCGACATCGTGCGCCAGGTGTGCGTGCAGGCCTTTGCGTCGATCTTTACAATTATTTATGCGCTCGCCTTGTCCTACCTTATACTGAAGGTGGTGGACAAGCTGGTGGGCCTGCGGATCGATGCGGAAGGCGAAGAGGTTGGACTGGACATATCCGAGCATGGTGAGGTGGGCTACGACCTGTAGGTCGGCGTTCCAGGTTTTGACAACGGAGTAGACACGATGAAAAAGATTGAAGCGATTATCAAACCGTCTAAATTGACCGATGTAAAGGAGGCCCTGGGCGTAATTGGCTGCCAGGGACTCACGGTGACCGAGGTCAAGGGTTTCGGGCGGCAAAAGGGTCACAAGGAAGTCTATCGCGGCGCCGAGTATGTCGTGGAATTTCAGCCGAAGGTGAAGATTGAAATTGTGGTGGACGACGAGCACCTGGAACGGGCGGTGAAGGCCATCATGGACACGGCCAATTCCGGCAAGATCGGCGACGGGAAGATTTTTGTGCTGCCGGTGGAGGAGGCGGTCCGTATCCGTACCGGCGAGACGGGTTCCCCGGCGCTTTAGGGCGGCTATTTCGGTTGTATTGAGCCCGTCCGGCAGCCTTGTGTTTCCGGACGGCCTTTTTTCATGTCGCGCGGCCCACTCGGTGCGTTTGGATGTCTCCGGCGTTCCATTGTATAGTGGTTGCATGACCATGTCGGGCACAGGAGCTACAGGCATCAATGCGACTTCGTGATTGTAATGCGCTTTTTTGTATCTTCATCTTTGCGGGCGCGACGGCGGCCCTGGCGGTCGCTCCGGAGGGATGGGACCCCGTGGATGTGCGGGATGGGACCCGTCCAACCTTTGACTACGACCCCGCGGGCGGGCCCGACGGTAAGGGGGCCTTTGTCATCACTTCGGACGAGCGCGAGGGACTCGACGGGCGCTGGGTGAAAAACTTCGCCGTGGAGGGTGGCCAGTACTACCGCTTCCACGCGCTACGCAAATTGACCAACGTAGAATCGCCGCGCCGCTCCGCGCTGGCGGGGGTACAGTGGCGAGACGCGAACGATCAGATAATTCGCCACGCTTTCAAAGGCGCAAAGACCTTTGACGGTGAAAATCCGCCTGTGGCCGAGCCGGAGTACCCGAAGGAGCGCGAGACCAACGCCGAGGGCTGGACGGAAGTGAGCGACATCCTCCTCGCGCCGCCGGAAGCGACCAAGGCCATTGTGGAGCTGCACTTTCGCTGGGCCCCCAATGCCAGGGCGGAGTGGGGGGCGGTGACGTTCGAGAAGAGCGCCCCGCCCGAGCCGCGCATCGTGCGTCTGGCCACGGTGCACTACAGTCCGAGCGGCGGCAAAACCGCCATGGAAAACTGTCAGCAGTTCGCGCCCTTCATCGCGGAAGCGGCGAAGCAAGAGGCGACGATCATGGTGTTGCCCGAGGCGCTGACCTGCGCGGGCAATGGCTTGAGTTATTTTGACGTGGGCGAATCCATCCCCGGTCCGTCCACGGAATATTTCGGCGGCCTCGCCAAAGAGCACGGCATGTATCTCGTCGCCGGACTCGTAGAACGCGAGGATCACTTGCTCTACAACACCTCGGTGCTCATCGATCCCGAGGGGGGCCTCGTGGGGAAGTACCGCAAAGTGACCCTGCCGCGCACGGAGATCGACATGGGCATCACACCCGGCCATGAGTATCCCGTCTTCGACACGAGCTTCGGCAAAGTCGGCATGATGATTTGCTACGACGGCTTCTTCCCGGAAGTCGCGCGCCAGCTTAGCAACAACGGCGCGGAAGTTATCGCCTTTCCCGTGGCGGGCTGCAATCCCTTGCTCGCCGCCGCGCGCGCCTGCGAAAATCATGTCTACGTGGTCAGCAGCAGCTACACCGACAAGAGCTACGACTGGATGGTAACCGGCGTCTTTGATCGCGAGGGCGATGTCATAGCCCGCGCGGAAGAGTGGGGGACCATCACCGTGGCGGAAGTGGACCTCAACAAGCACCTCTATTGGACCAGCTTGGGCGATTTTGGCGCGGAGATTCCCCACAACCGTCCGCTATTGCCAAAGGGGAACTGATGGAGATCTGGGACGGACATTGCCACATCAATGCGTATAGCGGCACGCCAGCGGAGCGCGTGGGGAGGATGCTGGAGGTGGCGGATCGCTTGGGTGTGAGCAGGCTGTGCATCTACATGGGCACGGCCTTTCACACCGAGCCCACGGCGGAGCAATTGAAACACGCCAACGACGAAGTGCTGGAGGCGAGCCTGGCTTGGCCGGATCGGGTCTATGGCTGGGTCTATCTGAGCCCCGCGCACCTGGAACTGAGCCTCGCCGAGCTGGAGCGCTGCGTGGCGAATGGCCCCATGGTGGCGATTAAATTATGGGTCGCACAGAACTGCGACACCCCCGAAGCCGACGCGATCGTGAAGCGCGCGGGTGAGTTGAAGATACCCGTGTTCCAGCACACCTGGCAGAAGATAACGGGTAATTTACCCGGCGAATCGACTGCAATCGACCTGACGCGACTTGCGTCGCGTCACCCCGAGGTGACCTTCATCTGCGGCCACACCGGCGGCGACTGGGAGCTGGGCGTACGGGCGATTCGTCCCTATGAGAATATATATGCCGACCTGGCCGGTGGTGACCCCACGGCGGGCTACACGGAGATGGCGGTGAAGGAGCTCGGCGCGGCGCGCGTGATCTATGGCAGCGATATCCCCGGGCGGAGCTTCGGATCGCAGTTGGCAAAGGTGTTGGGCGCGCGCATTACTGAGAGTGAGAAAGAATTGGTGCTGGCGGGAAATTTGAAGCGGATTTTGAAGCCGATTTTGGACGGTAAGTCATGATGCGAGTGTTGCAGGGACAACAGCGACAGCAGGTTTTCAAGCTCCAGAATACTGTCGTCCCTGCTGTCGCTGCCGTCCCTGAAGGGCTTTACCAGGAGTTTTTCTCGTGAGCTACGTTGCCTCATGTTCATAGATACAAACACCTATATTGGCCAATGGCCCTTTCGTCGCACGCCCGAAGATACCGTCGATGCCCTGCTGGCCATGCTCAGCCATTACGGTGTGGAGCAGGCGTGGACGGGTTCTTTTGAGGGCATTCTGCATAAGGATATCGCGGCGGTGAACGAGCGCCTCGTGGAGGCTTGCCGACTCCATGACAACGGCGTGCTCATGCCTTTCGGCTCGGTGAATCCGGTGTTGCCCCAATGGGAGGAGGACCTGCGCCGTTGCGCGGAAGTCCATCGCATGAAAGGCATCCGCCTGCACCCGAACTACCACGGCTACGCGCTCGACGACAGGAGGTTCAAAGCCCTGCTCGAGCAGGCCGCGGCCGCGAAGTTGGTGGTCCAGCTAGTGGTGACGATGGAGGATGAGCGCATGATGCATCCGCTGATGCAGATGCCCCATGTGGATATTGCACCGCTGGCGGCGGTAGTTGCCTCTGTGCCGGGGGTGAAGCTGGTATTGCTGAATGCATTTCGAGCGGCGCGCGGCGACGCGATCGACTCGCTCGTGGCGACTAAGCAGGTATGGTTTGATATCGCCTGGCTCGAAGGCATTGCGGGTATTGATGCGATGTCGAGGCAGATTCCTTTGGACCGGCTGGTCTTCGGGTCGTATGCGCCCTTTTTCTATTTTGAGTCTTCCCTGTTCAAGTTGAAGGAATCCGCTTTGACGGATGAAACACTGGAGCAGATACAGGGCGGTAACGCGAAAGCGCTCTTTAGTTAGCCGCCGATATACTGTTTCCTCTACCACGGATGAAACGGATAGCACGGATGAAAAAATATTGCATTGTTTCACTCGCGAAGGTGCCTTCCAGGTATTGTCGTTGAAATGTGAATTGAATTATTCAGGCACGAAAAAGGCAGGCCACGTCGGTCCGAAAGCATTCGTCTATCATCCGCGTTATCCGTGCCATCCGTGGTACCAACAAATTATAAAGCGCAATTGCGAAACAATAAAGGAGTCTCCCCATGGAATCGAAGAACGAAATGCCCCGTCGCGAGTTTCTGGCTACAACGGCGGGGCTGACCTTGGCGGGGTTGACGGCCGGCGGCGTTGCGCATGGGGAGGCCGTGAAGCTTGCGGTGGATGGCGGTCCCAAGGCGGTCACGGCCACTTCGCCGACCGTTCCGCGCTTTGGCGCGCCGGAGCACGAACGGCTCGAAGAGATGATCAAGCAGGACACGCTCTTCTACTGGAAGGGTCCCCAGACCACCATCTTTACCGAGCGCTTTAAAGCGATTTGTCCGCTGGAACATGTCATGACCTGCTCCTCCGGCACGGCGGCGCTGCACATTGCCGTGGGCGCTGCGGGTCTGGTGCCGGGCGACGAAGTGATCACCTCGCCCATCACCGACATCGGCACGGTCATCGGCGTTATCTATCAGCAGGGCGTACCGGTGTTTGCGGACCTGCTTCCGTCTGAACTTACCCTCGATCCCGCCGATGTCCGCCGCCGCATTACGCCGAAGACGAAAGCCATTATCGCCGTGCACCTCGCGGGCAATCCCAGTCGCATGGAAGAGCTTCGCGCTATTGCCGACGAGCACAAACTGGTGTTGATTGAAGATTGCTGCCAGGCCTGGGGTGCGAAGTATCGCGGCAAGCCCATCGGCACCGTGGGCGATATTGCCTGCTGGTCCCTGCAAAATTCCAAACACATCACCACCGGCGACGGCGGCGTGGTGGCGAGCAGTCACCCTGTTTTCGGGCCAAAGCTCCAGCAATACGGCGACAAGGGCTTCAACCGCGCCACGAGCGGCTGGGAGAGTTTTTCCACGAACTACCGTATGAGCGAGCCTCAGGCGGCGGTGCTCGCAGGACAGCTCACGCGCCTGGAGAGCATTGTCTCTGCCCGCGCGCGCCTTGGCAATTTGCTCACGGAAAATATCCAGGATCTTCCGGGCGTTACGCCCCATACGGTCCATCCCGAAGACCGTTGCGTATACTGGTTCTACATGTTCCGCATCGATCCGGCGGTCCTCAGGTGCACCCGCGACGAATTCAACAAGGCGCTCTCGGCGGAGGGCGTATCGTGCAGCGCGGGCTATATTCCGGTGCCGGTTCATCGCAGTGACGTCTTTAAGAACCACGCCTTTTTCAACGGCCATTGGACGATTAAAGAGGCGGGGATGACCGATATGGATTATACGAAGGTGGAGACGCCCGAAGCGGAAGCGATTCTGACCAGCGGCATCCGCGTGGTGATCCACGAGAGCAATACCGTAGAGCAGATACTCCAGTATGCTGCGGCGATCAGGAAAGTGGCGACCCACTACTGCGCCTGAGTTTCAGCTTCAGTGCCCCTGACCGGTTGAGCCGCGTCGGGGGCTATTTTATTCGCCGAAGAGGAAGTCCGCCGCGGGTGGAAAGGTCTTTGAACCGTCGTGGCCCACATCGGGCAGGAGGCGCACCTCGATTTGTGGGATGTAGCCTTCTTTTCGGGCCCGGAGCTGAGATTCACGCACGAAGCGGTGGGCGTCGAGCATTCGGGGATCCTGCGTTCCCACAAAGAAGACTATGGGCGCGGCAACGAGTCCCTCGAATTTCCGCTCG
Source organism: Candidatus Hydrogenedentales bacterium (assembly GCA_041859365.1). Classification (GTDB taxonomy): domain Bacteria; phylum Hydrogenedentota; class Hydrogenedentia; order Hydrogenedentales; family JAEUWI01; genus JAEUWI01. The sequence goes on from JBHEKR010000345.1 coordinate 12,335, forward strand.
GCCAGATCCGGGGCAAAGGGGTTCGGCTCGGCGCCATAGGGGAACATCTCTCCATAACCGCCCTTTGTTTCCTCTTCCGGTGCGAGATAAATGCCCGAAGCGCAAGGTGCGGCGCGGGCAATCCGACTGGGGTGAGCGAATACAAAGCGCTGCACGAACTGGCCACCTTTGGAATGACCGTAGAGGTAGAGCTTTTCTGTGTTCACGGGAGCGTAAGCGCCGAGAGCGTCCACAATTTCCAGCAGCCTGAGATCGCTGCGAGGCTGGCCAATGCCGACATTGTCCAGGTTCAAATTGTCGAAACTTGGAAAGGTCGCCGCGTCGAACCAGGGAGCCACGACCACGACGTTTTCCGCATCGGCGCGCTCTCGGACAATCTCCATGTAGCGGTCCGCGCTGCCAAAGGTGCCGTGAACCGAAATGAGTAGATCGTGGGGCGCGCCCTGTCCGTAGTCTGTCGGCGCATAGACGAGATAGCGGGTGCCGGATTGGGCGCACGTGACGACCTCGCCGGGACGGGGCCGGGTGATGAAGGTGTCGCCATTGCGGATCAACTGAGTGAACCAGTCGAGGTGCTCGCGGGCATAGGGATCCGACTCCGATGACAGGAGTCGGTTGAGGTCATGGAGCGCGCCCTTGCCCATCACGCGGTAGAAGGCGCCCGCCGCAATGATTCGAGTGAGCGGTTCAGAGGCGTTCCGCGCCGCATCCAGCAGCGCCGGCGCGTGTGCTTTCGCCCGGAGATCCGCTATGGTGTAGGCAGCCGCCTGGCGTACGCCCTCGATGCGCTCGGGATCCGTGACGATGGTCGCAGCGATGGGGGCAGCCTCCTCGATGCCCCGCATGCCCAGGGCGCGAAGCAGACGCCACTGAATGCGAACGGAAACGCCGCGATCTTCGAGGACGTCGAGGAGATCAGGAACATCCTCCTCCGTGAAATTCGCGACGAGTTCGTGGAGCGCGCGAACTCGGTCGTGGCGCGCCTCCACCCGAAGATTGGCCAGGAGTGATGCGAGTGCGCCCTCCTGAAGGGATGCGCCGCCGCCCCCGTCCTGCTCCGAGGCTATACCGTCGTCCTGAGCGTTCACGGGTGTCGGCGTTAGCGCGAGACTGAACGCGACGAGGAGCATGGCCAGTCCGGTCCGCCAACGTTTCCCCACACCACGATCGGTCCGTGCTATCCGTCGTTCTTCCCACATGCCATAGCCTTCCAACCACCGTGACCCAGACTCAGTCTCAGGAGTCGGCCTTCTTCTCGGCGCCTTCGGGCGACTCCGCTTCGATCACTTCCGTTTCCGCGTTCAGCGGCTGTTCTGGTGCGGGCGCTTCATCGGAGGTGTCTGCCGGTTCCGGTGTGGTATCGCTCAACGCCACAGGCGTCTCCGCTGCGGGTGTTATCGCCGCGGACGCTTCTGTTTCCACCTCTTCCACCGCCTTGTAGCCCTCGCCGGGATCCTCCGTGGAGAGCACATAGAGTCGTGGCTGGGCGAAGGCGTTCTTCAGGTGCTCTGCCTTGAAACCGGGCACGACGGTGCCGTCTGAGGCGTATTTATACAGCACCACGCTCAGCACCGAAGCGGCTGTCTGATAGACCACGATGGTGGTGTAGATGTAAACAAGGACGACGAGCGTCAGGCTGTTGGGCCAGGGGCCATCCGGGTAGTGCCCCAGTGCAATAAGCACGAATGTGGGGATATTCAGCAACAGAAAGAACCAGTAGAGTCCGAGGCGGGAGACCGCACCTTTGCCCCAGGCTTTGGACATACCCTCCACCGAACGTCGCAGCGCGCTGAACACGTTCACCTGATCCACAACCAGAATGGGAATCACGAAATAAGATACGGTGGACCAACTACTTTTGAGCATTTTCCGGACCCACAGTGTGGTGTGTCGCTGGTGATCCAAGAGGTTCAAGATGGGGCCGAAGGTCCAGGCGATCAATGCCCATATGATGACCCAGTGTGTATTTCGAACCGCCTGGCGGAACCCATCGAGGAATTTTGAATCCCGCTCCTCGAGGGTAATGCGCGTGCATGAGGCAAGTGCAACACTGACGAATACGGAAACAGCGCCGAAAACGAGGTACATGGAGAAGGCGATAAGGAGGCTCCGCGCCTTGAGCATGTGGGTTGTGATAATGCTCCAGAGGAGGAGGTCAGACCCGATCAGCCACCAGAACAGGGTCGCCATCGCAATGACCGTCGTGAAGGGAATCATGGGGAATACAAGCAACGTCTTGTCACGAAGGACGACGATCAGGCTGCGAATGCCGAGGTGGCAGCCCCGGGCCATTCGGGTAAAGACAGACATGCAAATTCCTTTCGAAGCGTTAGAGCGCCATTCTATTCTACAGTTCACTCGCCCTTTTATTCATCTTTCGACGAAATCGGGGTAAATTGTCCCTCGTGCAGGAAGTTTATCGTCGCCGCAGCGGTTCTGCGGCTGTTCATGATGAAGGTGTGGGCGTGGGGCAGCACCAGATGATCCGCCATACCTGGGAGGCGCGTGCTCTCCACCGTGATGATGCCGTCATTGGGCTCGTCGAAGGTAATGCGCTGTCCCTGGTCGCCCGCGATGACCCCGAAAGGCGCCTGGGGCACTGGCAGCGCCGCGTAGAACTCAGGCGAGGCCAGAAGTCGCCCGCTTTCGCCCGACCAGAGGTGGAAAGGGGGACATCCCTGAAGGCGACGGGCGAGCAGGGGCACCTGGTTGGGCGGGGCCAGCATTACGATGCGGGCGAGGCCCGAGGGATAGCCCACGCGGAACCGTGCTCGGATGAGGATATTCCCCAGTGAGTGGCCCACGAGGTGATAGCGGGGTGTATCGACCTTATCCACGATAAAGTCGTGCAGTTCACCAACCAGCGAGTCAAAGCGGTGAAAGGCCGGGGAGTAGGGGAAGTTCCTCGTCTGAAATCCCGCCTGGCGCAGCCGCCGGGCAAGGGGCCAAAGTGAGGCGCGGCTCCGGCCCAAACCGTGGAGCAGCACCACCGTTTCCGGTTCCGCGTCTACCATGTTCCGCTACTCCTTTCGGGCCGTAGAGGCTTCGTGGCGCACATAACAGAGGGCAATGAAGTCGTAGGTGGCATGGGCCAGCATTGGAACCGCGATGTTGTCCGACCACACATAAAGTCCACTGAACAGAACGCCCAGTACTCCGGCGAAGGCGACATAGGAGCGGGAAATAAAATGGACGAGGCCAAAGGCCAGGGCGGACACGGCGACGGCTGCGGGCAACCCCAGATGCGCTTCGAGCCCCGTCTGGAGCAGCCCGCGAAAGAAGGCCTCCTCGCCCGTTCCCGCGAGAAGCGAAATGAACAGGAAATCAGCCGGTTTGGCGCCCCGAAACAACCCCGCAAGCCGGTCCATATCCCTGCGCATCTGGATGGCGAAGGGGAAATTGCTCTCCGTGATGGCCGCCGCGGCGACCAGCATGACCATTCCCGCGACGATGCCGGTGAGTATGCTGGAAAGACTGAGTTGGGCGCTGGCCCAGAACGGCACGCCAAGGAGAACGGCCAGCAGCAACGCGAGCACCAGCATGCCCCCCTCGACAATTAGCGAAATTCGGAGCAGCGCCCGGCGGTTGCGGTGGAGCGGATCACGCAATTGGTATATCTCGTCCGTCATGGGTTTCCTATGTGGCGTGGTGTTGTATGGGCCTCATTGTAGTGTTCCGGGCGCGCTGGATCGAGTTGCGGGTCCTGTGGGTCTCATAGGGCGTGGGCGATTCGGAAGTTTTGTTTCCCTTTGGCCCTGGTGGCGCCGCAGGGACTTTTCTTCAAAAAACTTGAATCGCGGCCGGTCCGCATTGCATAGTTTGACCTTCGGTTTCGCGGAGTTTCGCCATCGATAGCTACTTCTTGGGCAATCCGGCTTGGGCGCTGTCCGCTACTTGGAACGGCTGCATCCCGTGCGGCGGAACAATAGAAGATTTCATCATGCACAAGTATGTCATCATGGGGGTACAGGGGTGCGGCAAGGGGACGCAGGCAATCATGCTGGCGCGTGACTACGATCTCACCCATATCAGTGTGGGCGATATCTTTCGCTGGAACATCCAGAACCACACCAAGCTCGCGGCCAAGGTGCGTCGGCTTATTAACGAGGGCAATCTGGTCCCCGATGATGTCGTGGAAGATGTCGTTCGCCAGCGACTTCAGGAGCATGATTGGAACTACGGATTCATCCTTGACGGTTTTCCGCGCAGCCGCAAGCAGGCCGAGTTTTTCCTGGAGAGCTACGATATCGATGCGGTGATCCACATCGACGTGTCCGACGACATCGTCATGGAGCGCGTGCTGTCCCGTCGGCTGTGCAGCGAATGCGGCCTCGACTATAACCTCATCCAGCACCGCCCGCGCGTCGCCGACCAGTGCGACGTGTGCAAGGGAAAGCTCCTCACCCGCGAAGACGACAACGAAGCGGCGGTCCGCAAGCGCATCGCCGACTATCACGAGAAAACAGCGCCTCTGCTCGACCTTTTCCGTCGGAAAGAACTCGTCATCAAGACCGATGGAAGTCTCAGCCCGGAAGAAATCCAGATGGATATTCGCATGCAGCTCAGCCTGCGCAAGACGATCACCCAGCCCGTCGACTAGACCCGCCGATTTCCTATTGATCGAGTTGATCGTCATGGCGCAAGTGGCAGATTTTTGTCATGTTGGGGCGGTTTTGCTTGGCTTTTTTTAAAATTTTTCTCGAAATTCCGATCCAGTCCTGCTATGATGCCCGTTGTGAGGCGACCGTGGTTTTCTGGATTAAGCGTGCAGTGGATCCGATCGGCGAGAGAGAGTTGACCAATGCCGAAGGACGATGCCAATAGGGGTGAAGCACCCACGCTGGTCCCGATGCGGCGAAAGTTATCCGCAGGACAAGGGGTCTGATTTAATGAGTTCTCAACGCTTTTCCCTCCATATCCATGTCATGGATGAAAACCAGAGCCAGATGTGGCACCAACCCATGAAGCCGTTGCGCGAGTGGTACCAGGAAGAATTGATCATCCAGGTCCAGGAAGCGGCGGAAGAGGCGGGATGCCGCCGGGCTTTGCTTTATGATGCTCAGGAAACGCTGCTCTGGCAGAGCGAGGGCTCAAGCTTCTAAACGCATGGGTGGCAGTGGCTTGTGGGGGTATACAGGGCGGAAACTGGCAATTTCGGGGCGCGGGCGGTATAATTGAGGATTCCATCGGAATAGTGTGTCCGTACCCCGTTGTTTCCGCTTCCGGAGCACATTCCGTGCTTTTTCTCCAATCAGATTGGTTCCTGACCCATGAATTTCCGCGACGTGCTCAACAACGAAATCCTCTCCCGGGTGGAAAAGCCCTCCCGGTATCTGGGTAATGAGCTGAACAGCACCCACAAGGATCCGACTACGGTCGATCTGCGGATTTGCTTCTTTTTTCCCGATCTCTATGAATTGGGGCTGGGTAATCTCGGCCTGCACATACTCTATGCCCAGATGAACAACCTCGACTGGGTCTGGGCGGAGCGCGGCTACACGCCGGGCATCGACATGGAGGCGCTTCTCCGCGAACGCGAGATTCCCCTCTTCATGCTCGAATCCAAAGAGCCTATGACGTCCGCCGACATGATTGGCTTTACACTCCAGTCTGAGCTGACCTTCACCAACATCGTCAACGCCATTGACCTCGCGGGCCTGCCGATCCGCAGCGAAAATCGAGACGATTCCATGCCCCTCATTTTCGCGGGGGGGCCGGCCGTCTTCAACCCGGAGCCCATCGCGCCCTTCATCGATTTCTTCGTTATTGGTGATGGTGAGGATGTGATGATGGAGATCGCCGAGACCATACGTCCCTTGAAAGGGGCCACGCGCGCAGAGAAACTTGCGGCCATGGCGAGGCTTGAAGGCGTCTATGTCCCCGAACTTTATCCTTTCGAGGTGATGCCCGACGGCCAAATCCTGCCCCAAGTGGACGCGCCGAAGATTGTGAAGCGCCTCGTGCGCGATATGGACGGCGCAAGCTACCCCACGAACTACATCGTGCCCAATGCGGCGCTGGTTCATGACGGCGCGGGCCTCGAAGTGCTCCGCGGCTGCACCCAGGGTTGCCGCTTCTGTCAGGCCGGGATGGTAACGCGCCCCGTGCGGGAACGCTCCATTGAAAACATCGATAAGCTCATGGAGCGCACGCTGGACAATACGGGATTCGACGCGGTGTCGCTTATCTCTCTTTCCACCTGCGACTTCTCCATGCCCCGCACACTGGTGAAGATGGCGGCGGACAAGGGGCACAAGGACAACGTCTCCATTTCTTTGCCCTCGCTGCGGCTGGATTCCTATGCGGTCGAACTCTCCGACATGGTGGCGGGTGTGCGCCGCAGCGGTCTCACGTTTGCGCCGGAAGCGGCGACGCCCCGCATGCGCGCGGTCATCAACAAGTTCATTCCCGATGAAGAGTTGCTCAACATGTCCCGCGAGGCCTACAGTCGAGGCTGGGACCATGTGAAGACCTATTTCATGATTGGCCTGCCTACCGAGCGCGATGAAGACGTAGCCGCGATTGCCGATCTGGCGATCCGAACGGTGAAGGAGGGCAAGAAGGTCAACCCGCGCGCCGCCGTGCGGACCGGTGTCTCCACCTTCGTGCCGAAGCCCTTTACGCCCTTTCAGTGGGCCGAGCAGATCGGCATCGACGAGACTTATCGCCGCCAGGGCATCCTGTTTCAGAAGTTTCGTGGCCAGAACGACATCAAGTTTGGCCGCCACGAAGCCACCACTTCTTTTATCGAGGGCTTGCTGACCCGCGCGGATCGCCGGGGTGCGGATCTCATCGAAGCGGCCTGGAAAAATGGCGCACGCTTGGAAACCTGGGAAGAGCATGTGAACTTCGGCGCGTGGCAGAAGGCCATTGAGGATGTGAACTTCGACGTGGCGGGCCAGTTCCGCGAGCGCGACATCAACGAACGACTCCCGTGGGATCACATCGACATTCTTATCCCCAAAGAATGGTTTCAGAAGGACTGGCAGCGCGCTTTGGACTTGAAGTACGCCCAGGACTGTCGCGCCGGCAAGTGCCACCTCTGCGGCGTGATCTACCGCGAGCGCGAGCTGTGTCAGACCATGCTGAAGAAGCAGAAGGCGGGCCACAAGATGGAGGAGGAGACATGGGAGGGCTACACGCCCTCCATGCCCGAGCAGCCCGATCCCGTGCAGCGCGTGCGATTCAAGATTGGCCGCAGCGGCGAGGCGCGCTTCCTGTCCCATTTGGAATTGAAGGATGCCTGGTTCCGCGCGTTGCGTCGGGCCAAGGCCCCCATCGCCTATAGTCAGGGCTTTCACGCCCAGCCCAAGGTGACCTTCTCGACGGCCTGTCCCGTGGGTGAGGCGAGCCGATGCGACTATATGGACGTGATGCTGAAGGACTATACGGAAGCCGAAGGGCTTTTTGCCCGCCTTCAGGAGCGTGTGCCGCCCGGTCTTCATGTTTTTGATTTTGAAGAACTGCCCTTGCGCGGCGAGTCGCTCATGAGCCTGGTGGAGGGATTCTCCTACAGCCTCAACACCACCGGTGCCCCCGAAGATCTCGCCGTGCGGGTCGCTGAGTTGATGGCGCGCGACGAGATTCTGGTGGAGCGCAAGGTGAAGCAGAAGAAGCCCAAGAAGGGCAGGGGCTGGAAGCCGCGTGGCAAGACCACGGCGGAAATGAATCTGCGTCCCCTGATCGAGTCACTCGAAGTGAAGCGTCAGGAGGGTTCCAACGCTACGCTGCTCTTCACCACTCGCGATGCGGCGGGTCGTCTGGCCAAGCCCAAGGAAATCCTCGCGCTGCTTGGCCTTCCGCCCGAGATGTCCCAGGCCGTCAAAGAGGCCACGCTGCTCAAAGAAGAGCGCGTGCGCGTCCTGGCGTGAGCGTGCGGCCTGCGCCAAGCCACCGTGAACTGATTATCAACACACCCACTACCTGAGCGCCCCGCGTCCCGGAGATCCCAATGGAAACCCCAACTACCGCCAGCCCCCTGTCCAGTGAAATTCTGCGGCGGCGCACCTTTGCCATCGTCTCCCACCCCGACGCGGGCAAGACGACCATCACGGAAAAGTTCCTGCTCTACGGCGGCGCGGTGCACCTGGCGGGATCGGTGACGGCGCGCAAGAATCAGCGCGCTTCCACTTCCGACTGGCTGGAGTTGGAGCGCAAGCGTGGCATCTCCATCAGCTCCACCGTGCTCCAGTTCGACTACGAAGGCTACAAGATCAATCTTCTGGACACGCCGGGCCACCAGGATTTTTCGGAGGACACCTATCGTGTGCTCACCGCGGTGGACGCCGCCATCATGGTGATCGATGCGGGTAAAGGTATCGAGGCCCAGACCCTGAAGCTCTTCGAGGTCTGCAAACACCGGGGCGTGCCGATCTTCACCTTCATCAACAAGCTCGATCGGCCGACCCGGGAGCCTTTCGATCTCCTCGATCAAATCGAGAAGACCCTGGGTATCGCGACTTACCCCGTGAACTGGCCTCTGGGCACCGGTCCCGTATTTCGTGGGGTGTGGGATCGCCAGACGCAAACGGCCCATATTTTCGAGCGTACCACTGGCGGTGCGCACCGCGCACCGGTCCACACCGGTGGTCTGGACGACCCATTCATTCGGGAACAACTCGACGCCCGGACCTATGCCACCGTATGTGAAGAAGTCGAGACCCTTGAACTGGCTGGTACGGAATTTAACGATGAAGATGTGCTGGCCGGGCGGACTACGCCGGTCTACTTCGGCAGCGCCTTGAATAATTTCGGCGTGCAATTGCTCCTCGACGGCTTCCTCAAACACTCCTCACCACCCGCGCCGCGCAAGACGGTTTCTGATCGCGTCGTGCAACCGACCTACCCGGCCTTCTCCGGCTTCGTGTTCAAGATTCAGGCGAACATGGACCCCAACCACCGGGACCGCATCGCCTTCATTCGCATCGTCTCGGGCAAGTTTGAGCGCAACATGACCGTGACCCACGCCCGCACCGGGCGCAAGGTCCGCCTGGGCAACGCGAGCAAGATTTTTGGCGCGGAGCGCGAGACGGTGGACGAAGCCTACGCGGGCGACGTGGTGGGCATCGTGGGCAACGATCTCTTCGCGATTGGCGACACGTTGACCGAAGAAAACGCACTGGTCTACGATGAGATCCCCTATTTCGCGCCCGAGTGCTTCGCCTATATCGAGAACACCCAGCCAGCGCAGGCCAAACGCTTTCGCACGGGCCTGAGCCAGCTCTTGCTCGAAGGCGTGATGCAGGAGTATCGCATCCATGACTCCCTGCGGATGGCGCCCCTGCTCGCAGCGGCGGGTCCCCTCCAGTTTGAGATTGTGCAGTACCGTCTTCAGGGTGAGTACGGTGCCGAAACACGCCTCCAGACCGCGCCGTGGACCCAGACCCGCTGGGTGAAGCCGGGTATCGATCTGGACAAGGTCTCGATTCCGCCGGGCGTAAAACGTGCGCTCGACGGACACGACCGGGCGGTGCTCTTGTTTGAAAACGCCTGGGGCCTGAGGTATTTCAGCGACAAGAATCCGGATATCCCGCTGGACAATCTGCCCTTCGGCGCTTGATCCGGTTGGCGATCAGTTTCGCGTAACGTAGTGCCCAATCACCCAGATGTAGGCGATCCACAGGAGTAAGGCGACGGCCGTCAGGTGCGGCGCAACGAAAACCCCCAGCAGGCCAAACACGAGGATGGCCCCGGTCATGAACAAGCCGATATTGCGCCCCTTGGGCGTGTCGGCGTTCTGCGTGCCCACCAGAGGCAACGTGATCATGATCAGCAAACCGCCGAGTCCCAGGAACTGAAAATTGTCTCGAAAGAGGCCAACGTTCACGCAGGCGAGGCCGGTCATGAGTACCCCGGCAAGCACGATGGCGTTTTGCTTTTCCCCCCGCGTCATGGCGAGGCGTCCGAAGGGATGAAACAGGAGAAAGCAATTGGCCAGGCTCGCACCCACCCAGGTGGCGTAGCAGAAGAGCAGATAGGCTATGACCAGGGGCGTCACATAGGGCTGGAGGCCGGGGTTACTTTCGCCCACGGCCCGCACCAGGCGGTATAGCACGAAGAGTCCGATGATGATACCCGTCTGCGCGGCCTGGGGGAGACTGCCCATCTTGAAGAAGAAGGCGAGCAGCCAGCGATACGCGAAGTTGCGGGCTTTCAAGGATTCCAGGGCCCCCTGGCGCGCCCATTCCAGCTCGGGCTCCAGCCGAAGGGCTTCCTTGAAGTGTCTTATGGCTTCCTTCGGGTCGCCCTGACGCAGACAGCTCCATCCCTTGTTGGCGAAGGCAAACGCGTTTTCCGGATTGAGTCGCAAGGACTCGCTGACCAGGTGCTCCACGTCTTCGTGCTGGCCGAGCTGGTTCTTCGCCGCAGTCAGAATGCCACGGCACTGGGCGTGCTCCGGATCTATGGCCAGGCCGAGTTCACACGCGGTGATCGCTTCGTGCCACTTCCGGGTCTGAAACAAGATGGTTGCCTGGAGCCCGTGGTGGCTGGGGTTCATGGGGTCGAGCTGGATCGCCCGGGCGATGCACTCCAGGGCAAGTTTCGGCTGCCCGAGACCCTCGTGAACCAGCGCGAGGACATAGTGGACGAAGGGCCACTCAGGGGCATTGCTGGCCGCGCGGCGCGCCGGTTCCAGGGCTTCCTTGTCGCGATCTTCCATGCGCAGGCAGTAGGCGAGGAAAGCATTGAAATAGGGCTGGTCCGGATCCTGGGCCAGACCCTGCATAATCATGGCCCGTGCTTCGGCAAACCGCCTCTGATCGAGGAGGAGTTCAACCCGCCGCATCACTGCTTCCATTCAGGTGCCCTTTCCAGAGAGCGTTGCGCCCGCGGCGCAATTCGAATTACTTGATGTTGAGGTACGCCTTGATGTCGTCGTAGACCCCGCCTTCGTTCGCAAAGGCCGCATAGTTGCGCGCCGTGGCGAGCCATTCCCGCGTGCTCGGGTTCTGTCGCTTGAGTGCGGCGAGCAGGTCATTCGTGCGGATGGGCTCCGGCTTGCCACTCTTCATCGCTTCGCGCAGTTTTTCCTCGATGGCCCGCTCCACGAGACCGCGGAGGTCCGCACCGGAGAAGTCTTTGGTTTTCGCGGCGAGTTTGGCCAGATCCAGTTTCTCCACCGGTTTCTTGTCCAGGAAGATCTCCAGAATTTTTTCCCGCGCATCCGCATCGGGCGGTGGAACGAAGATGATCTCGTCAAAGCGGCCGGGGCGGCGGAAGGCTGGATCCAGGTGCCACGGCGCGTTCGTGGCCGCCAATACGAGCACGCCCTCGTTGGAGGCCTCGATACCGTCGAACTCTGCGAGAAACTGGTTGATCGTGTGGCGGCCCGCGCTGTTTCGCATGTCACTCCGGCTTGCGGCGAGGGCATCGACTTCGTCGAAGAAAAGCACGCAGGGGGTATTGGCCCGGGCATACTGGAATACGTTGTGCAGTTGCTTCTCGCTGTTGCCCATCCACATGTCGAGGATATCGTGAAGGCCGATGCTGATGAACTGGGCATTGATCTCGCCGGCCGTGGCCCGGGCCAGATGGGTCTTGCCGCATCCCGGAGGGCCATACATAAGAATGCCGCCACCGGCTTTCTTGCCGTACATGGCATAAAGTTCCTGATTTGTCGCCGGCAGGATGATTTTCATTCGGATATCATCCTTGACGCGGGTCATGCCACCAACCGCCTCAAAACCGTAGGGGGGCTTTTCAATCACCAGGCCGGGCAGCTCGGGATCCCGGACCGGGGAATTGCTCCTCGGGGCGCCGGGTGAGAGCTCAAAGGGAGAGGAAAAGGCCTCTTCCACCAACTGCTGTCCCGAGGCCGTGGTCGCCGCGCCGATGCGTCCCGTTGGCGGTGCATCGCCCGGAGACGATTCCATGAGGGCCTCCAGCGCCGCGTCATGCAGGGACGGGTTCAGCCGTCGGGCTTCCCGGTAGGAGGCGCAGGCTTCCGCCGGGTTTCCCGTGCGCTGCAGCAATTGGGCGTGGAGCAGCCAGGCGTCGCTGTGATTCTTGTCCGCCGCGATGACATCCTCCACCAAAACGAGTCCGAGGCTCATCTTTCCCAGGAAGTGGTAAATTTGCGCGAGGATGAACTTGGAGCCGATGTCGTCCGCCGCATGCTGCAGCGCTATCCGTGCGTGCTGCTCGGCTTCCTCGTGGCGTCCCAGTTTGAGGAAGGTGTCCGAGACCAGCCGCCGCAGGGGCACGTTTTCAGGCGAGACCTTGACGGACTCCAGCAGCGCCTGCAATTGAATTTCGAGTGGATCCAAGTGAGTCCTCCTATCTGCCACTGCAGTCGCCCATGCGGGATGCCGCGCGCACGAAAAGCGCCACCCCGCAGTCAGGCCATAACCGTAGCACTTCCAAGACTTTGCCCTCAAGCGCGACTCGGCTGGTGGATTTTGCTCGAGGGGCGCCTGTGTTATACTCTTGGAGAACAGGCCGGACAGGCAGCGGTCCAGGTGCTGCAGTCTCCAAAATGGAATCAGAAACATGGCCGGTATCGGCTCCATAGGCGCAGCGCCCGCCTTTCTTGCAGGCGCAGCGTATTCAAAGGCTTCTACATCCGGGAGAACGCCAGACAGCGCGTTGGGAACCAAGTCGGGCTTGGGGGAGACCAATTCCGCGACCAACCCAGGTGCCTCCGCTGGTGAATCGGAGAAGTCCCGGAGCGTGGCTGCCGCACGGGAACTCACGGAAGAGCAACTCCGTGAAGTCGAGCAACTTAAGCAGCGCGATCGGGAAGTGCGCACCCACGAGCAGGCCCATGTGGCCGCCGCAGGGCGCTACGCCAATGGCGGTCCCCAGTTCGAGTTTACGACGGGGCCGGACGGCCGACAGTATGCGACGGGGGGCCACGTAAACATCGATGTGGGCCCGGCCGATACACCCCAGGCCACCCTGATCAAGGCGCAGGTGATCCGTCGGGCCGCCCTGGCGCCCGCCGATCCCTCGGGCCAGGACCGGGCTGTGGCGGCCGCCGCGACACAACTTGAGCGAGACGCCCGAAAGCAGATCCAGAAAGCGCGGCAGGCGGAACTGGAGGCGGGAAAGGACGAGGGCGGTGCGCTTTCAAAGCGTGAATTGGCGCAGTATATCGAGGCCGGTGGCGGCGCCGGGGTGGAGAAGCTCGACGTTCGGGCATGAACTTGCATCAATCCCGCAACTCGATTCGCAAGATCGTGTCCACCGGATCCACCTTGAGTTTCCGTACATCTACCGTCAGTTTTCCGCCCGCCTGGGAGAAGGGAACGCTGTCTCCACCGGGCACCTGCTCCACTGACTCGACCGCCGCGTCAATCATCACGTCCAGCAAGAGGCGTTCGAAGAGCCCTCGCTTGCCAAGGGGATTGTTCAGGATGTGCAAATACACATCACCGGTTTTCGGCTGCCGCACGACGTAGCCCCAATCCACGGGTTCGCCATCGAGGGGCATGGCGCCCAGAATAGACTCCTTTCGCGGCTCCAGCCATTCCGCGATTTCCCGATGGAGCGCCACCATATTGTAATCCGCCTCCAGCACCGGGGTCGTGTCCAGATCGATGGAGCGTGGCGCTTCCAGATTGGCCGGTTCCGCCAGCATGGAAACGATGACCTTGCACCACTCCTGCGGGTCCATGTAGCCCTTCCAGGGCAGCCGCCAGGCATCCACCGGCATGAACTTGGGGTTGTTGCGCAGCAGGGGAGAGGGCGGCCAGTGCCCCCAGTAGGAATCGGTCTGGAAGGAGCCGTGCACCTGCAATATGTCCAAATCACCGCACTCGTAGTCGCGGGCACGGATGTCATTGTTCACCGTGATCAGGCAATCGGGATCGAGCGTTCGGATCAGGCTGTACAGCGCGTCAAACTCCGCGGGCTGCTTCAATCCGTCAATCGAAAGATCGAACCACCACAGCACCGGCGCGTTCTGACGCATATACAACTCCAGCGCCTCATGCATGCGCTCCGTGTGGGTCTTCGCGTCGGGCGATAGCTCGCGAAAGTCGAAGAAATTCATGTACTGGGCGAATCGGATTCCCGCACTCCGCAATCCATCGCGATAGGCCAGCATCGCCGGCGATCCGGAAATCGCCATCGCGCCATCGGGCTCGATGTTCCACCAGGAGAACATGGTATAGGCCTGCCAATCGTAGCCCTGGCGCTTCAAGAAATCGATCTGCTGGTCCGCGTTCTCCAGCGCCCAGTGGGTGGCGTCGGAACCGCCATGGTGGCGCAGACTGCCCAGGCGGCTGCCCGTCTCCCACCACAGCTCCGTCGGACGACATTTAATTTCCAGCGTCAACTCGCGAGAGGCGCGGTTCGGCGGATTGGCACTGTCCGTTACGGTAACCGTCAAAGGATGTGCTCCGACGGACTCCGTGCGCCCCCGCAGCTCGCCCTCGGTCGAATCCAAAACGAAACCCTCGGGCAAGCCGTCGATCGCCCAGGAATAGGGCGGATTGCCCCCGCGCGCCATAAGTCGAAGGGGAGAGGCACTCGGATTTTCGCTGGGAAACTTTCCACCGGGATTGCGAACATCCAACCATACGTAGGGCTGCTTGTTGTAGCCCGCTGGTATCGTCTGGTTCAGTATTTCCAGCGTGGGGGCCGCGTCCGGATCATCGGCGGCATACTCCAGCCCCTCCAGGCGCCTGCCGTCCGCGTCCGTCAGATTAAAGTAGAACCCCCAGTTTCGGCGTTCGTTCATTACCCTCACAATCACACGGTTCCAGCCCGCCTCCAGCAAAACCGAAGCCGAATTGTCGTCCCGAGTGGCCTGTCGTGATTCCGCCTGCTCCCAGGCCACGATGCCATTGATCCACACCGTCGCCAGGTCATTGGCGCTGAAGCGCAGCGACACGTCTTGCGTCGTGGGCGACCACACATACACACCGCACCAGGCAAGTTTATTCTCGGCGCCACCACCGGGACCGCCGTCGCGGCCTTCGAGGAAAAACGTGTAGAGATCATTGTAGTCGTCGTAGTTCCGGCAGTAAAGACGGTCGTCGAAGTACCGCCAGGTCGCCCCGCCCACCTCGGTGCCGATAGCGGGACTCAAGGCCGACCCGTCCAGTTGCGCCCCGTCCGACGCGGCTTCAAAAGGGCCGAGAACTGCCCAGGTGCACACGCGCCGCGCCGGCTCCTGTGCCGGGGTGGACAAGATCGCAATCAAGCAAGCCATGGAAAGAAGATATTTCATGTCGAAGGTTCGACCTCCCTTCATACGGATACCGAAGTGGACCAACGCGGCCATTGCAACGGAGCATCAAGCTCTACCGCTGAATACTCTATGTGGAGCACGCGCCGCCTCGCGGGGAGCCGAGCCTTGCTGGATCCGTGTACCAGCAGGGGGCGCATCGCCAGGACATCACCCGCGCGGGCCGGGCAGACAACCGCCAGCCCTTGAAGGTGCAAGTTTCGTAATGCCGCTGCGGAAATTCGACCCTGGCGGTGGCTTCCCGGCACCACTTCCAGCGCGCCGTTTTCCGCCGGGCAATCGTCGAGATGGATGCGTAGCGCCACTATCCCCTCCAAGACCCGCACAGGGGGCTGTACATGGGGAACACCTGCTTTGATCGACCAGTGGGTGTATCCGGGCAGGTCTGCCCGCGCATGCACGGTAATAGTCAGGTCCTGGTGCAGCGGCAGCGACCAGTTCGCCTCTGGTCGCTTGTCGAAACAGGTGGCCTTCGTCGCGCGTGCGGCGGGGCCCGCAAGGGATCGGGCAAGCCCCAGCAGGGCGGGATCGGTAACGATCCGAAGCAGCTCGGGCTCCTCTGCAAGAACGTCGCGCATGGCGAATGTTTTACCTTCCCGGCTGTAATCCTGGTGGCGAGTCTCCAAATTGTCGACGAGGGCGGTGAGGGCGTCCAGCGCATTCCGATCGAGAACCGCGGGCGCCAGCAGGTAACCTGCGATGTTGAATTCTTCCTGCAATGAGAGATGCCTCCTGGGTGATTTGGGCATCCTATCGGAGTGCTTGCGGAAGCCGCAAGTGTTGGTCGGGGTTCTGTGGGTCCCACACGACCCATTCCTCGCCCCAAAATCGCCCAATAATTGACCCTCTTGCGGACTGCTTGGTACAATATCGGTGTTCAACATAGGTCAAGACCTTCAGGGCATGGTGTAATTCCTGACCGGCGGTGATAGCCCGCGAGCGCTTCGGCGCAGATTCCGGTGAAATTCCGGGGCCGACGGTTAAAGTCCGGATGGAAGAAGGTCGGAATGTGCCGTGCCCGCCACGAGCGACGCGGTTAGTCTGTCTGCACGGGCGTGCCATGGTGCGTGCCTCGGCAGGGTCTGACCGCATGCACGGGAGCAATCCGTCTGTCCATTCCCTGTCGGCCCCCGGCCCACAGGATTTTTTTATGCCTTCTGATACGGAATACATGCAGCGCGCACTCGCCCTGGCGGCGAAGGGTCTTGGCCGTACGTCTCCGAATCCCGTGGTCGGCTGCGTTGTTCTGTCCGGGCAGGAGGTGGTAGGCGAAGGCTTCCACGAGTATGCCGGCGGCCCCCACGCGGAGGTCAACGCCTTCCGCGATATCCCCGCCGAACGTCGTAAGCAGCTCACAGTCTACGTCACCCTGGAGCCCTGCGCCCACCAGGGAAAGACCCCACCCTGCGTCGATTTCCTGCTCAAAGAGGACCTCGCGCGCGTAGTGGTGGCGATGGAAGATCCCAACCCCCTGACCCGGGGCCGTAGCATCGCCCGGCTTCGCGAGGCCGGTATTCCGGTGGATGTGGGCTGTTGTGAGACGGAAGCGCGGCGTCAGAACGAGGTTTTTGTCAAATACATCACCACGGGGCGTCCCTTTGTCATCGTAAAGTGCGGCATGACCCTCGATGGCAAGATAGCGTCCCGTACAGGACACTCCCGGTGGATCACCTGCGAGGCGGCCCGGACACGGGTCCACGAGATCCGCAGCCAGGTAGACGGCATTCTGGTGGGCAGCCGCACCGTCATGCTGGATGACCCCAGCCTGACCTGTCGTCTGGTCAACGGCTTTGCCAAAGACCCGACCCGTATCATTCTCGACGCGGGGGAGTATCTCGACAGCAAAAGGCGCATATTCCAGTTGAACAGTGACGCCCCCACCTGGGTGGCGGTCAGCGCGGACCATGACTATCCCGAGGCCGACGACATCATCCGACTGCCGAAAGGCAACGGCGGTATCGACATGGCCGCCCTCATGGATGAACTGGGCAAGCGCGTCATTACGTCGCTCCTGATCGAGGGCGGCGGGACGACCCATGCCTCGGCCTTCAAGGCGGGCATCGTGGACAAGGTCATGTTTTTCGTCGCCCCCAAGATTCTGGGCGGACGCGACGCCGTATCGCCGGTCGAGGGCGAGGGCTTCGCCACCATCGACGAGGCCATTCAACTGGACCACATGACCGCCACACCGGTCGGGCAGGACCTGTTGATCGAAGCCTACGTGCGGCCCTGAGCACGAGAAACGGAGCAGACGCGTGTTTACTGGAATCATAGAAGAAATCGGCAAGGTGGCCTCCCTGCGGGGTCCCGAACTGATCATACAATCATCGCTGGTGGTGCAGGATCTCGCCGAGGGCGACAGCATCGCCGTAAACGGGGCCTGCCTCACGGCGGTTTCCTTCGACAAGAAGTCGTTTCGGGTGCAGGTCTCGCCGGAGTCCTTCGAGAAGACGACCCTGGGCCGTCTCAAAGCAGGCGACAAAGTCAATCTGGAGCGGGCGATGACCCCGAACCGTCGCTTTGGCGGACACTTCGTCCAAGGGCATGTGGACGGTGTGGGGGAGGTGACGGGGGTGGATGAACAGGGCGAATTTCAGGTGTGGCATTTTCGCGCGCCCCGGCATGTGGCCCAGTATCTAATCCCGAAAGGTTCGGTGGCCGTTGACGGGATCAGCCTCACGGTCGTTAATCCTGTGGCGGATGTTTTCAGCGTGGCCATCATTCCGACCACCCTGGCGAAGACGGTACTGTCCAGCCGCGCTCCGGGCGACCCGGTGAATCTGGAGGCCGACATGATCGGCAAACACATTTTTCATTTCATGCAGCAGGGCAAGAAGGAACCGATTTCGGTTGATTTCCTCAAGCGTCACGGTTTTGCCCAGGAGGCTTAATGCTCAGTTCCATACCCGAAATACTTGACGAGCTTCGTGCAGGACGCCAGATCATTCTGGTGGACGACGAGGATCGTGAAAACGAGGGCGACCTGGTTTTTGCGGCGGAGAAAGTCACGCCGGACCACATCAACTTCATGGCCCGCCACGGTCGTGGGCTCATTTGCATGCCCATGACGACGGAGGCCCTGGATCGCCTTGAGTTGCCGCCCATGACGGTAAAGAACAAGGCCCCTCATAATACGGCCTTCCACGTGTCCTTCGAGGCCGCATCGGGCATCTCCACCGGCATCAGCGCCTCCGATCGTGCCCGGAGTGTGGCCGCGGCCTGCCATCCCGGCGCCACAGCCGAGGATCTCGTCCGTCCGGGACATATGTTTCCCCTCTGCGCCCGCGAAGGCGGCGTCCTGGTCCGCGCGGGGCAGACCGAGGGCTCCATTGATTTGATGCGACTCGCCGGCCTCCAGCCCGCTTCAGTCATCTGCGAGATCATGAACGAAGACGGCACCATGGCGCGTCTTCCCCAGTTGAAACTTTTTGCGCGGGAGCATGGCCTGAAGATCTGCACGATCCAGGAGCTCATTCGCTACAGACAGGCCCAGGAGAAGCTGATTCACCGCGCGGCCGATACCATCCTGCCGACGGAATTCGGAACCTTCCACCTTATCGTCTACGAGACCGAGATCGACGATCACGAGCACCTGGCGCTGGTCATGGGCGATGTGGCCAACGCGGATGCGCCGCTGGTCCGGGTCCATTCGGAATGCCTGACGGGCGACATCTTCCATTCCCTGCGCTGCGATTGCGGCGACCAGTTGAACAAAGCCATGGCCATCATCGCCGAGGCCGGTTGTGGTGTGATCGTATACATGCGCCAGGAGGGCCGGGGAATCGGGCTGGTGAACAAAATCAAAGCCTACCAGCTCCAGGACCAGGGGATGGACACGGTCGAGGCCAATATTCACCTGGGATTTGATCCCGACCCCCGGGAATACGGGATAGGGGCCCAGATCCTGACCGACCTCGGGGTGCGTCGCATGCGCCTGCTCACCAACAATCCGGTGAAGCGTGCCGGCCTCGAAGGCTATGGCCTGGAGATTGCCGGTCGAGTGCCCCTGGAGATCCCGGCAAACAAGGTGAACGAAAGATATTTGAATACAAAGCGCGAAAAGATGGGCCATCTGTTAAAGTAGAGGTAGAGGCCCGCGAGGGCGTGACGGAAGAACGACCCAGGAAAGGGAAACGACCATGAGCAACACGGAAGAACACCACGGACTCGTATCGGTACAGGCCTGCGCGTCTGACGAGGAAGCGAGCATTATCATTGCGTTTCTGGCGGAGAACGGAATCACGGCGAAGTTGGAGACCGATCTGCCCCACAGCATCCTGCCCGTGAGCGATGACTGCGACGTGTACGTCCATGAGGACGATGCCGCCGAAGCGATCCGGCTGATCGAAGAACAACTGAAACGCAGCGAAGGCGCCGCCGAGTAGTCGGCGCGACCGCATCGCGAGGAGTAGTCAATGCCCCAGGTAATAGAAGGAATTTTCCAGGCGTCCGGCAAAAAGGTGGCCCTGGTTGCCGGGCGCTTTAATGCGTTTATCACGAAGAATCTCGTCGACGGCGCGGTGGACACGCTCGTGCGCCACGGTGTAGACGACAGCGCCATCACGCTCGTCTGGGCGCCGGGCGCCTTCGAGATCCCGCTGGTCGTGAAGCGGGTTGCGGCCACGGGGGCCTACGACGCCATTATCGCCCTCGGCTGCGTCATTCGCGGCGGCACGCCGCATTTTGACTATGTCGCCGGCGAAGCGGCCAAAGGAATCGGCCAGCTTGCGCTCCAGTGCAACATTCCGATTCTTTTCGGCGTGTTGACCACCGACAGCATCGAGCAGGCCATTGAGCGCGCCGGCACGAAGGCGGGCAACAAGGGAGCCGATGCCGCCATGGCCGCGCTGGAAATGATGAGCCTCATGGAGCAATTGGACCGTGCTTAATCCTCAAGCCAGACGCCGTGGCCGCGAGCGGGCGCTCCAGTTTCTCTTTAGTCTCGATTTCAATGGGCACACCTGCGACGAGAAACTGGAAGACTTCTGGGTGATCAATCCGGTAAAACCCGGCGCGAAGCAGTATGCCGAAGTGTTGATCCGGGGCGTCTCCCGGCATCTGGAAGAACTCGACGAGGAAATAGCCGGCTCCCTGGACAACTGGACGCCGGATCGTATCGGCTATGTGGAGCGCGCCGTGCTTCGCATCGCGCTTTACGAGATGCGCCACTGCGCCGATGTGCCCGATTCGGTAGCCATCAATGAGGCGCTCGAAGTCACGAAGATCTTCGGCACCGAAGATGCCCCTAAATTCATCAATGGCGTGCTGGACCGCTTGAAGCGCAAATCCCAGACGCGTACCGCGTAAGCGCGCCGTGTCCTTCGTCGATCTGCACCTGCACAGTCTCCATTCCGATGGGTCCGACACGCCCTCGCGCATTGTGGAGCGCGCCGCTGAAGTGGGGGCTTCGGCCATCGCCCTGACGGACCACGACACCACCGCGGGGATTGCCGAGGGGCGCGCCGCTGCGGTGGAGCGGGGGATAGGCTTCCTGTCGGGCACGGAAATCAGCACCCACTACAAGTTTCGTGAAATTCACGTGCTGGGGCTGGGGGTTGACGAAAGTAATGGCCCCCTGACCACCGCGCTGGAGGGACTTTGCGCGTCCCGGCGCAACCGGGGCGCCATCATCCTGGAGCGCCTGCGCGCGCTGGGTTTTGACCTGGCGCTTGAAGCCGATGCGGAGGCCGCTCCCGAGGGGGCCTTCGGGCGCATGCACATTGCTCGCGCCATGACGGATGCGGGGCATGTGAGAAAGCCCCAGGAAGCCTTCGACCGCTTCATGAATGCGGGCGGTCCGGCTTACGTACCGAAAGAGACCATGCCGCTGGCGGACGCGGTGGAACTGATTCACGGGGCGGGCGGGCTGGCCTTCGTGGCCCATCCGGGCCTCGGCAAGACGACGCGAAAGCTGCTCCCCGAACTGCTCACGTTTCCCTTCGACGGCATCGAGGCTTACCACGTGAGCCACACGCCGGGGCGGGTGGAAGAGTTCGCCAATCTCGCCAGAGAGCGCGGCCTGCTGATTACCGGTGGCAGCGACTGCCACGGCACGATCAAGGGCAAGGCGCTGCTGGGCAGTGTTCGTACACCGATCACGGTCTATGAGGCGATTCTTGCTGAACTAAGTACACCTCAATAGTAATAAAAAAAGATCCATGCCGATAAGCGAGGCGTACCGTTATTCTCTACGGGCGCCAACGTGGCTGAGCCTTCCAGGCTGAGGCAACGCTCGCTTCCAATAGACTCAGGCCTCTGGTCTTTTTCAGCCCTTCGTCAGGCCAACAAAACCTCGCATGTTTCCGGCCCAGATTCCCCCTTGTCTCAGTCGGGAAGGCTAAGCCGAAGTTCCAGCCCGATCTACCTTTCACATTCTCATATCACCCGCATAAACAAAGGCTGTTCTTGTGTTTAATGGTTTCTTTGGCTGTGTATTTGTGTCCATGTAAATATAATTTTTATGCTTGCTTTTATTTGACACTTCGTATACTATAAAGCCATGTTCATCGACAAGGTCCCCAATAGGAATTCGCCCCCGGCCATCCTCCTGCGCGAATCGCGACGCGAGGGTGGCAAGGTGCGCAAGCACACCATC
>JBHEKR010000554.1:0-5170 GCA_041859365.1 Candidatus Hydrogenedentales bacterium
GTCGGCGGCGGCGGGTGAAGAGCTCTCCGCTCAGGCGCGGGAACTGCAGGACATGGTGGTGGAACTCACCGCCATGGTCAAGGGCGCGGGCGCGGCCAACTCGGGCTACACCACCCCGTCTACCGTCAAGCATCTGCCCGCGCGCCGGGATTCCTGGAAAGCGAAGAAGGCCCAGAATGCCCGGTATGTCCTGAGCAGCAAGGAATCCGGCGTACGCGATCAGGAGGCCGCTCAGGCCATGCGGTCCGCGCATAAGCTGAGCCATGCTCGGGCAAACGTCTCACCCGAGAGTGTGATCCCGCTGGATGAGGACGACTTCAAAGAATTCTGACCCTCTCGGCGCCCGCCTTCCCCCTGGGGGGAGGCGGGCCCGGCCCGAGGTCGGTGCAGGTGAAGTTGAAATGCCCCTGACTGGGGCCGGAGAAATTCCACGGGGCGTGAACAACCGGTCTAAACCGGAAGTTGCGGCCTGGATGGAGCGGGATGTTGCCAGAGTTCAACTGGCATGCCTTAGAAAGTGAGTGAAGCCATGGTACATGCCGAGGTAGAATCAATGGTGACGTCCGCGTCCGATTCGGGATGTATGGTATGCCACGATGTTGAGAGCCCGTCGATGGCGGAGGCAACCGGGGAAGGTGACCCAATTGTGAATATGTCGGAACCCGGTACCGGGATAGAAGCCGCCCTTGAGGGCATAGGTGAAAAGCTCGTCTTTGTGGATGCGCGCGACCTCGCCGGCCTCGCGGCGCTCCACACCGATTTTGAGGACGTTGCTTCCCGTGTCTTGCAGTCGGAAACCTTGCCGGACATCGCTCCTATCGCCCGCCACGCCGCCGAACTTCTCGGGATTATCATCCTGGAGGAGTGCGACGAGCCCCAGGCCACGCTCGATTTGCTCGGGCAACTGGTGGATTTTATGCGTTCGGCCCTTCGCCATGGTCATGTGCCTCCCATGCCCGTCCAGTGGGGGCTCGACGGTAGCGCCGAGCGGAAAACGGCATCGGACCCCAATGGCGAATCGTCCAGGGACCGTGGAGAGGAGGAGATCGATGAGCCGGAGGTCGTGGACAGCTTCTGCGGCGATCCGGAACTCCTGAACGAATTTTTGCAGGAAGCCCGGGAGCACCTGGATCAGGCGGACATCCATTTGCTGACGCTGGAGGCGGAGCCGGAGAATGCCGAGGCGATCGCGGCGGTATTTCGCGCTTTCCACACCGTCAAGGGTGGCGCGGGCCTTCTCCAGATGCGCGCCATTCAATCCCTCTCTCACGTCGCCGAATCGTTGCTGGATCAAGTACGCCAGGGCGCGATTCGTATGGAAGGCCCCGTCATCGATCTCTGCTTCGAAGCCGCAGACGGACTCAAGCAATTGGTGGAAGACCAGCAGGCCGTTCTGGGGAGTGGCGCGGCGCCCCAGGCCACCGAGTGGATTCACGACCTTGTGACCCGCCTTGAGGCCTTGACCGGCCAGGTTAAACCCGTCAAGCGCATGGGCCAGATCCTCATTGAAAGCGGCACGGCGACGCCCGAGACCATTACCCACGCCCTTGAGTTGCAGGCCAGTTCAGATCCGCCCCGAAAACTGGGCGAGGTGCTGGTTAGCACGGGCGCGGTCCAGGCCCGCGATGCCGTCGACGCCCTCCGCAAGCAGCAAGAGCAGCGTCGGCCCGTTGTGCAGGCCCGGGAATCGATCAAGGTGGACGCGGATCGCCTCGATCTTATGGTCGATCTTATCGGCGAACTGGTTATCGCCGAGGCCATGGTCAGCCAAACCCCCATGGGTCAGGAAGGGTCCGAGGCCCTGCTAGCCCGCCGCCTGGGCCACATGGACAAGATCACGCGCGAGCTCCAGTCCATCTCCATGTCGATGCGCATGGTGCCCGTGCGCGGGACCTTCCAGAAAATGGCCCGCCTCGTCCGCGACCTGGCCAAGAAGGTCGGGAAGGACGTCGAGTTTATCACCGAAGGCGAAGAAACCGAGCTCGATAAAAACGTGGTGGATATGGTGGCCGACCCGCTCATGCACATGGTGCGCAATTCCGTCGACCACGGCATCGAGACTCCCGAGGGGCGCGCCGCCGCGGGCAAACCCCGGCAGGCGCGGGTGACCCTCCGGGCCTACCACGAAGGCGGCGGCATCTATATCGATATTACCGATGACGGCCGGGGACTTGATCGAAAAGCCATCCTCGCCAAGGCGGTGGAGCGGGGCCTGGTGCAGCCCGGTGAAGAGCCGCCGGACAGCGATGTGTGGAATCTGATCTTCCAGCCCGGATTCTCCACCGCAAAGGAAGTGACCGACGTCTCCGGGCGCGGTGTGGGCATGGATGTGGTGCTGCGCAACATCAACGCGCTCCACGGCCGAATCGACATACGCTCCGAGGTTGGCGTGGGGTCCACCTTTTCCATACGCCTTCCCCTCACCCTGGCCATTATCGACGGTATGGCCGTCATGGTCGGCGAAGAGCGCTTCATCATCCCGATCGGCAATGTGGTTCGCGCCACCCGTCCCCAACCCGGGGAAGTGCACACGATCAACGCTAGCGGCGAGGTCTTGCATCAGCATGATCGCCTCATACCGCTCTTCCGCCTCCATGCCCTCATGGATATTCCCAATGCGGAGCACGATCCGGAAAAAGGCATTGTGCTGATCCTCGAAGACGCCGGTCGCCGCATCGCCGTGCTGGCCGACGACCTCATCGGTCAGCAGCAGGTTGTCATCAAGCCTCTCGGCAAGGGCCTTGGCTCCGTGCCGGGGCTCGCGGGCGGAGCCATCATGCCGGACGGTCGCGTCGGCCTGATCCTGGATACGGCCGGTCTACTCAACAGCGCCCGAAACGCTTGAAAGGCTAAGAGCCATGTCCTCACTGCCAAACATCCCCAAACGGGTTCGCGTCCTCATTGTCGACGACAGCGCCCTGGTCCGCAGCGTCCTCACCCGGGAGCTCGCAAGGGACCCCGAACTGGAAGTCGTCGGCAGCGCGCCCAACCCCTACGTCGCCCGCGACATGATTGTTGAGCTCAAGCCCGACGTACTCACGCTCGACATCGAAATGCCGCGCATGGACGGGATTACCTTTCTGCGCAAGCTCATGCACTATTACCCCATCCCCACGGTGGTCGTCTCCTCGCTCACCCAGCGCGGTGGCGCACTCGCCATGGAGGCCCTTGAGGCCGGCGCCGTGGACGTCATGTGCAAATCCGGCTCCGCCCTCAGCGTGGATGACCTCGCCGAGTCCCTCTGCGAGAAGCTCAAGGGCGCCGCATCCGCACACCTGGAGCGCCGCGCCCTCGGCGCCGACACCGTCGCCCTCGCCGCCCGCTCCCTCGCCATGACCCGAACCACCAACAAGGTCGTGGCCATTGGCGCCTCCACCGGCGGAACCCAGGCCCTCCAATCCGTGCTCACCGCGCTGCCCGCCAACTCCCCCGGCATCGTTATCGTCCAGCACATGCCCGAGCACTTTACCCGCGCCTTCGCCGAACGCCTCGACGGTCTATGCGCCATGCAGGTCAAGGAAGCGGAAGATGGCGACACCGTCCAGCCCGGCAGAGTCCTCATCGCTCCCGGAAACTTCCACATGCTCCTCGCCCGTTCCGGCGCGGAGTACTACGTGTCCATCCGGCGCGGCCCCCTCGTCGGGCGACATCGGCCCTCCATCAACGTCCTCTTCAAGTCCGTCTCCACCTACGCCGGCGCCAACGCCATCGGCGTCATCATGACCGGCATGGGCGCCGACGGCGCCGAAGGCCTCCGCATGATGCGCGATCAGGGCGCCGCCACCATCGGGCAGGACGAACAAAGCTGCGTGGTCTACGGCATGCCACAGGAAGCCGTAAAGCGCGGCGCCGTGGAGCACGTCTGTTCGTTGAACGCAATTCCGGAGAAGATCCTGTCGCTGGCGTGAGGGGGGTGTGCCACCGCCCGCAGTATGATTGCAGTTGCTGTTGAAGAAGCGATACTGTCCATAGTATCATCATATGGTGAACAGCAAGCAACGCAAAACGCTGGAGAAACTCTTCTGCGATGACCCGGGCAACAATATCCGGTGGGCCGATGTGGAGTCTCTGTTGAAGGGCTTGGGAGCTGAACTTGAGGAGGGCAGCGGCTCGCGCGTAACCATAACGCTGGAGACCAATGTGGCCGTCTTTCATCGGCCCCATCCCCAACGTTCGTCGGGGTGTCGTTGCCGCGCTGCGTAAATTCCTGCAGGAAACTGGAGTCGTGCTATGAAAGATCACCTCACCTACAACGGCTACGAAGCCAAACTGGAGTACGACGCCGAGGATGATTCGTTCTTTGGCATTGTCACCAACATCCAGGACACAATCCACTTTCAAGGCCATTCCATCAAAGAATTGCGCAAAGAGTTCAAGAATTCCGTTGAGGTCTACCTGAAGCACTGCAAGAAAATCGGGAAGGATCCCAACAAGCCCTATTCAGGCAAGTTCGTATTGCGGGTGCCGCCGGAGCTCCACCGGCGGTTGGCGGAATCGGCGCGGGAGGCCAACGAAAGCCTGAATACCTTCGCTACGCGGGTGCTGGAAACTTCCGGATCATTGAAGACGCCTTAGATTATCGGCGAATCTTGACTTCGGTGCCGGATTCCCCTAGTTTGAATGGCAGGTAATCCCCCGGCCCCATTCAGGAATCCGTCCATGAACGCTTTTTCCCGACTCCTCTTCTTGCTGCTCACGCTGCCCGCCGCGCTCGCCTCAGCCGAAGCCGGTCCCGGCATGCGGCCGAACATCATCCTCATCATGGCGGATGATCTGGGCTATGGCGATCTCGGATGTTACGGTCAGCAGCGCATCCAGACGCCGAATATCGATCGGCTTGCGACCGAAGGCACGCGCTTTACCCAGTGCTACGCGGGGGCCTCCGTGTGCTCGCCGAGCCGCTGTTCCCTCATGACCGGAATGCACAATGGCCACAACCGCGTGCGCGACAACATTCCCCATGGCGTGTTTCTCCGCCCGGACGATGTTACGGTGGCCGAAGTGCTCAAGCAGGCGGGCTACACCACGAGCGCGATTGGCAAGTGGTCGCTCGGCAACCCCGGCTCGTGGGGCGTGGCGAACTGGCAGGGTTTCGACTATTTCTACGGCCACCTCGATCAGGATCAGGCCCATTTCTATTACCCGGATTATCTCTGGGAGAATGACCAGA